>CAZUVW010000034.1:0-18815 GCA_964623875.1 uncultured Gaiellales bacterium
TGCGGGCGATGCAGCTCATCTCCGAGCTCGAGGGCTACCGTCGCGGTCCGTACGCCGGGGCCGTGCTGTACGTGCTCCCGGACGGCACGATGGATGCATGCATCGCGCTGCGGACGATCGTGATGACCGACGGGATCGCGCACCTGCAGGCGGGCGCAGGCGTCGTCTTCGACTCCGACCCCGCTGCCGAGCACGAGGAGTGCCTGCGCAAGCTGGCGGCGCTCGAGGCGGCGATCGACCTCGCCGAGGCGGAGGGACCGGGATGATCGCCCACGTCGCCGGGAGCCTGGCTGAAGCCAGGCACCGCGGCCCCGCCCCACGCGGCGGCCCGGAGCAACCCCAGGTGCCTGGCTTCAGCCAGGCTCCGTGCGACCAGAGGTGCGCGTGCGCGTCCTGATGATCGACAACTACGACTCGTTCACGTACAACCTCGTGCACCTGTTCGAGGAGCTGGGCGCCGAGGTGCTGACCTACCGCAACGACGCGCTGACGCCGGACGAGGCAGCCGAGCTCGCGCCCGACCGGCTCGTGATCTCACCCGGGCCAGGACGCCCCGGGGACGCCGGCGTGTCGAAGGCGATGATCGAGCGCCTCGGCCCGACCATGCCGACCCTGGGCGTCTGCCTCGGGCACCAGGCGATCGTCGAGGTGTTCGGCGGCGAGGTGGGCCAGGCTCGCGCGCTGCTGCACGGCAAGGCGAGCGTGATCACGCACGACGGCGCCGGCGTGTACGCCGGCCTGCCCGAGCGCGTCGAGGTGGGCCGCTACCACTCGCTCGCCGCGACGCGCGTCCCGCACGACCTCGTCGTCACCTCGACCACCGAGGACGGCGAGGTGATGGGCGTGCGGCACGCCACCCTGCCGATCGAGGGCGTCCAGTTCCACCCCGAGTCGGTGCTGACCCCCCTCGGCCCGCGCATGGCGGAGAGCTTCCTGGAGGGCAGGCGATGACCGTGAGGGAGGCGCTCGCGGCGCTGCTCGACGGCCACGACCTCACCCGGGCGCAGGCACGCGCCGTGATGGGGGAGATCATGGGCGGCGAGGCGACCCAGGCGCAGATCGCCGGGTTCCTCGTCGCGCTGCGCGCGAAGGGCGAGACGCCGGAGGAGATCGCCGGCTGCGCGGAGGCGATGCGCGCCCACGTCACGCCCGTGCACACCTCGCGCAGCGACCTCGTGGACGTCGTCGGCACGGGGGGCGACGCGCGGCAGACGCTGAACATCTCGACGGCCGCCGCGATCGTCGCCGCGGCAGCGGGCGCGGCCGTCGCGAAGCACGGCAACCGGGCGGTCAGCTCGGCGTCCGGCTCAGCCGACGTGCTCGAGGCGCTCGGCTTCGTGCTCGAGCAGGAGCCGGAGCGCATCTCGGAGTCGATCGACAGACTCGGCTTCGGGTTCATGTTCGCGCCCTCGCACCACCCGGCGATGCGGCACGCGGCGCCCGTGCGCCGGGAGCTCGGGATGCGCACGATCTTCAACGTGCTCGGACCGCTGACGAACCCCGCTGGGGCCCGCGCGGGGGTGTTCGGCGTGTACTCCGCCGCACTCGTCCGCACCGTCGCCGACGCTCTCGCCCAGCTCGACACCACCCGCGCGTTCGTCGTGCACGGCTTCGGCGGGATCGACGAGCTCTCGCCGTGCGGGCCGAACGAGATCGCGGAGGTCGTCGACGGCGTCGTGCACGACCGCGTGATCGACCCGGCCGACTACGGGATCGAGCCGTCCGACCCGGCCTCGCTGACCGGAGGCTCGGCGCAGGAGAACGCCGAGGAGATCCGGGCGATCCTCGCCGGCGATCTCCGCGGGCCGAAGCGCGACGCGGTCCTGCTCAACGCCGCCGGGGCGATCGCGGCCGCAGGCCACGCTGCCGACCTGCGCGAGGGGCTGGCCCAGGCCCGTCGCACCCTCGACGCGGGCGCGGCGGCAGCCCGTCTCGACCAGCTCGTCCACTTCTCCCGGGGCTCGTTCTGATGGGCCGCTTCGCCGAGGCGCTGCGCACGCCCGGGCTGGGCGCGATCGCCGAGATCAAGCGCCGCTCGCCGTCGGCGGGCGACCTGCGTCCCGACGCCGACCCGGCGCGGATCGCTCCCGCCTACGCGGCGGCCGGCGCGGCTGCGGTCTCGGTGCTCGTGGACGAGCGCTTCGCCGGATCGTGGGACGACCTCCGGGCCGCCCGCCGCGCCTCGGACGTGCCCCTGCTCGCGAAGGGCTTCTTCTCGAGCGACGACGACCTGCGCACCGCGAAGGAGGCGGGCGCCGACGCGGTGCTCCTGCTCCTGCGCGACCTCGACGACGCCGCGACGGCGCGGTTGCTGCGGGTCGCGACCGACCTCGGCCTCGACACGCTCGTCGAGGCCCACGACGCGGCGGAGCTCGAGCGGGGCATCGCGCTCGCGGCGCCCGTCCTCGGCGTCAACGCCCGCGACCTCTCCACCTTCGCGATCGACCGCGAGACACAGCTCGCGCTCCTCGCCCGCATCCCCGCCGACCGGGTCGTCGTCGCCGAGTCGGGCATCGGCAGCCGCGCACAGGGAGCCGCCGCCGAGCTTGCAGGCGCCGACGCCGTCCTCGTCGGGTCGGCGCTGATGCGGGCGGCCGATCCCGGGGCCAAGCTCGCCGAGCTGCTCGCTCGCCCGCTCGTGAAGGTGTGCGGGCTGACGCGCGAGGAGGACGTCGCCGTCGCCGCCGAGGCGGGTGCCGACCTGCTGGGGTTCGTGCTCGTGCCGGAGAGCCCCCGCGCCGCGGCCGCCGTCCTCCCCGTCCCCGAGGACGTGCTCTCGGTGGCCGTCTGGGTGGGCGAGGCCGGCGAGAGCCCGGCCGACCTCGATCAGGTGCACCCTCGGGCGGAGGGGAAGGTACGCGGCCGCGACGCGGCGATCAGCCGCCGCGGGGTCGAGGTGGCTCGCCTGCTCGACCTTCCCTGGCTCGAGGACGACCCGGAGCACTGGCACCGGGCCGCGCGCGCAGAGGGCCGGATCGTGCTCGCCGGCGGCCTCGGCCCCGACAACGTGCGGGCCGCAGTGGAGGCCGTCCAGCCGTGGGCGGTCGACGCCGCGTCGGGCCTCGAGGCGGCCCCGGGCATCAAGGATCCCGACAAGGTGCGACGCTACGTGGAGGCAGCCAGAGCATGACGACCGCGAACGAGGAGACCTACGGCCCCTACGGCGGCCGGTACGTCCCGGAGACGCTGATCCCCGCCCTCGACGAGCTCGACGCCGCCTGGGCGGCTGCGCTCGCCGACCCGGCGTTCGCCGCCGAGCTCGGTCACCTGGGGCGCACGTACACGGGACGCCCGTCGGCGCTCACGCTCGCCGAGCGCTTCGCCCCGGGCAAGCGGCTCTTCCTCAAGCGGGAGGACCTCAACCACACGGGCGCGCACAAGATCAACAACGCGCTCGGCCAGGTCGTGCTCGCGCAGCGCCTGGGCAAGCGACGGATCATCGCCGAGACCGGAGCCGGACAGCACGGAGTGGCCACCGCCACCGCGTGCGCGCGGTTCGGGCTGGAGTGCGTCGTGTACATGGGCGCGGAGGACATGCGCCGGCAGGCGCCGAACGTCGAGCGGATGCGCCTGATGGGCGCCGTCGTCGAGCCGGTCGAGTTCGGGACGCGGACGCTCAAGGAGGCGACGAGCGCCGCGATCCGCGACTGGATCACGAACGTCGAGACGACCCACTACGTGATCGGCTCGTGCGTCGGTCCCGCCCCGTATCCGGAGATCGTCCGGGAGCTCCAGGCCGTGATCGGACGCGAGGCGCGCTCGCAGATCCTCGAGGTCGAGGGGCGCCTGCCGGAGGCCGTCGTCGCGTGCGTCGGTGGCGGCTCGAACGCGATCGGCATGTTCGCCGGGTTCCTCGACGACGCCGAGGTCGACCTCGTCGGGGTCGAGGCGGCGGACGCGGCGTCCCTCGGCCGCGGGCGGACCGGTGTGCTGCACGGCTCGCGCTCGTCGATCCTGGCCGACGCCGACGGTCAGATCGCCGATGCGCATTCGATCTCCGCCGGACTCGACTACCCGGGCGTCGGACCGGAGCACGCGTTCCTGCGCGACACCGGGCGCGCCACGTACCTTCCCTGCACCGACGACGAGGCGCTCGAGGCCTTCGCGCGCCTCGCCCGCACCGAGGGGATCATCCCCGCGCTCGAGACGTCGCACGCCCTCGCGCGGGTCGGAGACCTCGACGCGGAGCTGATCGTCGTGTGCCTCTCCGGCCGGGGTGACAAGGACCTCGCCGAGGCACTTGCTGCCCTTGGGCAGCAAGTGCCAGAGAGAGGCGACGTCGGATGAGCAAGCGTCTCGTGATCTACCTCGTCTGCGAGCCCGAGACGCCGGAGCTCGCCCGAGCGGCGGTCGAGGGAGGCGCCGACCTGATCGAGCTCGGGTTCCCGTTCTCCGACCCGCTGGCCGACGGCCCCGTGATCCAGCGTGCCTCGGAGCGGGCGCTCGCGCGCGGGATGCGAACCCGAGAGTGCCTCGACTGCCTGGCCCGGACGCGGGAGCTGATCCCGGACACCCCGCTCGTCCCGATGACCTACGCGGCGCTCCTGGAGGCCTACGGCTGGGAGCGGTTCGCCGACGACGCGCGCGATCGTGGAGCGACGTCGCTGATCGTCTCCGACGTCCCGGCGGGACAGCGCCCCGAGCTGCGAAGGATCCACCTGGTCGCGCCCACCTCGACCGACGAGCGCATCCGGCTCGCGGCCGAGACGACGGACGGCTGGCTGTACCTCGTGACGCTGACCGGGACGACGGGCGCGCGCGCGGAGCTCTCGTCGGCCCTCGAGGGCCTCGTGGCGCGCACCCGCCCGCTCGCCGGTGACGTCCCGCTCTACGCGGGCTTCGGCATCTCCAGCCCCGCGCAGGCCGCGGCCGCGGCTGCGCTCACCGACGGCATCGTCGTCGGCTCACGAGCCGTGCAGGTGGCCGAAGAAGGCCCAGCCGCCCTTGGCGCCTACGTCGCCGGGCTGCGCGCCGCGCTCGACGCCCTGACGTAGCACGGGCCCGGGGAGGGCAGCGCCCCGGGCCCGTGACCAGGAGGGCGCTGGTGTCTGCATCGTGGAGCAGCGGAGCGTCCGTCGCGGGTCGGCGATGTCTCCGCCCGGTGAGGATCCGGTGAACCTCAACCCGTCGCGGCGGCGAGCTCCTGGCGGAGACGGCCCCAATGACCGTACATCCAGGTGTGCCCTCCATCGACGTGGAGCTCGCGGTAGTCGGCGCCGAGCAGCTCCGCCGCCCGCCTGCAGGAGACGGGCGGGACGAGCGTGTCCGTGTCGGCGGCCAGCACGGTGACCGGGATTCCCGCCGCGCGCACCACCTCCATCTCCGCCGACAGGTCGAGCCGCTCCAGCGCTCGCGCGAGCCGGAGGGCGCTGCGCGGCGCAGCAGCGAGCTCCGTCAGCGCCGCGGCCATCTCTCCCGCCGTGTAGCGGCCGCGCACCACGCCCGCGGCCGTGCCCCGAGCGCTGCGCAGGTACGGATGCTCGAGCGGCAGGCCGGCGGGGCCGACCAGCACGAGCGCGCGCACGCGCTTCCGGGCCCGGGTCGTGGCCAGCAGCGCGACCGCGCCCCCCAGAGAGTGCCCGGCGAGGGCGACCGGTGCGGGCCGATCGCCCACCAGGTCCACGGCCCACCGGGTGAGCGCGGCGAGCGATCCGCGCGTCCGGCGCAGCGCGGGCGGCTGGACGGCCTCCCATCCCGGCGGCAGCCCGCGGGCGTACGACGACGCACGCGCTCCGTAGCCGGGCAGGAAGATCCCGCTCACTGCCGCTCCCATGCCGCGAAGGATGCCGACGGACGGGTGCGGTTGCGTCTCTCTGCGGCCTGTTCCAGGCTCGGCACTCGATCAAGCGTCCCTCGATCGAGGGACGGATCGGAGGGCCGACCGCGCCGACAGAGAGGGGGACATGCGCGCATTCCTCCTCACCCTCGCCCTGGCCGCCTCCGCCGCAGCGCTGCTCGCGTCGGGCGCCGCCGCCTACAAGGTCTCCCCGAAGGCTCCGCCCGACGGCTACGTGGGCACGCCGTACTCGTTCACCTTCACCGCCGACGGAGGCAGCGCGCCGCACAAGTTCCGGATCGACTCGGGTGCGCTCCCGCCGGGACTGTCGCTGTCCGACGAGGGCGCCGTCAGCGGCACCCCCACGGCGGGCGGCTCGTGGAGCTTCTACGTCCAGGCGACCGACGCGACAGGCTTGAAGAGCGAGGTTCGCTTCACGATCAACGTCGGGCAGAAGCTGACGGTCACGACGGGCGGGCTGATGGACGCGACCGTGGGCGTGCCGTACAGCCAGAGCCTCGCGACGAGCGGCGGCACCGCGTCGAGCTGGACCGTCAGCGCCGGGGCGCTCCCGCCGGGGCTCGCGCTGAGCGGCTCCGGCACGATCTCGGGCACGCCGACCTCGATTGGGACGAGCACCTTCACCGTCGCGGCCTCGAACGGTTCGCAGACGGACACCAAGCAGCTCTCGCTGACCGTGCTCGCGCCGCTCGGCGTCTCGGTGGTGGCGCTGCCGCCCGCGATCGTGGGAACCCCGTTCACCGCGCAGGTCGGAGCGAGCGGCGGCTCGGGCGGCTACACGTTCCAGCTCGTCGGTGGCGCCCTCCCCGCCGGGCTCACGCTCGACGGCTCGACGGGCGTCCTCGACGGCACGCCGAGGGCCTCGGGCAGCTTCACCGTGCTGCTCGACGTGAACGCCGCGGGTGGCGGCGAGGCGCGCAAGGCGGTCACCCTCGTCGTGCGGCCGAAGCTCGCGATCCGCACCGCGTCGCTCCCCTCGGGGAAGACGGGTCGACGCTACAGCGGGCGGATCGTCGTCGCCGGGGGCATCGCACCGGTCACCCTCTCGTCCACCTCCGTGTTCCCGCCCGGCGTCGTGCTGCACGCCGAGACCGGCCGTCTGTCGGGGACGCCGAAGCGCCGCGGCACGTACCGGGTGTCGGTGACGGCGAGCGACTCCTTCGGCGGCGTGACCACGCGTCGGTTCGTGATCCGCGTCGCCGGCTAGCGCACCCGCGGTTCGACACGCGCTCCCGATCGACACGCTCCGGGTCTGCTGCGGCGAGCGGCGTCGAGCATCGCGCCCCATGACCTCCGGCCCGGGCTCCCGCCGATCATGGAGCCTTTACATCGTCGGAACGAACGCCTGCTAGAACGGCTCGCGGACGCATCGGGGTTGCGTCCCGCCCACCAGCATCCAGGCAGGGAGAGACCGGCACTCGCCGAAGGGAGAGCAATGCTCAGGAAGACGACGCTCACGACGCTCGCCGCGGCGATCCTGCTCGCGGCCATCGCTGCCGGCACTGCCGCAGCGTTCGGGTTCGACGACACCAAGCCCCCGCCCAACGGTCAGGTCGGAGTCCCCTACAACTTCAAGTTCCAGTTCCCACCGGGGTCGGGCACTCCCCCGATCAAGTGCGTGCTGCTGTCTGGCCAGCTGCCGACGGGGCTCTCGCTGTCTGACGAGTGCGTGCTCGCGGGCACGCCCAGCCAGGCCGGAGCGTTCACGTTCTGGCTCGAGGGGCGGGACTCGCTCTGCGCGCCGAATCCTGCTCCAGGGAGCTGCCTGCTGACGCAGAGCAAGTTCACGATCACCATCAAGTCGCGCCTGTTCGTGGCGACGAACAGCCTCCCGGACGCCGCGATCAACCAGCCCTACCCGGCGCAGCAGCTGACCGTCTCCGGCGGCACGGTCACGTCCTGGTCGCTCGCCGGTGGCTCGCTCCCGCCGGGCGTCAACCTCAGCGCCTCCGGCGTGATCGACGGCACGCCGACCCAGTCCGGGCAGTTCACGTTCACCGTCCAGGCGAACGGAAGCGAGAACAGCGACACGAAGCAGCTCGGGATCTTCGTGCTCGCGCCGCTCGAGCTGCGGCTGGCAGGCGGCGTCGCACCCAAGACCACGCCCGTCCCGCTCAACGGCAAGGTCAACACGCTGTTCACCTGGGACGTCGACGCGGTCGGCGGCAAGGGTACGTACACGTACTCGAGCACGACCCTCCCCGCCGGGCTCACGCTCGACCCGGCGACCGGGACGGTGTCGGGCACGCCCACCACCGCCGGCGTCACGACGCTCACGATGAGCGTCGCCGACCAGAACGGCGGCAACGCGACGCTGCAGGCGAAGCTCAACGTCAAGGCGCTGCTGGCGTTCTCGCCGACCGCGCAGCCGAAGGCCGGCACGCTCGGCAAGCGCTACTCGTGGAAGATCCCCGTCACCGGGGCGAGCAAGACGAAGCTCTTCGTCGCGAGCGGCGCCTACCCGCCCGGGCTCTCGCTCGACGAGGCGACCGGCGTGCTGAGTGGCACCCCGCTCGTCAACGGCTCCTTCAAGCTGAAGGTCTGGGTGCTCGGCGACCCCGGGACGCAGATCTTCAAGACCTACACGATCAAGATCGCGAAGTAGGTGCGGTGCGGTGCCGGTGAGGGCCGTCCTCGAGCGGAGGGCCCTCACCGGCACACCCGCGCGTGTGGAACGATCGGCACACTTCCGGCACGGATCCTGTCCCCCCTGCCTGACAGGCTCTGCTGACAGGCTCTGCTGACAGGCTCTGCTGACAGGCTCTGCTGGCACGCGCTCCCGCTACGCGTCTCGTGTCGCGAGCGCCTGCCCGGTCTCGTGACGATGCGCCCGGATCCGACACCCCACCGATGGACTCCCTCCGCGGCCAGCTGCTGATCGCCGGCCCGTCCCTGGACGACCCGCGGTTCCGGCGCACGGTCGTGCTCGTCGGCGAGCACGGCGAGGAGGGAGCCATGGGCGTCGTGCTCAACCGTCCGTCGCCGGTGACGGTCGGCGAGGCGGCGGAGCCACTGGCCGAGATCGCGGGGGAGGACGAGCTCGTCCACGTCGGCGGGCCCGTCCAGCCGGACGCGATCGTCGTCCTCGCCGACTTCCTGGACCCCGCGCTGGCCGGGGTGCTCGTCTTCGGGAGCGTCGGCTTCCTGCCCGGTGAGGTCGTCTCGGCCGAGGCGCTCGGGGAGCTGCGGAGCGTGCGCGTCTTCGCCGGCTATGCGGGCTGGGGCCCTGGGCAGCTGGAGTCCGAGCTCGCCGAGGGGGCGTGGATCGTGGAGCCGGCCCGGGCCGAGGACGTCTTCAGCGACGATCCCGACCGGCTCTGGAGCGCCGTGCTTCGTCGTCGCGGCGGTCACGATGCCGTGCTCGCGCTCCTCCCCTCCGACCCACGCCTCAACTGACGCCTGCATGCCCGCAACGGCCGCCGACGGCGCGTGGAGGCATCCCTCGTCCGAGTGCGAACTCAGGATTGACCACACGTAAGCATTTCGTTCGGAACCCCGACCGGGGAATGACAACCACGTCGTAACCGTTCACACTCATTGAGAGCGCCGCCACGCGAGCTACGTGCGTGTGCCAGCGCGATTCCCTCAGGGAGACGAGACGACACCCACGCGGGTCACGCTGCGTGCGGAACGAGATGACACGAAAGAGGATCATGGAGACCACGCTGATCGATACGAATGCCCTCGACGTGTTCGTGGCCGACGCCGAGGAGCGCGGGCGCGTCGAGGCGCCCGAGCTCGAGGCGCTCGCGCTCGAGCACGACCTCGACGAGGAGGCGATGACCGCCCTCCTCGCGCTCCTGACCGAGCGCGGCGTCGAGCTGCCCGCGAGCGAGGAGGACGACGACTTCGAGCTCGACCTCACGCCCGGGTCCGGCCCGGCCACGACCGACTCGCTCGGCCTGTTCCTGTCCGAGATCGGCCGCTACCCGCTGCTCACCGCCGCCGAGGAGATCACCCTGGCGAAGCGGGTGGAGCGTGGTGACCTGCGCGCGAAGGAGCAGATGATCAACTCGAACCTGCGCCTGGTCGTGTCGATCGCGAAGCGGTACCGCGGCCACGGCGTCCCGTTCCTCGACCTCATCCAGGACGGCGTGATCGGTCTGAACCGCGCGGTCGAGAAGTTCGACTGGCGCAAGGGCTTCAAGTTCTCCACGTACGCGACGTGGTGGATCCGCCAGGCCTGTCAGCGCTCGGTCGCGAACCAGTCCGCGACGATCCGCGTGCCGGTGCACGTCCAGGAGCGTCAGCAGAAGCTCAACCGCGCCCGCCAGCGCCTCGAGGTCTCGCTCGGCCGTCAGCCGACGATCGACGAGCTCGCGAAGGCCACCGGGCTCAAGAAGCACCACGTCGAGGAGGCGCTCGACGCCGTCGAGGCGTCCGTGTCGCTCAACCAGGCGGTGGGCTCCGACGGCGACGGCGAGCTCGGCGACCTGTTCGCCGACCGGTCTGCACCGGACCCGGTCGAGGAGGCCGACGAGACGATGCAGCGCGACCGCGTGCGCACCGCGCTCGCCGGGCTCCCCGAGCGCGAGCGCCGTGTGCTCGAGCTCCGGTTCGGCTTCGACGGCGAGGAGGGGCTCACGCTGGAGGAGATCGGTCGGCGGCTGCAGCTCACTCGTGAGCGGGTGCGTCAGCTCGAGAAGTCCGCGCTGACCCGGCTCCAGCACGCGCTCGGACACGACGCGACACCGCTGCCGCGCCGTCGCGATCTCGTCAACGCGGCGTAAGCGCCGGACCAACCGCACCGCCTGTCAGGCATCGGGGCCCGCGTTGCGGGCCCCGATGCCTAGAGAGACTCCCACGTCGACGCTGCGCCATGCCGCGTTGTGCCAGGATCGCCCTGACCGTAGAGTCAGGCCCTTCCCGGAACCCGACCTTCCCAGGAGCCGACGTGCCCCGCGATCCTCGCTTCGACGTCCTCTTCGAGCCCGTCCCGATCGGGCCGATGACCGCCCGCAACCGCTTCTTCCAGGTGCCGCACTGCAACGGCATGGGGCACCGGGATCCGACGGCGCACGCCGTGATGCGCGGTGTCAAGGCGGAGGGCGGCTGGGCGGTCGTCTGCACGGAAGAGGTCGAGATCCACCACACGACCGACGTCGGCCCGTACGTCGAGGGACGCATCTGGGACGACGCCGACATCCCCGCGCACGAGCGGCTCGTGGAGCAGGTGCACGCGCACGGCTCGCTCGCGGGCATCGAGCTCGTCCACAGCGGCATGAACGCCGCCAACCTCTGGGTGCGCCGGCCGCCGCTCGGCCCGTCGCACCTGCCGACCCGCGGCAACGATCCCGTCCAGGCGCGCAGGATGGCGCTCTCCGACATCGCCGACCTGCGCCGCTGGCACCGCCAGGCGGTCGCGCGGTCGCTGCGGGCCGGCTACGACCTCGTCTACGTCTACGCGGGACACGGGCTGGCGACGATCCAGCACTTCCTCTCCCGGCGCACGAACGACCGCGCGGACGACTACGGCGGGAGCCTCGAGAACCGCGCCCGGCTGCTGCGCGAGATCCTCGAGGACACGCTCGAGGAGGTCGCAGGGCGGGCGGCCGTCGCCTGTCGCATCTGCGTCGACGAGCTCGTGGGCGAGGCGGGGCTCGAGCGAGCCGAGATCGAGGAGGTGCTCGGTCTGGTCGGGGAGCTGCCCGACCTCTGGGATCTGATGGTCGGGGAATGGGACTTCGACTCGATCACGTCGAGGTTCGCGGGCGAGGGCGCGCAGGAGGAGTACGTGCGCGGGCTCAAGCAGCTCACGAGCAAGCCCGTCGTCGGCGTCGGCCGCTTCACCTCGCCGGACACGATGGTGCGGATGATCCGGGACGGCGTCCTCGACCTGATCGGCGCGGCCCGACCCTCGATCGCCGACCCGTTCCTCCCGGTGAAGATCGAGCAGGGCCGGATCGACGAGATCAGGGAGTGCATCGGTTGCAACGTCTGCGTCACCGGCGACGCCCTCGCGACCCCCATCCGCTGCACGCAGAACCCGTCGATGGGAGAGGAGTGGCGGCGCGGCTGGCATCCCGAGCGGATCCGCCCGAAGCACGACGACGCGTCGGTGCTGGTCGTCGGCGCAGGGCCGGCAGGGCTCGAGGCGGCGATGTCGCTCGGTCGGCGCGGCTACGCGGTCGTCCTCGCCGAGGCGACCGACGTGCTCGGCGGGCGCGTGGCGCGCGAGGCGCGGCTTCCGGGCCTCGCGGCGTGGATCCGGGTGCGCGACTACCGGGCCGGCCAGCTCGAGCGGCTGCGGAACGTGGAGCTCGCGCTCGGCAGCGCGCTCACCGCCGAGGAGATCCTTGGGTACGAGTTCGATCACGTGGCCGTCGCCACGGGCGCGCGCTGGCGTCGAGACGGCGTCGGCCGTTGGCACCTGAGCCCGCTCGACCTCGACGGCGTCGAGACGCTCACCCCGGACGACCTGCTAGCCGGAGCCAGACCCACCGGACGACAGGTCGTCCTCTACGACGACGACCACTACTACCTCGGGGGCGTGCTCGCCGAGCTCCTCGCCGCCGAGGGGCACGAGGTGACGATCGTCACGCCGGAGCCCCGGGTGTCGGAGTGGACGACGAACACGATGGAGCAGCACCGGATCCAGCGCCGCCTGCTCGAGCTCGGCGTCGACGTGCAGCCGCTGCGCGCCCTGACATCGGCGCGCCCGGGCGCGGTCACGACGACCTGCGTCTTCACCGACCGCGAGCAGGAGCTCGCCTGCGACACGCTCGTCCTCGTCACGGCACGGCTGCCCGACGACGGGCTGGCAGACGAGCTCCGGCGCGCCGCGACCGACAAGGGACCGACCGTCGCGCTCCTCGGGGACGCCTGGAGCCCCGGCACCATCGCCGCAGCCGTCTGGGACGGACGGCGGTACGCCGAGGAGCTCGGCGAGCACGGCGTCGACGGCGACGAGCCGCCGTTCCGGCGAGAGGTCGTCGCGCTGGCACCGCTCGCCTGACGCCGCGACACACGGTCGGGACGCCTGGGAGCGGGGCTGGTTGAATAGACCGATGGCGGGCGGCCTGCCCATGACGCTCTCGCGGCGACGCTTCCTCGGCGCGTCCGGGCTCGCGCTCGCGGGCCTGCTCGCGCCGGGCGCGGCCGCGGCGCCGAAGCTGCGCGGCCACGCCGCGCGGCGTGCCGACGACCTGCCGCTCTGGCACACGTTCGTCACGCGCCCCGACCTGCGCCCGCCGATCGTGGACGTCCTCACCGCCGACGGGAGCCCGGTCGGCGGCCACGTCTTCCTCACTCCCTTCACGCTCCCGAACGCCCCGAAGGGCGAGACCCCGGGTGCGCTGATCGTCGATCCCCGCGGTCAGCCCGTGTGGTTCCGGCCGCTCTCGCCGCAGCTCCACATGGACCTCAAGGTGCAGCGCTACCGTGGGCGCCCGGTGCTCACCTGGTGGGCCGGCACCGTGTTCGACGGGTACGGCGGCACCTTCGTGATCGCCGACTCCTCGTACGACGTCGTCCGCCGCGTTCGCGCCGGCAACGGCTACAAGGCCGACCTGCACGACATCGTGCTCACGAGCAGTGGCACCGCCCTGATCACCATCTACAACGAGGTGAAGGCCGACCTCACGTCGATCGGCCTCTCGGCCGAAGGCAGCCTCGTCGAGGGCGTCGTGCAGGAGATCGACCTCGCGACCAACCGGGTGGTGTTCGAGTGGCACAGCCTCGACCACGTCGCGCTGGACGAGTCGTCGGAGCTCGGGCTCACGCCCGACGGCAACGTCGACTACTTCCACCTCAACTCGATCGGCGTCGATCGCGACGGGCACCTGCTCCTCTCCGCGCGCCACACGTCTGCCGTCTACAAGATCCACCGTCGCACCGGCAAGGTGATCTGGCGCCTCGGCGGCACGCGCAGCGACTTCTCGCTCGGGCCCGGCGTGCGCTTCGGCTACCAGCACGACGCCCGCCGTCGGCAGGACGGCACCCTCACCCTGTTCGACAACGCAGCCTCACGCCCCACCGACACCGAGCCGCCCTCGCGCGCGATCCGCCTACGGCTCGACGAGCGCTCGATGAGGGCGAGGCTCGTCCGCGACTACCAGGCGGGCGAGCAGCGTGTCTCCTGGGCGATGGCGAACGCGCAGCAGGTCCGGGACGGCGGCATGTTCGTCGGCTGGGGCATGCATCCGACGTTCACCGAGATCGGCCCCGACGGCGCCGTGCGCTTCGACGCCCGCTTCCGCGGCCGAAGCGTCAGCTACCGGGCGGTGCGCGCGAAGTGGATCGGGCGCCCGAGCCTCCCGCCGGACATCGCCGTGGGGCGCAGCACGGACGGCGTTCCGGTCGTCCACGCGAGCTGGAACGGCGCGACCGAGGTCGCGCGCTGGCAGGTGCGTGCCGGGACGCGGGCGAACGACCTCCGGCCCGTGCGCACGCTGCGCCGGCAGGGCTTCGAGACGGCGATCGCCCTGCCGGCCGTGCCCGCCTACGCCCAGGTCGTCGCGCTCGACGCGCGCGGGCAGGCGCTCGGCACGTCGGCCGTGGCACGGCCTGTGTCGAGCTGACGCCCGGCACCGGCACGCGCCCCACACGGCGCCGGCGTGAGAAACCCCACCCCTTCGGGTGCGGGCGGGTGCGGCGAAACACCTGCCGTGATCACGATCTGCCCGGATGCGACCCCGGCTTCCCGCCCCTAGCGTGAGACTGCATGGCGGCTCGGGCCCTTCGCGTGCTCGCTCTGGCGATCGCGACGGCGATCGCGCTGTCCGCCGTTCCCGCGGCACGTGCGGCTCCGACACCCGCGGAGCCGGTCACGATCCATCTGTTCTGGGGCAGCGGCTGCCCGCACTGCGCTGCGCTGCGGCCGTTCCTGGAGGAGCTCGCGGCACGGCCCGGCGTCGAGCTCGCCGACTACGAGGTCTGGTACGACGAGGCGAACCGCGACGCGTTCCGGCGCGTCGCGGCAGCGCACGGGATCGAGCCGACCGGCGTTCCGGCGGTGTTCATCGCAGGGCAGGCGTGGATCGGGGACAGCACCGCGTATCGCCAGGCGATGGAGGCGGTCGTCGACGCCTGCACCGGGGGAGGGTGTCCCGACGTGGCGAGCGCAGCGATCAACGGCACCACGGCGCCCGTGCCTCCGAGCCCGGTCGACGCCGACGACGGCACCGCGATCGACGTCCCCCTGCTCGGGACGCACGACGTCGGCTCCGACTCCCTCGTCTGGGCGACGGCGCTGATCGCCTTCGTCGACGGCTTCAACCCGTGCTCGCTCTGGGTGCTCACGGTCCTCCTGGCCATGATTCTCCGCACGGGCTCACGCGCTCGGCTGGCGCTGATCGGAGGCACGTACGTGACGACCGCCGCGGTCGTGTACGGAGTGTTCCTCGTCGGCCTCTTCGGCGCGCTGACGGTGGTCGACTACGCCTGGTGGATCCGCGTCGGCGTGGCGACGGTGGCGGCTGCGTTCGCCGTGGTCAACGTCAAGGACTACTTCTGGTTCGGTCGCGGGGTGTCGCTGACGATCCCCGACCGCTTCAAGCCGTCGATCGTGCGGGAGAGCCGCTCGCTCGCGCTCGAGGAGCGCCGTCTGCCTGGCGTGGTCGCGCTCACGGCCGGCATGGCGGCTGGCGTCGCGCTGCTCGAGCTCCCGTGCACGGTCGGCTTTCCCGTCGTCTGGTCCAACCTCCTCGCAGAGCGTGGCGCGACCGGGGCCGAGTACGCATTCCTGCTCGCTGTCTATCTCCTGATCTTCCTGCTCGACGAGCTCGCCGTCCTGACGGGCGCGATCGTGGCGATGCGGATGGGCAGGGTCGAAGAGCGGCACGGACGCGTGCTCAAGCTCGGCGGGGGCGTGCTGATGGGCGTGCTCGCGGTGACGATGCTCGTCTCCCCCACACTCCTCGAGACGCTGTCCGGGGCCGCGACCGTGTTCCTCATCGCGGCGGTCGGCACCGCGGCGATCGTCCTGCTGCATCCGAGCGGCCGGGTGGGACCGACTCCGGCGTCCAGGCCCGCGCCGGCGCCGACGCGTCCCTCGCGGCGGCCGCGCTGAGCCGCCCCCGACAGGCCATCGGCTGCGGCGTCAGTCCCGCGTGAGCTCGTCGCGGCCGGACTGGGTCTCGCGCCGGAGCACGCCCCCGTCCGCGATCCGATACTGGCCGACGACGGTGAGCGGGGGAGAGTAGACGTGGATCGAGAGCGCTGGCTCGCCGTCGCGCCACTCGAGGCAGTGGATGTAGTCGCTCGCAGCCGCGCGCGTGTCGCCGGGGCCGAGCACGAGCTCTGTCGGCGGCTCCGCGAACCGGAGCTGCTGCTCGACGAGCGCGCCCTGCGCGACGCAGAAGCCGACGTTCGACGTGCCGTGGTCGTGATAGCCGGTCGAGTGTCCCGGGAGCCAGGAGAGGAGCCACACCTCGTGATGCTCGTCCTCGTGCAGGAGCGCGAAGGCGCGCGTGCCGGTCTCGGTCGGCGTCAGCTCGACGCCCTGCCACTGCTCCCGACGGGCGGCGAGGTCCCGGGCGATCTCCTCGCACTCGGCGGGCGAGAGCACCCTGCCGCGGCGGCGGCCCGGCACCGGGTCGCGATCCGCGAGCTCGTCGATGGCGAGGGAGGCCATTCCCGAACTCTACTCACCCAGTGATCAGGTTTCAAGTCATTCAGTGATCGTCAGCTGGGCGGCGGCCTCTCGGAGGCGCGCCACCACGCGCACGGCCCGCCTGGGCGTGAGTCGCGCCGACGGCCCGGCGCTTCCGAGCGCCATCGCCGCAGGTCCGGTCTGCACGAGCACCGCGACCGACGTCAGACCCGTCTCGAGCCCACCGACGTCGAGCGCGTAGCCGCGCGCACGCGTGCGCTCGACCGACTCCAGCCACCGCGCGCGGAGCTCCGGGTCGTCCCCGCCGAGCGCTGCCACCTCGTCGTCGGGCAGCTCGGCCGCGACGACCCAGCCGGCGACCGAGCGATGGGCGTCGAAGGTGCGTCCGACCCAGCTCGTCGCTCCGAGCAGGTGGCCGGCGTCCTCCTGCACGAGGATCTCCGTCACGTGGGGCAGGCTGACCCGCGTCAGCAGGGCGGTCTCTCCCAGCTCGTCTGCGAGCTCCCGCAGGACGTCGCGCGCGCGAGCGACGAGCGCAGCCGTCTCCCCCTCGGCCCCTGTGAGCTCGAGGACGCCCGAGCCGGGACGCCAGCCGCCGTCGGCGTCCCGGACAGCCATCGCCTCGTCCGACAGCGTGGCGAGGAGGCGCTGTACCGTCGGTCCGGGGATGCCGGTGCGCCGCGCGACCTCGGCCGCCGTCAAGCCTCCCTCGGCCCGAGCCAGCGCCCGCAGGACGACGAGGCCGCGACGAAGCGACTCGTTGCGCACGAGCGCACTCCCCTTCGTGTCGACCTTCGACCTCGCACGGGCCCTCATGGAGCCATTCTGCCGCTCCGACCGCGCGGCGGCGGTCGTGGGCCCGGTGTTCGAGAGATCGGGGCCGACCGACCTTTCCGTAGTTGGTCCCGATGCCGCGTGCCATCAACCGCTGACCAGCGGAGGCGCCCGAGGTGGGATGATGGATGCACACAGGAAGCGAGGTGAGAGATGAACCCGTGGCTGATCGCCGGAGGGGTTGCCGTGCTGGCATCCTCGCGTGGGCGCGAGCTCGCGCGCAAAGGGGCCGTGCACGGCCTCGCGGCGGTGATCTCGGTCGGCGAGGCTGCTGTCAAGACCGCCCATGAGGCGACGACGGAGGCGGGTCACGCCGCATCGACGGTCGCAGGCACGGCGGCTCACGGCGCCAGCGCCGTGACCACGCCGATCAGCTCGATCGTCAACGAGGCCAAGACCCGGGCGAAGGGTGGCAACGGCCAAGCGGCCGCCACCAGCGCCCGCAAGAAGCGCACCGCGTGAGCGAGGACGTGAGCGAGGATCCGCACCCTCCCGAGGGCTCCCCGCTCGAGCGAGCGGAAGAGATCATCGCCCGGCTCGAGTTGGAGGCCGCGCAGCGTGTGCAGCGCTTGATCGTCCGCGCAGTCGAGGAGGCGCAAGACATCTGGGACGAGGCGCAGGCGATGCGGCACGGGAAGCCCTCGGAGTAGCGCTCGGCGGTGAGCGCCGTGGAGCCGCTTCGCGTCGTGCACCTGGGATCCGCGCGCGTGCGGATCCACTGGCCGTCCTGGTGGAGGCGCGGCGCCCCCTCCTTGGAGGAGGTGGCGGCGCGCCTTCCTGCCGGGTGCCGGGTCTCCGGCAGCAGCGTGACGGGGAACGTGCTCGTCACGTTCGACCCCCGTACGACCGGGCCCGACGACGTGCTCGTCGCGCTCGGCGAGCTCGACGATCGGGACGCGTCAGGCGCCGAGCCCCCGAGACCTCCGCCGCTGCTCGACGGCGAGGACAGAGCCGCAATGGCACGAGGGACGATCGTCCTCGGTGCGGCGATCCTGGGTCTCGGCTTCACGCTGGCGCGCCGCGCAGCCGGGGACACGCGACGAGCCGCCGAGTCGCCGAACCTGTTCGTGACGGCCGGCCTCACGATCGCGGAGGACCTCCACGCCGTCCAGGTGGGAACCGATCGCCGGATCACCGGTCCGGCGCCCGGCGATCTGAGCCTGAAGCTCGCTCGAGTCGCCCTGCTCGCGTCGTCGCGGAGCGCGCTCGGGCTGGGGCTGCTGGCGCTGACGAGCCTCCGTGCCGTGACCGCGGCGCGGGCGCGGGAGCGGCGGCTCCTCGAGCACACGGGCGCCGTCGGGGCGCCGCCGGGCTCGAGCCCCGGAGCAGAGGTCGAGATCAGCGAGGGGCGCGGCCCTCCCATCGCCTCGTCGGTCGTGCGTGGTCGGGCGCGCGCGCTGGGTCGGTCCGGGACATGGCGAGCGGTTTCACGAGGTGATGTGCTCGAGGGCGGTTCGATCGTGCGCGGCGGGCCGCTCACGGTGCGGGTCGGCTCATGAGCCGCACGCAAGCGAAAAAGGATTACTGGGGAGGCGACGTTCAGCAGGAGCTACAGGAACAACAGCAGATCTACGTCAAGGCACAGTCGGGGGCGACGGTCGCCGAGGAGGCCCCCGGCGTTTACAAGGATGT
>CAZUVW010000035.1:0-18701 GCA_964623875.1 uncultured Gaiellales bacterium
GCGGGAACGGGTCGAGCTCTGCGGCCCCGCTCACGTCGACCGGCTCACAGCCGTCCTCCTCCCAGGCCAGGCGAACGTCGTCCGGCTGCCACACGATGTCGGGGGCGCTCGCCACCAGCGGGACGTCGACACGACGTCCGTCCCGCTCGTCGAGCCAGGGCTCGACGCCGCCCGCCAGCTCGACGAGGTCGTCGCGCCGCTCGCGCGCCGGCTGGACGATCGCCTCCGAGATCGGGTGCAGCGCGCGCTGGGTGAACGGCGAGAACGCGCGGATCTGCTCGATCTCGTCGCCGAACAGCTCCACGCGCAGCGGCTCCCGGCCGGTGGTCGGGAAGACGTCGACGATCCCCCCGCGAACGGCGAACTGGCCGCGCTCCTCGACCCGGTCGACCCGCTCGTAGCCCGCCTGCGTCAGCGCTGCCGCCAGCCCGTCCAGCCCCGGCTCCGAGCCCACGACGAGGGGAACGCTCTCGGGTCGCTCGCCCGGAGGGGGCATCCCCTGGGCGAGGGCGGACGCGGAGACGAGCACCAGACCGCCCGCGGCGAGCACGTCGAGCGCACGGAACCGCTCTCCCACGAGGTGCGGCGGCGGCGCGAGCCCCGATCCGGGCGCGACGCCACGACTCGGCAGGTACGCGACCCGGTCTCCGCCCCTGAACCACGAGACGGCCTCGGCGAGCTCGCGCGCGTCGGCGTCGCCGGGGACGAGCACGAGCAGCGGTCGTGCCAGCTCCTCGTGCAGCGCGGCGGCGACCAGGGGAAACGCCGGCTCCGAGACCCGCGCGCGGATCGGGAACCCGCGCACGAACGCCGCGAAGCGCTCGCTGCGACGGAGCTCGTCCACGAAGACGGCGAGCGGTGTCGATCGGGTGCGAGTCGTCGGGTCCATCACGAAGGCGGGGACGGGCCCCGCCGAGTCATCGTACGCACCCTCCGGGCGAGCGCGCCCTGCCCGACTTCCTTCCCCAGCTCCTTCCTCCCCCAACTCCTTCCTTCCCCAGCTCCTTCCCCAACCTCCCCCAGGGGCACCCCCGGTGCCCCTGCGTTCACGGTATCGCGACACACGTGACGGAAGCGTGCCGGCTTCGCGCCGGGATGGTCACGGCGTGCCCTGGAGCGGCCGCGAGACGGCGTCAGTTGAACCGGCGCTGCGCCTCGGCGAGCCCCGCCGTCGCGAGCGCCTCCACCGCGTCGCAGCCGCGAGCGACGATCGCCTCGACGTCGTCCTCGGGGTCGAACGGGGAGAGCACGTAGTCGGCGACCGGCCGCGGGTCGCCGCGACCGGGCCGGCCGACGCCGAGACGCAGACGGAGGAAGTCCTGGGTCCCGAGCCGCTGGGCGATGGAGCGCAACCCGTTGTGCCCGGCGAGACCTCCCCCGGCGCGCACCTGGATCCGCGCCGTGGGCAGGTCGACGTCGTCGTGGACGACGAGCAGGCGCTCGGCCGGGATCTTGTAGAAGGCCGCAACCGCCTGGATCGACGCCCCGGACTCGTTCATGTACGTCTCGGGCTTGAGCAGGAGCAGCTTCACGCCGTCGAGGCGGATGTCTGCGAGCCGTCCGCGGAACTTCGACTTGAACAGGCCTTCGTGCCGTCGAGCCAGCTCGTCCATGACCATCCAGCCGACGTTGTGCCGGTCGCCTGCATGCTCGGCACCGGGGTTGCCCAGGCCTGCGACGAGGAGATCCACGGGATCTGCAGCCTCTCCCCGCCGGAAGAGGCGCACGCGCTACCCCTCGTCGCCCGCGGCCTCGGCCTCCGCCTCGGCCTCGGCCTCGGCGGACGGCTCCGCGCCCTCTTCGCCGACCGCGCCCTCGCCCTCGATCTCCTCGATCGAGATCGTGCGCGGGACGGCGCAGGTGGCGACCACGGTGTCGGGGTCGTCGAGGACGGTGACGCCGGCGGGCACCGACAGCTCGGCGAGCCGGACGCTGTCTCCGAGCTCCAGCGCATCGACCGCGACCTCGATCCGCTCGGGGATCGAGGTGGGGAGCGTCGCGATGCGCAGCTCGCGGACGAGGAGCTGGACGACGCCGCCCATGCGGGCCCCGGGCGACTCGCCGACGAGCTCGAGCACGACGGTCGTCTCGATCGGTCGATCGAGACGCACCTCGTGGAAGTCGATGTGCGTGAGCGTCCCCCGGATCGGGTGGCGCTGGACGTCCTTGACGATCGCCGGGTGCGTCGCTCCGTCGAGGACGACGTCGACGATCGCATGCGTGCCCGACGGGCCGGTCAGGGCGGTCCGCAGCTCGCGCTCGCCGACCGCGAACGGCGCAGCCGCGCCCTTCCCGTAGAGGACGCCCGGGATGAGCCCCTCGGCACGCAGACGACGGACGTTGCGCGAGCCGAGCTGGTCGTCGGCGCGCTTGGTGACCTCGAGGCTGACGCGGTCGGTGGACATCGGCGGCGGATTGTAGCGGAGCGGGAGGGGTGCGATCGCCCTCGCGGGCCCGTGCCGCTCGCGCTCAGCCGCCGGCAGGGTCGCCGTTGACCTCCGGGAGCTCCCGGTGGCCGAACCCGACGGCGCTCTCCGTCGAGCGACTGAAGCGCAGCTCGACGCGCTGCACGTGGCGCTCGTCGGCGTGCACCCACACGTCGTCCACCGTCTGGAACCGGATCCACGACTCCGCCTCGCCCCTGCGCGTCTCGACGTGCCCGAGCACGAGCGGCGCGTCTCGTCCGGCGAGAAACACCTCGACCACGACCTGATGGCCCTCGGGGGTGAAGCGCTTGAGCTGCTCGGCGTCGTCGGCGACGCGCCGCCAGAGCACGGTGCGATCCATCTGGGCGAGCGTACGCAGCCCACCGGATGCCGCGGATCGCGGCGCGGCTCGGTTCACCAGGGCGACTAGAAGAGCTGGTTCTCGCCCGCGAAGATCGCCGAGACCGAGTCGTCGGAGAAGACGTTCTGGATGGTCTCGGCCAGGATCCCGGCGACCGACAGCACCTCGACGTTGTCGGGCTTCGTCAGCGGGTCGATCGGCACGGTGTCGGTCACCACCAGCTTGTCGATCTCGCTCGCGGCGATCCGCTCGAGCGCCGGGCCGTTGAACAGCCCGTGCGTCGCGCAGGCGTAGACCTTGAGGGCGCCGGCCTCCTTCAACGCCTCGGCACCGGCGACCAGCGTCCCACCCGTGTCGACGACGTCGTCGCTCATCACGGCGACCTTGCCCTCGACGTCGCCGATCACGGTCGTCACGCGGGCCACGTTGTGGCCCGGACGCACCTTGTTGAGGATCACGAGGTCGCCGCCGATCATCTCGCCGAACTTGCCCGCGAGCTTGGCGCGCCCGGTGTCCGGCGAGACCGCCGCGAGCGGCGCGTCGAGGCCGAGGTCGCGCACGTACTGCGCGAACATCGGCACGGCCGTCATGTGGTCGACGGGGATCTCGAAGAATCCCTGCACCTGCCCGGCGTGGAGGTCCATCGTGAGCACCCGGTCGACCCCTGCGGTCTGGAGGAGGTCGGCGACGAGCTTCGCGGTGATCGGCTCTCGCGGCCGTGACTTCTTGTCCTGACGGACGTAGAAGTACCAGGGGATGACCGCCGTGATCCGCTTCGCCGAGGCGAGCTTGGCGGCGTTCACCATGATGAGGAGCTCCATCAGGTTCTGGTCGACCGGCAGCGCCGCGGTCTGGACGATGAAGACGTCGGCGCCGCGGATCGACTCCTCGTAGCGGCAGTACGTCTCGCCGTTCGCGAACGTCTTGAGCGTGGTCGTGCCGAGCTCGCACCCGAGATGCTCGGCGATCCGCGTCGCGAGCATCGGGTTCGACCGCCCCGAGACCAGCGTGAGGCGCTTCTCGGGCGTGAGGCCGATCACGCTCGCGGACGCACCCGGCGAGGTGATCGCGTGATGCCCGAGGCCGGGCAGCGCCTGCTCAACCGTTCCGCTTTCCACCGCGCCCCTCCTTGTTCACCTGCCGCGCCCGGGCGATCGCCAGAGCGTTCTCCGGGACGTCGTCGGTGACGACCGAGCCGGCTGCGATCCAGGCGTGGTCGCCGATGGTGACGGGGGCGACGAGCGAGCTGTCGACGCCCGTCCGGACATGGCTGCCGATCACCGTCCGACCCTTCACGTGGGTGCCGTGGTCGAGGTTGACGGTGATCGTGCCGGCTGCGATGTTGGACTCCTCGCCCACGTCGGCGTCTCCCAGGTACGAGAGGTGGGGAACCTTCGTTCGCGCACCGATGCGGGAGTTCTTGATCTCCACGAACGTCCCCGCCTTGGCGCGTTCCTCGAGCACGGTGCCGGGGCGAAGGTAACAGAAGGGCCCGACGATGGCGGAGGCACCGATCACGGCGTCCACGGCCACGACGTGCGGCCCGACCTCCGCGCCCGAGCCGACCCGGGTCGCCCCGCGCAGCACCGTGAACGGATGCACCGTCGCGTCGGGCTCGATCGCCACGCCCGGCTCGATCCAGGTCGTCGCCGGATCGACGACGGTCACGCCGGCGAGCATGTGCGCCTCGTTGATCCGGTCGCGCAGCGCTGCGGCGGCCGCAGCCAGCTCGATCCGCGTGTTGACGCCCTCCGTCTCAGCGGGGTCGGCGGCGACGTGCACGGCGACGCGGTGGCCCGCGGCCACCAGATCGCGCACGGCGTCGGTCAGGTACAGCTCGCCCTGCGCGTTCGCCGGAGTGAGCCGCTCGACGGCGTCCCAGAGGAGGTCGGCGCGGAACACGTAGATGGACGAGTTCGCCTCTCCGATCGCCAGCTGCTCGGGCGTCGCGTCCACGGCCTCGACGATCTCGGCGACGTCGCCGTCGGCGTCGCGCACGATCCGCCCGTAGCTGCGGATGTCGTCCGGGACGAACGAGAGGACGGTCGCGGCCGCAGCCTTGCGGCGGTGCTCGCCCACGAGCTCGGCCAGCAGCGCCTCGGTGAGGAGCGGCGTGTCACCCGACAGGACGAGCACCTCGTCCGCCTCTCCGACGGCCAGACGGGCCGAGCGAACGGCGTCACCCGTGCCGAGCGGCTGCTCCTGCACCGCGACCGGGAGCCCGTCGAAGGCGTCGGCCGTGTCGGGCGAGACGACCACCACCAGCGGGTCCGCCCCGAGCGGGCGCGCAGCCTCGACCACCCAGTCGACCATCCGGCGGCCGAGGATCGGGTGCAGGTGCTTGGGCACCGCCGAGCGCATGCGCGTCCCGCGCCCTCCGGCCATCACCACGGCTGCAAGTGTCATCGGCATCTGGGCTCGCGTATGGCTGGGGCGCCAGGATTCGAACCTGGGATCACGGGACCAAAACCCGTTGCCTTACCGCTTGGCCACGCCCCAGAGAAGCGGACGCCGAGTCTACCGTCGGTCGAGGAGGAGCGCGGCGAGGACGCCGACGGCGGCGAGCACGACGACCAGCACCACGACCGCCGCAGCGACCGCCGTCAGCACCGGGACCAGCACGACGACGAGCTGCGAGACCGCCGCGATCCAGCCCGCCGTGCGCAGGTCGGCGCTCGCGTGGTCGCGGAGGCGTCCGACGTAGAGCGCGACCGTGCCGGCGGCCGCGAGGACGACGACCCACCACGCGATCGCCCCGGCCAGCACGAGCAGCCCCTCGACGGCTGCGACGGCGAGCGCGATCCAGAGCCGGTTGCGGTGCGCGCGCCGACCGAGGGTCGACGAGCGGTGCTCGAGGACGAGGTTCGAGCTCACGCGGTCAACGGTACCAACGGGTCCGTGTCACCCAGACCGTCGCCTCGCGCTCGAGCGCGGCGGCCGCGGCCGCCGCAGATGCCTCGCGCTCGAAGAGCGCGTAGACCGTCGGGCCCGCGCCGGAGACGTCGGCGCGGAGCGCGCCGAGCCGCTCGAGCCGGGCCGCGAGCGGCGAGGAGGCCAGGTCGTTCCGCGGCAGGCTCGCGAGGTCGGCCGGGCCGAGCCCGGCGCGCACGCGCTCGAGCAGCTCTCCCCGTCGCTCCTCGAACCCCGCTGCCCCCCCGCGCTCGTCGAAGGCGCGGTACACCGCCCCCGTCGACTCCTTCCGGGCGCCGTGGGGGAGCGCGAGGAGCACCACGAGCTCCTGCGGCAGCTCGCACGGCTCGAGCCGCGAGCCGTCGTCGAGCCCCAGCTGCGGGCCGTCGGCGAGGAAGAAGGGCACGTCGCTCCCCAGTCCTGCGGCGATCGCCTGGAGCTCGTCCGCCGGCAGCGGCTCCGGCACGAGCTCGTTGGCGAGCCGGAGAGCCGTGGCTGCGTCAGAGCTGCCGCCCCCGAGCCCGGCCGCGACCGGGACGTGCTTCCGGATCTGGGCGGCGAGCGCGGTGCCGGTGCGCTCCCGCAGCGCTTCGAGCGCGCTGGTCACGAGCGTGTCGCCGGCGAACCCCTCCACCTCCACCCGGTCGGACGGTCGCACGGCGATCTCGTCGGCGAGCTCGACCCGCTGCAGCAGCGTCACGACCTCGTGCTTGCCGTCGGCGCGCACGGGCCCGACGACGAGCGCGAGGTTGAGCTTGGCGGGCGCGAGCCCCACCCGGCCCGCTCGGCTCATGCCGGCTCCAGCTCGTCGGCGAGCGCGACGAACGCCGAGGGCTCGAGCGCCTCGGCGCGCACCGAGGGATCCGCACCGATCGCCGCGAGCGCCGCGGCGGCCTCCTCCCGCGACGCGACGCCGGCGAGCGCGAGCGCGTTCGCGAGCGTCTTGCGGCGATGGCCGAACGCTGCCTCGACGAGTCGGCGGACGACGTCGGGCCGCGCCGGGCCCGGAACCCGCTCGAACGCCACGAGCGCGGAGTCGACGTTCGGCGGCGGCCGGAACACCGTGCGCGCCACGGGGTGGAACCCCGTGCGGCGCGCATGGAGCTGCACGAGCACCGACACGGCGCCGTACGCCTTCGTCGAGGGCTCGGCGAACAGGCGGTCGGCGACCTCGCGCTGCACCATCACGCACCACGAGTCGACGCTCGGCAGCCCGTCGAGGCTCTCCGCCACGATCGGCGTCGCGACGTTGTACGGCAGGTTGGCGACGAGCGCCGTGGCGGACGGGTCGAGCGCCGCGAGGTCGATCCGGAGCGCGTCACCGAACACGAGTCGGACGTTGTCGAGCCCCTCGAGCGCGTCTCGAAGCACGGGCTCGAGCGAGCGGTCGAGCTCGACGGCGTGGACGACCCGTGCCCGCCGGGCGAGCAGCTGGGTGAGGATGCCGAGGCCCGGGCCGATCTCGAGCACCACGTCGTCCGGCTGCAGGGCCGCGAGCCGCTCGATCACGCCGAGGACGTTCCGGTCGACGAGGAAGTGCTGGCCGAGCGCCCTCTTGGGACTGACGGCGCTCATCCGAGTCCGAAGGCGGCATCGGCGTTGGCATCGATCTGCGCAGCGAGCGCCGTGGCGTCCTCCCCACGGGCCGCGGCCAGCACTGCGAGCGTGTGCGCGACGTTCGCCGGCTCGTTCCGCGCTCCGCGAACCGGCTGGGGCGCGAGGTACGGGCTGTCGGTCTCCGCCAGGATCCGCTCACCCGGCACGAGCGGCACGCAGAGCCGCAGGTCGGCCGCCTTGGGGAAGGTGACGTTGCCGGCGAAGGAGACGTAGTAGCGACGCTCGAGCGCGACGTCGAGCAGCCTGGGGGACGAGAAGCAGTGGAGGATCACCGTGCCGGCGAAGTGCGCGAGCGCCGCGGCGGTCTCGTCCTCCGCGTCGCGGCTGTGGATCACGACCGGGAGCCCCAGCTCGTCCGCCAGCGTGAGCTGCGCGTCGAGCAGGCGCCGCTGCTCGTCGATGGTCGCGAACCGGTGGAAGCCGTCGAGACCGGTCTCGCCCACCGCGACGGCGCGTGGATGGCGCAGGAGCTCACGGAGCTCCCCGACCCGGTCAGCCTCCGGCGAGGACGCCTGGTGGGGGTCGATGCCGAGCGCCGCGACCACCCCGTCGTGCGCGTCGGCGAGGGCCAGAGCCCGGCGACAGGAGTCGATCCCGGTTCCGATCGTCACCACCCGGGTGACGCCGACCGCCCGTGCGCGTTCGAGCAGCGCCTCGATCGGCTCGTCGCACGCGTCGAGGTGCGCGTGCGTGTCGATCACGCCGAGGTGGTGGGCGCGTCGACGCGCGGGAAGAGCGGTGCCGCGGGCTCGACGCCGTCGGCGGCGACCGTCAGCCCGTAGCGCACCCGCTCCCAGGCGAGGTCGTCGGGCTGGCCGAGCGCGGCGAGGACGGCCGGTGCAGTCCCCGGGAGGTAGCTGGCCAGGGCGATCGCGACGGCGCGCAGCCCGTCGGCGAGGTCGTAGAGGACGCGGTCGAGCTCTGGCGCGCGGCTGTCGTCCTTCGCCAGCTGCCACGGCGCCGTCGCCTCGACGTGGCGGTTGAGGCCGCGTACGACCTCCCAGATCCGCTCGAGCGCACCGGTCAGGTCGAAGGCGTCGAGCCGCCGTGCCACGTCGTCGGCGAGCGGCTCCAGGAGCTTCGCCACCGGCGACCCGTCGGTCGGCGTCGCCGCGAGCACGCCGCTCCGGTAGCGGGCGATCATCGCCGTCGTGCGGGACAGGAGGTTCCCGAGGTCGTTCGCGAGCTCGCGCTCGTACCGGTCGTGCAGGCTGTGGATCGAGACCGTGCCGTCCTGCCCGAAGGAGACCGACCGGGCGCACCAGAAGCGCACGGCGTCCGCGCCGTAGACGTCGATCAGGTCGAGCGGGTCGACGACGTTGCCGAGCGTCTTGGAGATCTTCCGGTCGTCGAGCAGCAGATAGCCGTGCACGAAGAGCTGCCGAGGCACCTCGTAGCCGGCCGCGAGCAGCATCGCCGGCCAGTAGACGCAGTGGAAGCGGAGGATGTCCTTCGCGAGCAGATGTCGCACGACCGGCCAGAACCGGTCGCGGAGGTCCTCACCCGGTCGCGCGTAGGTGAGCGCGCTCAGGTAGTTGACCAGGGCGTCGGCCCAGACGTAGGCGACCTGATCCGGATCCCACGGGATCGGGATGCCCCACGGCTGCCCTGCCCGGGAGATCGAGAAGTCCTGAAGGCCTCCCTCGACGAAGCGACGCGCTTCGTTCGCCCGAAACGTCGGCTGCACGAAGTCCGGCCGCTCCGCGTACAGCGCGAGCAGTGGCTCCTGGTAGGCAGACAGGCGGAAGAACCAGTTGCGCTCCTCGATCCACTCGGGCTCGAGATCGTGCTCGGGGCACTTCCCGTCGACGAGCTCGTCCTCGTTCTTGAAGGCCTCGCAGCCGACGCAGTACAGCCCGGCGTAGACGTCCTGGTAGATGTCGTCACGACCGTTCTCACGGATGCGCCGGAGGAAGTCCTGGACGAAGGCCTTGTGCCCTGCGTCGCTCGTGCGGATGAAGAAGTCGTTCGAGGCGTCGAGCCGCGCCGGCAGCGCCCGCCACTCCTCCACGATCCGATCCGCGTAGGCCTGCGGCTCGAGGCCCTGCTCCGCGGCGACCCGGGCGACCTTCGACGCATGCTCGTCGACGCCCGTCAGGAAGAACGTCTCGCGCCCCCGCTGTCGCTGGTGCCGCGCGAAGACGTCGGCGGCGATCGTCGTGTACGCGTGGCCGATGTGGGGCGTCGAGTTGACGTAGTAGATCGGCGTCGTGACGTAGTACGGCTCCATCCCGGCCGATCGTACCGAGCCACCTGCCGACACCCGCCCGCGCCGTCAGGAGGAGCGCTGCCACGGCGGCGAGCGCCACGAGCGTCCAGCGCCCTCGCCCGAGCACGGCCTCGACCGACTCCGCGCGCCAGGGTCGGATCGCGGAGGGCTGCTCCGGTCGCCGCTCGATCGCGCGCGACACCGCCCCCGGGTCGGAGCTCGTCCGGGCCGCGGGTGCACCGACCATCCGCGCCGGCTGCCCCGCGACGACGACATGAGCCGTGTCGCGCGCCGACGGTGCGCTCGCGGGCGCCTGGGCCGGTGGCGTGGATCGCGGAGGCGCGACGACCTCGCCCGGTCGACCCGGAGCCTGCGTCGCGGCGACTCCGGCAGACGGCAGGCGCTGCTGGCCGGAGGCGACGTCGCGGTGCCCGGGATCGGTGGTCGAGAGCGAGGCTTCGCCCTCAGCAGGGAGGGCGACCGTGCTCGGCATCGCAGAGGGCGACGAAGGCGCGACGGGTCGCGCGCCAGCGGCATCCGGGGCGACGAGCGCCGCCGCGGGGCCCTTCGCGACGCCGACCTGCGGCGCTGGCTCGCCGTGCGTCGGCGGCAGCGCAGCCGCAGCCGCGGCCGCCGGCGACGCTGCGCCGGGCGACGGGATCGGCGAAGCTGCGGGAGCCTGGGGCGTCGCCGGGGCGACGGTCGCGCCTGGGGTCGTGACGCGCGCCGCAGGCACCGCGGGAGCCTCGGGGCGTGGGCTGGGCGCGCCCGCCCCGGCCGCAGCAGGCGGCGCGGACGCGGGCGAGCTGGCAGCGGCGACCGGGAGAGGGGCCTCGACCGGCTGCGGGACAGGGGCGTCGGTCACCGCGGGCGTGGGCGAAGCGACCACCGGCACGGGGACGGGCCCGGGCGCGGCAGCCGGGCGCGGCGGGACGACCGGGCGGGCCGGCAGGAACCGCAGCGGGTCGAGGTAGCCGTGCTCCTGCACGGCCACGCGGATCCCGAGGTGCACGTACGGGTCGGGATGCTCGGCCGTGCCGCTCGACCCGGCCTGCCCCACGACGGCGCCCTCGACGACGACCTGGCCCCGGGCGACGGCGACCGTGCCGAGGTGGGCCAGCGTCACGGCGAAGCCGTCGGGCGTGAGGATGGTGACCACACGCCCGTGGGTCGGCACGGACCCCGCGAAGCTGACCGTTCCAGCCGCCGGGGCGAGCACGGGCTCACCCGGGGCGCCGCCGACGTCGACACCCCGGTGCTGTCCACCGGCGTAGACGTCCGCGCCGAGCGCGAACGGACGGAGCACGTTCCCCTGGAGCGGCCATGACCAGCCGAAGGCAGGCGCGGCGCTCGCGAGTGCGAGCGCGGCTGCCAGTCCGGCGCAGGTGACAAGGCGACGCACGGTGGCACCTCCTACGTTCACTGCGCGGGCAACGCGGTATGGAGACGATAGCGAGCGGAGCGGACGTCGTCAACCCCGGCAACGCCCGCGACCCGGGTCGGGCGAGCCGGACCTACAGCGACGCGTCGTAGAGCGCGCGCCGGGTCGTGCCGGTGAGGCGCGCCACGACGTCCACGGCCGTCCGACGAGACGCGCCCGCGGCGATCAGCTCGCGCGCCGCCGCCGCTGCATCCGCGAGCCGGGCGTCGTCGCTGGCGGCCGGGTCGCGCTCGGACGGCCCGATCACGAGCGCGATCTCGCCCTTCGGCGGCTCCGAGAACCGCTCGGCGACCTCGGCCGCGGTGCCGCGGACGACCTCCTCGAACCGCTTGGTCAGCTCCCGGCAGACGGCCACCGGGCGCGCGGGCCCGCGGGCCGCGAGGCTGGCGAGCGACGCGGGCAGTCGGCGAGGGGACTCGAACGCGACCGTCGGATGCGGCCATCCCGCGAGGTCGTCCCACAGCCGCTCGAGCTCCGGCGCCCGTCGCGGCAGGTAGCCGACGAAGCGGTACTGATCCCCCGCGAGCCCGCTCGCGACGAGCGCCGTCTCCACCGCCGAGGGGCCGGGCAGGACCGTCACCGCGACGCCGGCGGCGAGCGCGGCGGCCACGACCCGTGCCCCGGGGTCGTTCACGCCCGGCAATCCCGCATCGGAGACGAGCGCCACGCGCTCCCCGGCGTCGAGCCGCGGCAGCAGCTCGGCCACCCGACGAGCCTCGTTGTGACGATGGCAGCTCAGGAGCGCCCGCGCCCGGATGCCGTGCCGGTCGAGCAGGATCCCGGTGCGACGCGTGTCCTCGCAGAGGACGACGTCGGCCGCGCCCAGCTCCTCGAGCACGCGCAGGGTGACGTCGTCGAGGTTGCCGATCGGCGTCGCGCAGACCGCGAGCGGCACGGCTCAGCGCTCTCCGTCGAGCGCCTCGAAGCCGACGAGCCCGGCCCCGACGACCCCCGCTTCCTCCCCGAGCGCGGCGGGCACGACGCGCAGCCGCTCGTCTGCGGGCGCGATCGCCTCCCGACGGGCCGTCCGTCGCGCGGCCTCGAGCAGGAGCTCGCCGGCGGCGGCGCCGAACCCGCCACCGACGACGAACACCTGCGGGTCGAAGACGTTCGCGAGCGAGCCGATCCCGATGCCGAGGAAGTGCCCGATCCGCTCGACGGCCGCGATCGCCTCGGCCTCTCCCGCCCACGCCCGCCGGACGAGCTCGTGGGCGTCGGACTCCCCGCCGTAGAGCTCCCGCGCGGCACGGTCGGCGGCGAGCCCGGAGGCGACGGCCTCCAGGTGCCCGCGCCCGTGGCAGTTGCCCTGGCACGGCGCCCCGTCGGCGTCCACGACGATGTGACCGAGCTCGGCCCACCCACGGTAGAGGTGCCCGTCGAGCACGATGCCGCCGCCGACCCCCGTCCCGAGCGTGAACGCGACGAGCGAGCGAGCGCCCACGCCGGCGCCGAGCCGCCACTCTGCCAGCGCGACGGCGTTCGCGTCGTTCTCGATCCCCACCGGGATCGAGAAGCCCCTCCGGAGGCGGCCGGCGATGTCGACCTCCGCGAGAGGGAGGTTCGTCGCGCGGTGCGCGATGCCCGTCTCCGGGTCGAGGTTCATCGGCAGGCCGACACCCACGGCGGCGGCGCCGTCACCGAGGAGCTCGGCGACGAGCCGGTCGATCTCGGCGAGGATCGCCTCCTCCGACCCGTCGGGCGTCGGCACCTCGATCGTGCGCCCGATCGCGCCGTCGCGCGCCAGGACGGCGGCGAGGATCTTCGTCCCGCCGACGTCCACCCCGACGACCGTCTCGCCCGACACAGCGCGGCTACCATACCCGGCCTCATGACCACGGACGGCAAGCCGTACCGTCTCTACAAGGGCGGGCGGGCCAAGGGTCGTGTCCCCCTCCAGCGCACGTCCACACCCGAGCCGGGATCCGCGTCGAGCGGCCGCCCCTCCCCCGCCTCGCCGACCCGCGGGAGGCGCTGGAGCGTGCGCCGCTGGGTGGCCGTCGGCCTCGCCGTGGTCGGCGTCGGTCTCGCCGTGCTCGTCACGCTGTCGGTGCTCGCGGTGTCGCGCGGAGTGGCCGAGGCGAACGACCGCGTCGCCGCCGGCGTGGAGGCGCAGCTCGCCGACGGCGACGGGCTCGTGGCCGGGAGCCCGCGCACGATCCTCGTGCTCGGCACCGACGGCGGCGAGCGGCGCGCCGGCGCATCCCGCTCGGACTCGATCATGCTGGTGCGGACCGACCCGGGGAAGAAGCGGATCTCCTACCTGTCGATCCCCCGGGACCTGCAGGTCACGATCCCGGACTACGGCGTCGCGAAGATCAACGCCGCCTCGCAGGTCGGGGGACCCGCGCTGGCGCTGCGAACCGTCAAGGACCTCACCGGGCTCGCGGTCGACCACGTCGTGATCGTCGACTTCGACCGCTTCGAGGAGGTGATCGACGCGCTCGGGGGAATCGACGTCGACGTCCCCAAGCCGATCAGGTCGAAGAAGTTCGACTGCCCCTACGAGACCCGGGCCCAGTGCGACGCATGGCCGGGCTGGCGCTTCGCCGCGGGCCCGCAGCACATGGACGGTCGGCGGGCCCTCGTCTACTCGCGGATCCGCGTGAACGAGCTCGACCCCTCCGAGACCGACTTCGAGCGGACGCGGCGCCAGCAGCAGGTCGTGCAGGCGACGCTGGACAAGGCGACGAGCCTCGGCACGGCCCTGCGGCTGCCGCTCGTCGGCGACGAGCTGGTCGAGCCCCTGACCACCGACCTCTCGACCTGGGAGCTCCTCCAGCTCGGCTGGGTCGCCTTCCGCGCGGACGCCGGCGCGGCGGTCCACTGCCGGCTCGGCGGCGATCCCGGCACGGTCGGCGGCGAGTCGGTGATCCTGCCGTCGGAGGACAACGTCGAGGCGATCGCGATGTTCCTCGGGCGCTCCGCGCCGCAGCCGCCGCCGCGAGGCCTCCCCTACGCACCGGGCTGTCGCGTCGGCGACGCCTCGTGAGGGCGGCGCTCTACGAGGAGTCGCCGGAGCTCTTGGCGTCGGACGACGAGCTCTTCGCCGCCGGCGCGGCGGGCTTGGCGTCCTTCTTCTCCGACGCCCCCTCGCCCCCGCCGTCCTTCGCGGTCTTGCGGGAGCCGCGCCCGTAGTCGGTCGAGTAGAAGCCCGACCCCTTGAAGTGGACGGCGACCGGGTAGAGCACCTTCTCGACCGGCGCCGCGCCGCAGGTCTCGCAGGACTCCGCCGGAGGATCCGTCATGCGCTGGAACACCTCGAAGGTGTGTCCGTTCGGGCAACGGTACTCGTAGATCGGCACCGGGGCAATCTACCAGCGCGCTCCGCGCTTCCCGAGCGGGCCGCCGACCGGAGAGACGTCCGCCTACCCGCGGTCGGGCCGCTGACGAGAGGCAGGCTCGCGAAAGCACGGCGCGCTCTCGAACGCCGCCAACCCGACCGGCCGCGCCCGTCTGCGCCGTCGCCGGCGGGCGCTCGCCACGACGGCGGACGCGCCGACGACGCTCCCCAGCAGGAACGAGCCCGCCCGCCGGCGCCGACCGCCTCGCTCGTCCTCGCTCACGCCGACGCTCGCTCCATGCGACGATCGTAGGCGATGCAGGTGGTCTCGCTCGGAGATCTCGCGCTCGACGTGATCGTGCGGCTGCGCCAGCCGCTCGCCCTGGGCGCTGACGCAGCGTCGGAGATCACGCTCTCGACCGGCGGCCAGGGCGCCAACGTCGCAGCGTGGCTCGCGGCCCTCGGGGGCCGAGCCCGCTGGCTGGGCGTCCGCGCCGACGACGACGCAGGGCGGATCGCGGCGAGTCGGCTCGAGCGACTCGGCGTCGAGCTCGTCGGTCCCGTCGTCGATGGCCGCACGGGGGTGATCGTCTCGCTCGTCGACGCCGACGGCCAGCGCTCGATGTGCCCCGATCGCGGGTCCGCGGTGGGGCTGCGAGCCGCCGACCTGGAGGACGCCTGGCTGTCGTGCGACCACCTCCACCTCTCGGGCTATGCGCTGTTCGAGGAGCCGAGCCGCGGTGCCGCGCTCCGTGCGGCGGCGCTCGCGCGGGCGAACGGCGCCAGGGTGAGCGTCGACCTCTCGTCGTGGAGCGGGATCCGCGACGCCGGGCCGGAGTCCTTCCGCGCGCTGCTGGCGCGGCTCGCACCCGACGTCGTGCTCGCGAACGAGGACGAGGAGGCGACGCTGGCCGGGCGTCGTCTGGATCGTGAAGCGCGGGCCCGCAGGCTGCTCGTTCGACGGCGACGAGCGCCCGGCCCTGCCGGCGGAGGTGGTCGACACCACGGGCGCGGGCGATGCCCTCGCCGCCGGCTGGATCCTCGGCGGCCCCGACCTCGGGCTCGAAGCGGCCGCGCGCTGCGTCGTTCGCCCGGGCTCGATGCCCTGAGCGACGCGCTGCCGTGAGGCGCTCCGTCCCACGGGTAGGCTCGACGTCGTGCCGCAGCTGCTCCAGGTGAGCGACGAGGTCGCGACGGCGCTCGCCGAGGGGCGCGCCGTCGTCGCGCTCGAGACGACGCTCGTGGCGCACGGCTTCCCCGCCCCGATCGGGGTCGAGGTCGGCCGCGCGAGCGAAGCCGCGGTGCGCGCGGCCGGTGCGGTGCCCGCCACGGTGGGCGTGCTGGACGGGCGCATCCGGGTCGGGCTCGAGGCGGACGAGCTCGAGCGGTTCACGCCGACGGCGCGCAAGCTCGGCCCGCGTGACCTCGCAGCCTGCGCGATCCAGGGCGCGCTCGGCGCCACCACCGTCGGCGGCACCCTCGTCGCGGCGGCGGCCGCCGGGATCCGCTTCATGGGCACGGGCGGGCTCGGCGGCGTCCACCGCGGCTTCCCGAACCCGCCCGACGTCTCCGCCGACCTGACGGCCTTCGCGCGCTGCCAGATGCTGATCGCCTCGTCCGGCGTGAAGTCGCTGCTCGACGTGACCGCGACGACCGAGCTGCTCGAGACGCTCGGCATCCCGGTGCTCGGCTACCGGATGGACACGCTGCCGCTCTTCTACCAGGCCGCGGGTGGCCCGCCCGTCTCCGCCCGCGTCGAGTCCGCGACCGAGGCCGCACGCGTCGCCGCCGCCCACTGGCAGCTCGGCGGAGCCGGGATCCTCGTCGGACGCCCGCCGGACGAGAGCATCGACGTCGCCGACCTGATCGAGGAGATCGTCGCGGAGGCCGCGGCCGCGGGGGTCAGCGGACAGGCGGTCACGCCGTACGTCCTCGCCGCGCTCCACGACCGTTCGGGGGGCGAGACGCGCCGTGTCAACCGCGACCTGATCGTGGCCAACGCCGGTCTGGCCGGCGAGATCGCTGTAGCGTTCGCGGGGCGCTGATGCTGTACGACGCGGTCCGCGACCTGCCCCTGGTGATCGACGGCTACGAGCTGGTGCCGCACGCCGCCCAGGTGTCGAGCGGGTTCCTGCGCCAGACGACCGAGATCCGCCTCGCGGGCGCCGGCGAGACCGGCGTCGGCGAGGACGTGACGTACGAGGGCCCCGAGCACGACCGCCTCCAGGCACGCGGCCCCGACCTGCCGCTCGCCGGGAGCTGGACACTCGGGACGTTCTCGGCGCACCTCGCGACCCAGCCGCTCTTCGACCACGAGCTCGAGCGCCCGGCCTTCCTCGACTACCGGCGCTGGGGGTTCGAGAGCGCAGCGCTCGACCTCGCGCTGCGGCAGGCGGGGACGTCGCTCGGGGCCGCAGTCGGCCGCGAGGCGCGCCCGCTGACGTTCGTCGTGTCGACCCGCCTCGGTGACCCCGCCACCACGGAGCGGCTCCGCGCCTGGCTGGCGCACCACCCGCGGCTGCGGTTCAAGCTCGACGCCGTCCCGTCGTGGGACGACGCGCTGATCGCCGAGCTGGCAGCGCTCGGCTGTGTCGACTCGGTGGACTTCAAGGGCCACTACAGCGGGACGATCGTGGACAACCCACCCGACCCTGCGCTCTACCGCCGCGTCGTCGAGGGTCTGCCCGAGGCGTGGCTCGAGGACCCTGCGCTCACCCCGGAGACGGAAGCGGTGCTCGCACCGGTGTCCGAGCGCGTCACCTGGGATGCCCCGATCCACTCGGTCGAGGACATCGTGGCCGCGCGCTGGAAGCCGCGCATCGTCAACGTGAAGCCGTCGCGGTTCGGCTCGGTGGAGCGCCTCTTCGCGGCGTACGACCACTGCGAGGCGGAAGGGATCGCCGCCTACGGGGGCGGGCAGTTCGAGCTCGGGCCGGGCCGCGGCCAGATCCAGCTGCTCGCCTCGCTCTTCCACCCGGACGCCCCCAACGACGTCGCACCGGGCGGATTCAACCTCGACCCGGCTCCCGGCCTGCCGTCGAGCCCCCTGACCGTGCAGCCCCGGCGCACGGGGTTCGCGCTCGACTGAGCCGACGGCCGCCGGCGCCCGTGACGCCCGAGAGCGGGCGGGGCAAGCCCCGCCCCTACGACTCCAGGGCGCGGAGCAGCTCGTCGACCGAGAGCAGGGTGAGCGTCTCGAACTTGACGCTGCCGCGCGCGCCGAGCTTCACCGAGAGCTTCGCCATCGTCACGTCGTCCGCCACCTCGACGATCGAGACGAAGTCGTACTCGCCGAGGCACGCCCACTGGTGCAGCACCTTCGCGCCGAGCTCCTCGATGTCGGCGTTGACCTCGCGCAGGCGCCCCGGGTTGGAGTTGAGGGTCAGCGTCCCCTTCTCGGTCAGGGTGCTGAGCATCAGGTACGTGGGCATCGGGCCTCCTCGGACGTCGTCGGGACGACTCTACTGCGCAGGTCCCGGAGGGGCGCCGAGACGCGCCTGCCGGCGCTCGGCGCGCGTCGTGCCGACCCGCGCGGCGAGGTCGCGGTACAGCAGCGCCGAGCCAAGGTAGATCACCGGTGAGACGACGACGTCCGCGAGCAGGACCGACATCTGGACGGTGTTCTCGGCCTGCTCGCGCAGGAGCCAGGCCAGCGCGCCGCGTGTGATCCCGTAGAGCAGGACGAGGGTCGCGACGCCGCCGATCGCGTGACCGAGATCGGCGCGGCCGAGCGCGATCCCGCGCCGGAGCCCCTCCGCCGGCCCGAGCCCCTCGTTGACGATGGCGGGCACGGCCCAGCCGGCCAGCCCGAGCCAGGCCACGGCGAGCAGGACGAACCAGCCGAGGGTCGCGGCGGCGGGGAGGAAGACCAGCGTGCCGACGGCGACCGCGACGATCCACGTCCGACGCGACGGCCGCGTGCCGCCCTCGAGCGCGCAGGCCCAGACGTACGCGACGGAGAACAGCGGCGCGAGCGCGACGATCAGCGCGGTGCGCTCCGCGAGCGGGCGGTCGAACGCGAGCGGATCGGCGATCGCGAGCGGCAGCCCGAGCGGGAGCGCGAGCCAGAAGCGCGAGCCGTAGAGCTTGAGCGCCTCGGCGACGACCTGGCCGACCGTCCGCGTCGCGGGCGGAAGCGCGGCGGGCGGCGGACCCGAGTGGCGGGGGTAGCGAGCGCGGGCCATCCTCGCAGACGGTAGCGCCGGGGCGACGCCGCTCGTCAGGCGAGCGGCTCGAGCGCCGGGAGGAGAACGGCGACCGCTCGTTCGAGCGCGGCGAGCGCGCCCGGCAGGTCCCAGCGCTGGCGATCCTGCTCGCCCAGCTCGTTCGACACGGCGCGCAGCTCGAGCGCAGGCACTCCGGCGAGCGCACACGCGCGCAGCACGCCGAACCCCTCCATCGCCTCGACGGCGAGGTCGTGCAGACCGCCCCCGACCTGGGCGCTGGTGGCGATCGGC
>CAZUVW010000036.1:0-2953 GCA_964623875.1 uncultured Gaiellales bacterium
GGGTTGCGCGCTGCTCGGCCAGCGCTGGCATCGCCGGCGCTGACCCTGCGGCGCTGGCGACGCGCCGAGTACGATCGGGCGCATGACCGACCCCCTCTTCGACCTCTCCGGCCGCGTGGCCGTCGTCACAGGCGGGATGGGACAGCTCGGTGCCGAGCTGTCGGCCGCGCTCGCCGAGCGCGGCATGCGGGTCGCCATCCTCGATCGCGCGAGCGAGCCGAGGGCGGGGGCGGCCGACCTCTCGGCGCACCTCGCCCGCGGCGCCGTGCGCCCGATCGCCTGCGACGTCACCGACCGAGGCGCCGTCGAGAGCGCCCTCTGGGCGATCGAGGCCGACTGGGGCGTGCCCCACCTGCTCGTCAACGCGGCCGCGATCGACGCGCCGCCGGACGCACCGGCCGAGGAGGTCGGTCCGTTCGAGGACGTCCCGCTCGAGGCGCTCGACCGCGTGCTCCACGCGAACGTCAACGGGGTCGTCGTCAGCTGTCAGGTGGTCGGGGGCGCGATGGCGCGCTCGGGCCGCGGCTCGATCGTCACGATCTCGTCGATCTACGGGATGCTCTCGCCCGACCAGCGGATCTACGCGTTCCGGCGAGAGGCGGGGGAGGAGTTCGCGAAGCCGGTCGCCTACTCGATCTCGAAGTCCGCGCTCTACAACCTCACGCGCTACCTCGCGACCTACTGGGCGCCTCAGGGGGTGCGCGTGAACACCCTCACGCTCGCCGGCATCGCCAACGACCAGCCTGCCGCGTTCGTCGAGGCGTACACGCAGCGCATGCCGCTCGGGCGGATGATGGAGGTCGGGGAGGCGGTCGGCGCGGTCGTGTTCCTGGCGGCCGATGCGTCGTCGTACGTGACCGGCTCGAACCTCGTCGTCGACGGCGGCTGGTCGGCCTGGTGATCCCCGCCCAGGTGCCGAACCTCGTCGCGGGGGAGGAGCGGCCTCCCGCCTCGGGTGCCTGGTGGGAGAAGCGACGCCCGGCCGACGGGACGGTGCTCTGCCGGGTCGCCCGATCGGGCGAGGGCGACGTCGTCGCCGCGGTGGCCGCAGCCCGGACGGCGCAGCGCGACTGGGGGGAGCGGACACCGGTCGCCCGTGGCGACGTCGTGCGCGCGGTCGCGGAGCTCCTGCGCGAGCGCCGAGAGGAGGCGTCGGCGATCGTCGCGGAGGAGACGGGCAAGTCCCTCGCGCTCGCGCGCGGCGAGACGGACGCAGCGATCGAGATGGGGTTCTTCGTGGCCGGCGAGGGCCGACGGTCGTACGGACGCACGACGACCGCCTCGATGCCGCACCGGACGGTGCTGACGCTGCGACGCCCGGTCGGCGTCGCGGCGCTGCTGATCTCGTTCAACACGCCGCTGCCGAACGTCGCCTGGAAGGCGTTCCCGTCGATCCTGTGCGGCAACGCGTCGGTGCTGAAGCCATCCGAGCACACCCCCGCCTCGGCGCACTACCTCGCGCGTCTGTGCCTCGATGCGGGGCTCCCGCCGGGGGTGCTGAACGTCGTGCAGGGCCTGGGATCCGAGGCGGGCGCGCCGCTCGTCGCGCACCCCGACGTCGATCTGGTCAGCTTCACGGGCTCCGCGCGCACCGGGCGCGAGATCTCCGCGGTCGCGGGCCGGCGGCTCGCGAAGACCTGCCTGGAGCTCGGTGGGAAGAACGCGCTCGTCGTGTGCGACGACGCCGACCTCGACCGCGCCGTGGAGTGGACGATCGCCTCCGCCTTCTCGAACGCCGGGCAGCGCTGCGCGGCCGCGAGCCGCGTGGTCGTGCTCGAAGCGGTGTACGAGCTCTTCCGTGAGCGGCTCGTCGCCGCGACGCGCGCGCTCACGGTCGGGAGTCGCGACGAGGACTTCCTCGGCCCGGTCGTGTCCGAGGAGAGCATGGCGCGCATCCTCGCCGCGGTCGACGCGGCGCGTGCCGGCGGGGCCTCGGTGTTGTGTGGCGGCGAGCGCGTCGGCGACGCGGGGTGGCACGTCGCGCCGACGCTGCTGGAAGGAGTGGCGCCCGACGCACCGCTCTCGTCCGAGGAGCTGTTCGGCCCCGTCGCCGCCCTCTACCGGGTGCGCGACCTCGACGAGGCGATCGCCATCGTGAACGACTCCCCGTACGGCCTGACGGCCGCGATCCACACCGCGAGCGTCCACCGGGCGATGCGGTTCGCGGCCGAGGCGGCGGCCGGCGTCGTGGTCGTCAACGCCGGGACGCACGGCAGCGAGCCGCACATGGGCTTCGGAGGCGTCAAGCAGTCGGGCACCGGCTGGAAGGAGGCGGGCGTCGAAGCGCTCGACGTCTACTCCGACACCACGTACGTCAACCTCGTCGTCGACCCCGTGCGGGCGTGAGCTCGCGGCGGCGCGGGCGAGCCCATCGGAGCCTGACTGAAGTCAGGCACCAGAGACAGGGCGCACAACCGCTCTTGGTGCCTGGCTTCAGCCAGGCTCCCGCGACTGCGCCCCGCCCCGCGGTGCCTGGCTTCAGCCAGGCACCCGACGCACCCGGGTGCCGAGCGCGGTGACGCGCGCCGCGCCAGTGCCGATCGCCGTGCTCGGAATTGGAGGCGTCGGCGGGCTGATCGCCGCACGGACCGGTGCGCTCTGCGTCGGCACGCCGCGCACGGTCGCCGCGATCCGCGCACGGGGGCTGACGGTCGTCGAGGACGGCGAGGCGACCGTCACCCAGCCTGACGCGGTCGAGGCGCTCGACCGCCCCGTCGCGCTCCTCGTGATCGCCGTCAAGGCGCCCTCGCTGCCGGACGCGCTCGGGCGGATCGACCCAGCCCTGCTCGTCGGCTCTGCCATCCTGCCGCTCCTGAACGGGCTGGAGCACGTCGCCATGCTCCGGGACTGGCTCGAGCGCCGGGGCGCGTCGCGCCCGCCGATCGTGCTCGCGGGCAGCATCGGTCGGCTCGAGGCGCTCTCGCCACGGCCGGGCGTCGTCGAGCAGCGCCAC
>CAZUVW010000036.1:2963-8529 GCA_964623875.1 uncultured Gaiellales bacterium
CGCGCTCGTCACCGTCGCCTCCGACGTGCTCGACGTCCTCGCGGTCGAGGCTGCGATCGCCCCGCTCCGCGTGCCCGGGATCGACGTCGTCCTCGGCGAGAGCGAGCGTGCCGTGCTCTGGGAGAAGGCCGCCCGGCTGGCGGTGCTCGCCGCAGCGACGGTGGCGTCGGGCCTGCCGGTGGGAGCGCTCCGCGCCGATGCCGTGTGGCGAGCACGCCTCGGTCAGGCTCTCGCCGAGGCCTGCGCGACCGCGACCGCCGACGGGGTCTCGCTCGATCCGGCCGCGCAATGGGCGATCATCGAGGCGATGCCCGAGACGCTCACGACCTCCGCGGCCCGCGACGCCGCCGCCGGGCGTGCGACCGAGCTCGACGCGATCAGCGGGTCGGTCGTCCGCGCGGCGCGCCGGGTGGGCGTGCCGACCCCCGAGCTCGAGCGGCTGCTCGTCGAGGCGCAGGGCCGATGCCGACCGCGATAGCGCTCATCGGCGCGCGCGCGGGCTCGGAGCGCGTCCCCGGGAAGAACGTCCGCCGGCTCGCCGGGCACCCGCTGCTCGCCTACGCGATCGAGACCGCGCGCCAGAGCGGTGTCTTCGAGCGGGTCCTCGTCTCGACCGACAGCGAGCAGATCGCCGACGTCGCCCGCTGGTACGGGGCCGACGTCCCGTTCCTGCGCCCCGCCGAGTACGCGACGGCGACGTCGCCCGACATCGAGTGGATCGCGTGGACGCTCGAGCGCCTGCCCGAGCGCTACGACCTGTTCGCCATCGTCCGGGCGACGAACCCCTTCCGTGGGCCGGATGCGATCCGCCGTGGCCTCGACCAGCTGCTCGCGACGCCCGAGGCCGACTCGCTCCGCGCCGTCGAGCTCGTCAAGCAGCACCCGGGGAAGATGTGGGAGCTCGCCGACGACGGCCGCACGATGCGCCCACTGCTCGACCAGTCGCACCTCGCGAGCGCCTGGCACGCCGGGCAGTACCAGGCGCTCCCGCCCGTGTACGTCCAGAACAGCGCGCTCGAGATCGCCTGGACGCGGGTCGTGACGGAGACCGGGACACGCGAGGGCCGCGTCGTCGCCCCGTTCCTCACGACCGGCTTCGAGGGACTCAACATCGACGACGAGGACGACGTCGTCCGCGCGGAGGCGCTGGCGGCGTCGGGGCGCGCCACGCTGACCCGGATCTCGCGCGAGCCGTATCCTGCGGCCCCATGAGGGTCGCGCGGATCGAGACGCTCGCCTGCGCCGCAGGCTGGCGGCCCTGGCTCTTCGTCCGCGCGGAGACCGAGGACGGGCTCGTCGGCTGGTCGGAGGTGACCGACTCGCACGGCTCGCCGACCGGTCTGCAGGGCGTCGTCGCCGATCTCGCGCCGCTCGTCGTGGGCAAGGACCCGCGGGCGTTCGAGGCCGTCCACTGGGATCTGTACCGCAGGACGCGACAGAGCCCAGGCTCGATCGTCACCAAGGCGATCGGTGGGATCGAGAACGCCCTGCTCGACCTGGCCGGGAAGGCGCACGGCGTGTCGGTGGCCGAGCTGCTGGGCGGGCCGACGCGAGCCCGGATCCCGCTCTACTGGTCGCACTGCGGCACGACGCGCGCTCGCGCCTGGGAGGTGACCGGGACGGCGAAGCTCGACTCGTACGACGCCGTCCGCGCGCTCGGGCGCGAGGTCGTCGAGCGCGGCTACCGGGCGTTCAAGACGAACGTCGTCGTGCCGGGCGACGAGCCGCGGGTCCTGATGCCCGGCTTCGGCCGCGACGGCGGCACCGACCGCAACCCGACCCCCGAGCTCGTCTCGCATCTCCAGGCGCTGCTGGAGGCGTTCGAGGAGGGCACGGGCGGCCGTGCCCAGCCGATCGTCGACCTCAACTTCAATCTCACCGTCGAGGGGATCGTCCAGGTGGCCCGCGCGCTCGAGCCCTTCGGACTCGCCTGGCTCGAGGTCGACGCGTACGACCCCGCAGCCCTCGCCTACGCGCGCTCGCGCTCGCCGATCCCGCTCTGCTCGGGGGAGAACCTCTACGGCCTGCGCGGGTTCCGGCCCTTCCTCGCGGCCGGGGCGATGGACGTCGCCTCGGTCGACGTGATCTGGAACGGCTTTGCGCAGTCGCGCAAGATCGCCGACCTCGCTGAGACGCACGAGGTCGCGTGCGCCCCGCACAACTACTACAGCCACCTCGCGACGTTCATCGCCGCGCAGTGGTGCGCCGCCATCCCGAACGTGCGCCTGCTCGAGATCGACGTCGACGACGTGCCCTGGCGCGAGACGCTGACGACGGCCGTGCCGGAGATCGCCGGCGGTGAGCTCGTCGTCCCGTCCGGCGCGGGCTGGGGCTGCGCCGTGGTCGAGGACGAGCTGCACGCGCATCCCGTTCAGGCGGGATGACCTCCGCGCTCCGCCGCTCGCTCGCCCGTGCCGAGGGCCTCGTCGGCACGCGGCGGGGCGCCGGCGTGCTCGCCGCGGCCGCGCTCGCCGTGTACGGCGTGGTCAGCCTCGCCATGCCCCTCGTCGAGGGGCGCGACCTCGGCACCTACCTCCGCTACTACGCGCAGCTCTTCGACGCCGAGCCGGCGCTGCCGATGTCGATGCTCTTCCGCACGCCCGTCGCGCCGCTCGTGCTCGGCGGCTCGCTCGACCTCTGGGGGCCGTGGGGGACGCAGGCGCTGATGGCGGTGCTCTACGCGCTCACGATCCTCGCGTGGACCGCCGTTGCGGCCGTCTTCGGCCGACGAGCCGCGGTGTTCGTGGCGCTCGCGCTGCTGCTCTTCCCGGGCTGGGCGATCTTCTTCCACACGACCGGCAGCGACCCCGTGTTCGCTGCCGCCTTCGCGGGCTGGGCCGTGCTGCTCGCACGGGCGTTCGTCGCCCCCTCGAGCGCTCGCTTCGCGCTCGTCGGGGTCGGCATCGGGGGGCTGGCGCTCGTCCGGCCCGGCAATCAGGCGCTGCTCGTCGTCGCGCTCGTGCCGCTCCTGCTCCTGCGCGCGCCCTGGCGTGACCGGCTGCTGCGCGCGGCCGCCGTCGCGGCGACCGCGCTCGCGGTGATCGGGCTGTGGAGCGTCCACAACGGGATCCGCTACGAGGACTACGCGCTCGCTCGCGGCGGGAACGCCTTCTTCCCCTTCTACCGCGCGCTCGCCGTCGACCGCATCGTCCGACCGGACAACGGCGACGCCTCACGCGAGCTCGCCGAGCTCGTCGAGCAGCGCCTGCTCACACAGGAGCCGTATCGGTCCTACGAGATCGACCTGGCGACCTTCTTCGAGCAGGCGACCCCGCGCCTCTGGGAGGACGCCGTCACGCTGACCGACCGCGCCGAGGGCTGGGACACGGACTACGCGCTCCTGCGGCGGGTGGGGCTCGAGGCCGTCCTCGCCCGTCCCGGCACGTACGCGTGGGGGGTCGCATCGACGATCGGCCGGGAGCTCTGGACGGTGATGACCCACGAGCCGGGGGTGGCGGCGTCGAACGTCCCCCCGGGGCCGACGGGCCCCGGCAACCCGGTGGACGTCGAGACGCCGCCGGGCCTGCCGATCCCCTCCGAGGGCGAGCCGATCCCCGCCCCGCACCAGGGGTTCTTCACCACCACGCCCGACGGCAGCATCCGCACGGTGTGGACCTCCGCGATCGCCAACCGGCTCGTCTCGACCGATCCGGGCTTCCCCGAACGGCTCGCCGCGATGGACCGGGTGGACGGCGCGCTCCGGCAGGGGCTCCCCGCCTACGAGGGCTCGGGGCTGCTCGCCGACGTCCTCAACCTCGCCTCGCGCGCCTACCCACGCCCGGTGGTCTGGCTGCTCGTCGGGCTGGTCGCCGTCGCGCTGCGGCGCCCGCGGCACAGCGGTCTCGCGCTCGTGCTCGCCGGCCTCGCGCTGTGGCTCGCGCTCGTGAACGCGCTCGGGATCTACGCGATCCTGCAGTTCGTCCTGCCTGCGGTGCCGGCCTTCGTCGTGCTCGCCGCCGCGGGGCTCGTCGGTGAGCGCGGCCGGTCCGAAGGGTAGGGTGCCGTCCGTCATGCGTCTTCCCCCGAGCGTCCGCGCCGCCGGCTGGCGCACCGGCAAGCGCGCCGTGGACTGGAGCGCGAAGCGCCTGAAGCTCGCCTCCTACGTCCCCATGTACGACTACCGCGAGCAGCTCGACGCGAAGACGACGCTGGTCGTCGACGCGAGGCCGATCCGCGACAAGCGCCCGTCGACCGTGAGCGCCGAGAACGTCGATCTGACGCTGACGGTGGAGGGGCTCGAGGACGTGGCGCGCGGGCGCTCGTGGTCGGGGCTGAAGACGCTCGAGGTCGGGCCGAAGTACGGCATCCACACGCGCTGGATCGACGAGCACCTGCGTCCGTCGGAGCTCGTGTTCTCCGACTTCCGCGAGGACGCGCACCTGCACGAGGCGTGGGTCGGAGGGCTGTCGACGCCCCACTCGTTCGTCTATGGCGATCTCCGCAAGGCGGAGGATCTCGTGGGGGCAGGGCCGTTCGACCTCGTCTTCTTCCTCGGCGTGCTCTACCACAGCGCCTTCCACCTGGAGCTGCTCGGGCTGCTGAACCGCGCCACCCGGCTCGGCGGCGAGATGCTCCTGGAGACGACGACCGACCCGCGCCCCGACGCCGCGCTCCGCGTCCGCTGGCAGCGCGGCACCGGCAAGGCGAAGATGGTGCCGACCTTCGACGCGCTGCGGATCGAGCTCGCGTGGACGGGGTGGCGCGACGTGACCTCGTTCTCGGACTACCGCCCGGACTCGGACGAGGTGCTCGTCCTCTGCCGCAAGACGGACGAGCTCGACGCGGACGGCGACCTCGCCGACGTCGTCCGGCCGCAGCGGGGCGCCGCCGAGGCGCGGTGAGCCCCGGCCGGTCGGTCTCGCTGTCGCTGGCCGGGCTCGTCGTCGCCGCGGGCGTCGTCTGGGGCCTGCTCGGTCAGCGGCTCGACGTCCCGACGGTCTTCGGCGACGAGCTGATCTACTGGGACGCTGCGCGCTCGCTCGCTGGCGGCGACGGCCTTGCGGTCCGTGGCGGCTCGTACGGCTTCGGCCCGCTCTACCCGCTCCTGCTCGCGCCGCTCCACCTGCTCGCCCCGGGCTCGTACGAGGCCTACGAGCTCGCCAAGTGGCTGAACGCGTTCGTCTTCGCGCTGGCGGCGATCCCGACGTACCTCCTGGCCCACCGTCTTGTCTCACGGCGCTGGGCGCTCGGCTGCGCGGCGCTCGCCGTGGCCGCGCCGTCCGCGCTCTACGCGGGGTTCGTGATGACCGAGGGCACCGCGTACGCGGCGGCCTGCCTCGCGTTCCTCGCCTGCCAGCGGATGCTCGAGCGCCCCTCGATGGGCCGTCAGCTCGCCGCGATCGGCGCGATCGGGCTGGCGGCGTCCGCCCGCCTCCAGCTCGCGACGTTGGGAGGCGCGCTGCTCGTGGCGGTCGTCGTGCGGTGGCTGCTCGCCCGGGGCGCGCGGTGGCCGGGGATCGCCGACCTGCGTCGTGCGTGGCCGCTCCTGGGCGTCACGGCGGTGGCGCTCGTGGTGCTCGTGGGCACGGCGGTGCTCGGCGACGACCCGCCCGGCGGCTACGACGAC
>CAZUVW010000036.1:8539-18354 GCA_964623875.1 uncultured Gaiellales bacterium
CGAGGTGGCGCGCTGGACGTGGTACGGCCTCGCCGGGCTGGGCCTGTACCTCGCGTTCGTCCCGCTCGCCGTCGCGCCGTCGGCGCTCGTCCTGCTCGGCCGCTCCCGCGACCCGGCACGGCAGTCGTTCGCCGCCCTCGTGCCGAGCGTCGCCGTCGTGCTGCTCGTGGTGGTCGGCGCCTTCTCCGCCTCCGAGTTCGGCGTCGGCTTCCTCCACGACCGCTACCTCTTCTACGCCACCCCGCTCGCCGTCGTGCTCGTCGCGAGCTGGATCACCTCGCGAGAGCGCGCACCCGTGTGGGCGCGCGCGGCCGGGGCCGGGCTCGTGCTCGCGCTCGCGGCCACGCTCCCCACCTACCTCGTCGGGAAGGACGGCGGTCGCCAGTTCGACGCCGTCGGGACGACCGCCGTCGCCCATGCGGTCGACGCCCTCGCTCGACCGGATGCGGCGCGTTGGCTCCTGCTCGCCCTCGCCGTGGTCGCGGTCGCCGCGCTCGTCCTCCCGGCGTCGCTTCGCTGGAGCGCGCTCCTGCCGATCGCCGTGCTGTTCGTCGCCAACGGAGCGCTGGCGTGGGACACGCGCGCCGACGCTGCGCGGAACGTCACGTTCGCGTCGCTCGCGGAGACCGACGTCGCGTGGGTGGATCGCAGCCTCACGGGCGGCGAGAGCGCTGCGGCCCTGTTCGCGGCGGCGGAGGTCGACGTGCGCGACGCGTTCCGGCTGACGGAGTTCTTCAACGAGCAGGTCGACGCCGTCTACGACACGGGGCAGGGCTACGCGCCGACGATCTCCTCGACCGAGGTGGTCGTCGGGCCGGCCGGACGTGTCGCCACGGCCGACGGCGTCGACGTGTCGCCGGAGCTCGTCGTCGTCGGGCCGGGCGTGCTCGTCGGCGGCGCGCTCGTCACGAAGGGAACGCTCGAGCGCCTCGCGCTGTGGCGGGCGACGCAGCCGCTCACGGTCGAGCTGCCGGGCTGAGCACCGGCTCCGCGCGCTCGCGCCTCACCCACCGCGCAGGGATGACGAGGACCGCGAGCAGCGCCACCAGGACGAGGTTCCGCACGAGCAGGAACACGGTCGCGGCGGGCTCCTGGGTGTTCACGTAGTCGCGGTACAGCTCCGGGAACCAGGCGTGGGTCGCGACCATCGCGGCCACGAGCAGGCCGACCGCGGCCCGTCCACGCCGTCCCGCGACGAGCGGCACGAACGGGAGGAGCCAGAGCACGAACTGCGGCGACAGCACGCGTCCGAACGCGAGCTGGGCCGCCAGCACGGCCGCCGACCAGCGCGCGAACGACGCCGTCGCGTCGGGCGAGCGCACGGCCCGCGACCAGGTCCAGAGGACGAGCCCGACGGCGACGAGCGCCCCGATCGCGCCGGCCAGCGAGCCGGCCGCCCCCACGACGTCCGCGCTGCGCACCGACCCCGTCCCGCCCTCGTCGATCGAGGCGATCCCTGACGACACCGCCCGCTCCAGGAACCCGTCGAGCGCGAGCACGACGCTTGCCGGGAGGCTCTCGACCTGGAGCCCGCGTGCGAGCTGCGCGCGGATCGAGAACCACGCCTCGGCCGGAGCGAGGACCGCGAAGGGAACGACGACCAGCGCGGCGGCGACGGCGCTCGACAGCAGTGCCAGCCAGGCGGCTCGCCGGCCACGTCGGTGCGCGACCGCGGCCCACAGCACGGGGAGCAGCAGCAACGGGTACAGCTTGGCGGCGACCGCCGCGCCCAGCACCGCACCGGCCAGGAGCGACCGACCGCGGAGCAGCGCCGCCGCCGCCACCGCGGTGAGCGCCACGGGGAGCGCGTCGAACCGGGTCAGCGCGAGCTCCCCGAGGAGCACCGGGGTCGTCGCGATCACGCCAAGCGCGGCGGTCGCCGCGCCCACCGTCGCGCCGAGAGCGCCGAGCGACACCGCCGAGGCCACGAGGGCGACTGCGAGCAGGAGCGCCATCAGGACGGCGAAGGAGGTCGCGTACGCGCGCGCCCGGTCGTTCAGCTCCGGCTCGTACACGGACGCGCCGTCCTCGCCGAGCCAGCGCACCGCGATCGCCGGGAGCAGGAAGGCGGGCAGCGAGCCCGGCGGGTACTCCACCCGGACGTCCCGGTACGGCACCTCGCCGTCGAGCATGCGGTCGCCGAAGGACTCGTACAGAGGCACGTCCCAGGCCGACGCGTCGTCGGCGCGCGCCCAGGTCAGCGCGGTCGAGCCGGCGAGCAGCGCGAGCGCCGCGACGGTGAGGAGGGCGAGGTCTCTGCCGGTCGCCCGCCGCGTCATGGGGCGACACGCTAGCCGACCACCCTCCGGCGAGCGGGGTACGGTCCCGGCTCGGCGATGACCACGATCGGGACAGAGGCTGCGCGTGGCTGGAGGCTGCCCTCGCTCGCCACCCTCGTCTCGAGACGCGGCGCGCTCGCGCTCTTCGTCGTGGCGCTCACCTCGTACGCGCTGCAGGCGCTCGCCTGGCCGCTCGAGCGCGGGCGCGACTCGTGGGACTACTGGCTCTGGTTCCTGCAGGCGCTCGACCGCGACCCGCCGGTCGATGCGCTCATGCCCTTCCGGACGCCGGTGACGCCGCTCGTCACCGGAGCGCCGATGGCGCTCGGCGGCGCGCGCCTCAGCGAGATCGTGCTGGGCCTGCTGTACGCCACGACGGTGGTCGCGTGGGCGTGGGCGGTGGTGCCGCTCGGGAAGCGCGTGGCGGCCGCCGTGGGGCTCCTGATGCTCGTCAACCTCCCCTTCGCGGGGCTCTTCCACGAGGTGTCGAGCGACGCCGTGTTCGCGGCGTTGTTCGCGCCGTGGGCAGGGATCGTGATCCGCTCGCTCGCGCGACCGTCGCGCCGGAACCTCGTCCTGCTCGGGATCGGGGTGGCCGCGCTCACGCTGTGCCGGCCCACCGGCCAGGTCGCCGTCGTCGCGTGCCTGCTCGTGCCGCTGCTCGCGCTGCCCGCGTGGCGGCCCCGGCTGACGGGGGTCGCGGTCGCCGTCCTCGCCGCCGTCATCCCGCTCGGGCTCTGGGCGGTGCACAACGCCGTCCGCTACGACGACCTCACCGTCGCCAGGGGCGGCAAGGCGTGGGTGCCCTTCTTCCGGGTGGCGGGGTCGGTCGACCCGGCCAACGGCGACGCCTCGCGCGCGCTCGCGCGGGCGGTCGAGCGGGAGGTGCTGACGCAGCCGCCGTTCGCCGAGCGCGACGTGGACGTCGAGACGTACTTCGCGGGCGCGTCCAACTTCGAGGTCGTGCGCATGATCGCCCTCAGCGACCGGGTCTTCGGCTGGGACGCCGACTACGACGTCCTGTTCGACGCCTCGGTCGAGGCGATCCGCCAGGAGCCGTGGAGCTACGTGAGCGACGTCTCCGACACCGTCTGGACGTTCCTCTCGCAGCGCTACGCGCCCGAGCAGCGCGTTCGGCCCGTCCCGATCCCGCCACAGCCCGCCGAGGTCACCGTGAACGGGAGGCCGTTCCCGGCCCCGATCTCGATGTCGCCGCTGACCGAGGCCGCTCGCTACGGCTTCGTCTGGTGTCCCACGGACGAGCTGCGGCGGTGCCTCGTGCCGGACGCGGACCGGGTGTTCGGCTCGGCGACGGCGGGCGAGCGCTACCGCGACGTGACCGCGACGATCGACGACTGGAACGCGCAGCTGCCGATTCGCAGCTCGGAGGCCTGGCTCGCGTCAAAGGCGTCCACGCTGAGCTGGCGCTGGCCCGTCTCGATCCTGTGGATCCTCCTCGCCGCGGGGGCCCTGCTCGTCAGGCGTCCGCGGGGCACCGCGGCAGTCCTCGTGCTCGGAGCGGTCGCTTTCCTGATCCTGCTCGTGCACGCGCTCTCGCAGTCCCCGCAGAACGAGTTCGCGCTCCCGGTTGCCCCCGTGTGGATGGTCGCCGCGATCGTGGGCCTGCTGGCTCCCGCGGGCCGCCGGAGCTTCCGGGCGGCGTCTCGGGCGGGCGCTCCACCCGGAGCCGCGGTCGGGACGGCTCCCACGCGCGTGGACGTCATCAGCGCGGCGCTGGCGGCAGTGGGCGGCCGGTCGTACCTCGAGCTCGGCGTCAGGGACGGCGCGACGTTCGCGGCGGTCGACGCACCGACACGGGTCGCGGTCGACCCGGCGTTCACCTTCCGCGTCCCGCTCCGGGACTGGCTGCGGTCGCGCGTCCTCCGCGCGAGGAGCGGGACGCTCTTCTTCCGCATGACGATCGACGCGTTCTTCCGGGGCCCGGGGCGACGACTCGGGCCGTTCTCGGTGGTGTTCGTCGACGGGCTGCACACCGCGGAGCAGTCCCACCGCGACATCGTCAACGCCCTGTCCGTGCTGGAGGACGGCGGTGTCGTCGTGGTGCACGACTGCAACCCGGAGAGCGCGGCCGCGGCGGCGCCGACGCTGGCCGAGGCGCTGTCGATGCCGGGGCACCTCCACCGCTGGAACGGCGACGTCTACCGGACGATCGTCCGTCTGCGCACGCGTCGCGATCTCCGCGTGGTGGTCGTGGACGTCGACGAGGGAGTCGGGCTCGTCGCGCGCGGCGCGAACGAGGCGCCCCTCGACCTGTCCGAGGACGAGATCGACGCTCTGACCTACGCGGACTTCGCCGCGAACCGGCGTCAGCTCCTCGGGCTCGTGCCCCCCACTGATCTCGACGAGGTCCTCGCCGAGCTCGCAGGGTGAGCCGGCCTGGCGGAGCATCCCTCGAGCGCGACCCCGAGCTGGCAACCCCCGAGCTGGCAAGTGACAAGTTGTCACTTGCCAGGAGCCCCGGGGCTCCGCGGTCGGCAACTCTTGGCTTTGCGGCGCGCGGCCTCCGTGGCGCCACAGCGGGCGACCTGGGCCCGCGCGTGGACCTCGGCCCCGGCTCGTCGCGGGCGCTGACCTACAATCGTCGGCTTGACCGAGCTCGTCCTCATCCCGCGTGCGGCCTTCGAGCGCGTCGCGGCAGACGCCAGGGGTGACGAGCGGCTCTCGTTGCTGGCGGACATGTGTCGCGCCAACGCGCTCGTCGCCGTCAAGCGCGCCGGCTCCGGGCACCTCGGCTCGAGCTTCAGCGCGCTCGACATCGTCGTGCACCTGCTGTACGCCGAGCTGAACACCGTCGCGGTCGGCTTCGACGATCCCGGGCGGGACGTCTTCTTCTCCTCGAAGGGGCACGACGTGCCGGGGCTGTACGCCGCGCTGAACGCGCTCGGGGTGGTGCCCACCGAGCGGCTCCTGCGCCTGCGGCGCCTCGGCGGGCTCGACGGGCACCCGGACGTGGGCGTTCCCGGCATCGAGGCCAACTCGGGCTCGCTCGGCATGGGGATCTCGAAGGCTCGGGGCATCGCCTGGGCGAAGCACCGGCTCGGTCTCGGCGGGCGGGTCGTCGTGATGACGGGCGACGGCGAGCTGCAGGAGGGGCAGAACTGGGAGGCGCTCCAGGCGGCCGCCCACCAGCGCGTGCCGGGGCTCGTGGTGGTCGTCGACCGCAACGCGCTCCAGTCCGACCGCACGACGGAGGAGATCCTCGCGCTCGAGAGCCTCGAGGCCAAGCTCTCGGCCTTCGGCGCTCGGGTGGTCGCCTGCGACGGGCACGACCATGCAGCGCTGCGCGGCGCGCTCCACCGACTCCGGGACTCCGACGACGGGCGGCCCGGCGTCCTGCTCGCCTCGACGATCAAGGGGCGCGGCGTGTCGTTCATGGAGCACCCGGTCGCGCTCGCGGAGGGTGGGGGGACGTACCGCTGGCATGCCGGTGCGCCCGACGACGAGACCTTCGTCCGGGCGCATGCCGAGCTGCTCGAGCGGGTCGCCACCCGTGCCGCATCGCTCGGTCTCGACGCGATCGAGACCGAGCCGGTGCCGCCGCTCGAGCCCGAGCGAGCGAGCCTCGAGGGCGAGCCCGAGAGCGGTGCCGGAGCGACGCGCGCGTCGCTGCGCGCGAGCGCGGAGTACGTGGCGGCGGCGTACGGCGAGGCCCTGCTCGAGCTGGCTCCGGCGCATCCCGAGCTCGTCGTGCTCGACGCCGACCTCGCCTCCGACTGTCGCGTGCGGGCGTTCGAGGACGCGCATCCCGAGCGCTTCGTCGAGAACGGCATCGCCGAGCAGGACATGGTCTCGATGGCCGCGGGCATGGCCCGGCACGGGCTTCTGCCCGTCGTCAACTCCTTCGCGAGCTTCCTCGCCTCGCGGGCGAACGAGCAGATCTACAACCAGGCGAGCGAGCGCTCGAAGGTGATCTACGCGCTGCACTACGCGGGGCTGATCCCCGCCGGCCCCGGCAAGTCGCACCAGAGCCTGCGTGACGCCTCGCTGCTCGCTGCGATCCCGGGCATCACCGTGGTGCATCCCGCGAACGCGGTCGAGACCCGCGAGCTCGTCCGCTGGGCGGTGGCGGAGGCCGGCGAGAGCGTCGCCATCCGGCTGGCGATCGGCCCGTCCCCGCGCGCGACGGAGCCGCCTCCCGGCTACCGGGCGGAGGTCGGGCGAGGGTGGGTCGCACGTGACGGCGGCGATGCTGTCGCTCTCACCTACGGGCCGGTGATGCTGCACGAGACGCTCGTGGCGGCCGAGCTCCTCGCGAAGAACGGGGTCGGGCTGCGCGTGGTCGTCCAGCCGTGGCTCGACCGCGTCGATGCCGACTGGCTGGCCGAGGCGCTCGGCGGCGCGGAGTCGATCGTCGTCGTCGAGGACCATGCGCCGGTCGGCGCCCTCGGGGACGCGATCCGGCGGGCGCTCCAGCAGGAGCTCGGCGACGACCGCCCGGTCACGGTGATCGGCGTCGACGGCTGGCCGGCCTGCGGCACGCCTCCCGAGGCGCTCCGCCACCACGGGCTGGACGGCGCGTCGCTCGCCGACCGGATCGAGACCGCGCGCCGACCACGGCCAAGTTACAACTTGTAGCTTGCCTGGCTCTCGCAGGCCCGTCTGGCTCGTCCTCGCCGACCCGCTCTCGACCCGGGTCTTCGTCGAGAGCGGGATCGTCGATCGTCTCGCGGCGCGGCTGGGCGACCGGCTGCAGCCGGTCTTCCTGCTCGACGACGCCGCCTCGGCGCCATGGGAGGCGCGGCTGCCGGACGGCGCGCGGCGGTCGGTGCACCGCGCGGAGCTCTTCCCCGCGAGCGTCTCGCTGCGCGAGAAGGTGCTGCGGCGGTCCGACCGCTGGCTCGACCGGCAGATCGGCTACTACCCGCTGGCGATTCGGCTCAACTACCGCCACGGGCTCCATCTGGAGCGCATGCGGCCGGGGCATCGGAACGAGCTGCTCGACTCTGCCCGCGTGGGACCTCTCCCGCGGCATCCGACGGTCGAGCGCTGGATGGACGCCTGGCACTTCTCCACCCGGCGGCACGTGCCCTCCGCCCTCGTCGGCCGGCTCGCGACGGAGCGCCCGGCGCTCGTGCTGAGCAACCTGCAGATGCAGTCGGCCGTCCCGTTCCTCGTCGCGGCTCGTCGGCTCGGTCTCACCCAGGTCGGGAACGTCGCGAGCTGGGACCACACCGTGGGCAAGGGTGTCATCTCGCCGCGGCTCGACCGCTACCTCGTGCAGAACGCGCGCATGCGCGCCGACCTCGTCCGCTACCACGGTGTGCCCGACGAGCGGATCGTCGTCACGGGCTGGCCGCAGAGCGACGTGTTCGCTCGTCGACGCCCTCGCGCCGCCTACGAGGACGTGCTCCGGTCGTACGGCCTCGACCCCGAGCGACCGGTCGTCCTCGTGATGGGGAACACCCCCACGAACACGCCGCACGAGGCGCGGTTCTTCGAGCGGCTCGTCGCGTGGTGGCGCAGCTCGGGTGCCGACCGACGCTTCTCGCTCCTGTTCCGGCCGCATCCTCGCGACCGCGAGTGGCGCACCCGGTTCGCGTCCGCCCTCGACCTGCCCGGAGCGGCCGTCCAGGAGCCGAGCTTCACGGACATCGACGTGCTGGCCACGCTGCTGCAGCACGGGGACTGCGTGGTCACCAACGCCGGCACGATCCTGCTCGACGCGCTCGTCAACGACCGGCCCGCCGTGTGCGTGCTGTACGACGAGGGCGGCGGGCCGCCCGCGGAGTCGTGGGCGGCCAAGAGCGTGATCGGCGAGCACTACCGGGACGTCGCGGCGTCGGGTGCCTATCACCGGGCGGAGTCGTTCGACGAGGTCGCGGCAGGGATCGAGCGCTCGCTCGCGCACCCCGACGAGCTCTTCGAGGAGCGCCGCCGCGTGGTCGAGATCGTCGTCGGCTCCGTGGACGGCCATGCGGCCGACCGCGTCGCCGACGCCGTGCTCGAGGCGATCGACCGCCCCGGCGGCGGCGCGAGCCATCCGTCTCGGATCGGCGACGGACGGACGCCTTGAGCGTCGTTCTCATGCTCACGGGGCTCGGCCCGGCCGACGTGGTGTCCGCGAGCCTCGCCTTCCACCTCGAGGCCGGCGTCGACCTGATCCTCGTGCCGAGCGATCCACCGGGGGATGACGTGCAGGCCCTGCTGGCTCAGCACGCCGCAGCCGGGGCGGTCCGACCCGTCGCCAGCGGTTCGCTACCCACCGACGGCTGGCTTCTCACCGGCTCCGTCCACGAGTTCTGGTGGCCGCGCGGCTCGTCCCTGGCGGCGGTGCTCGCTGCGGTCCCGCCGGGGGTCGAGGCCGTCGATGCGCTCGTGCGCCGGCTCGTGCCCTCACCGGACGACGGGCGCCCGCTCGTGGAGCGGACAGTTGCACGGGTCGCGGCGCCCGCCTTCCCAGGCGACGGCCTCTCGGTCGACGAGCGCCGCCGCACCGTTCGCCGGCTCGTGTCCGCGGAGACAGGTGGAGCATCCAGTCGGCCAGCGCTTCGGGGCTGGTGTCCGATCGAAGTCCTCTCCCTGGCGCCTTGCGACGTAGCGGAGCCGGTCCGGCTTGTCGAGGACACGCGGCTTCGCGACGCTCTTCGAGCGGTCGGGGCGGGGGCGCGGCCTACCTTCCGTCGACCGACGGTCGAGGAGGACGCCGACTTCGGGGTCGAGGTCGCGGCGCTGATCGAGGCAGAGGTGATCGCCGCCCGGCATCGCATCGACGACCTCGAGCGTCGACTCGTCATGCGGGAGCAGGCGCGGCCGGCAGCGCGTGTCCGTGCAGCAGCGCGCCACGTCGCCCGCAGGGTCGGGCGAGGGGGTGCCGGGTGATCGTTCTCGTCCTCGTGGTGCGCGACGAGGCGGACATCCTCGAGTCGATGTTGACCTATCACCTCGCCGCCGGCGTCGACCACGTCGTCGCCACCGACCATCGATCGCGCGACGGCACGACGGACATCCTCCGCTCGTTCGAGCGAAAGGGCGTTCTCACCTATCGGCGGGACGACCGAGAGGTCGTCGAGCAGGGGGCCGTGACGACAGCGATGGCGCGTCACGCGGCGCGTGAGCTGGGCGCCGACTGGGTCGTATGCGCGGACGCGGACGAGTTCTGGTGGTCTCGCGAGGGCGGGCTCGCAGCCGTACTGGCCGCGCTGCCGGAGCGGTTTGCCGTCGTCCACGGCGTGTGGCGTCACTTCGTCCTGCGTCCCGACGACATGCGCGAGCCGCTCGAGCGCATGACCCTCCGGTGCAGACCGCAACGCGACCTGAGGTCCGTGTACCAGCGACAGGTCAAGGTTGCGCTCCGGGCCGGCGACGACGTCATCGTCGAGGCTGGCAGCCACGGGGTCGCAAGGGGTCGGCCGGGGCAGGTGCTGCGCGGCTGGTACCCGTTCGAGGTGCTGCACTTCCCCTACCGCAGCTCCGATCAGCTCGCACGCAAGATCGGGCAGCCGGCGGAGGCCCGGGGCTTCTCGTCCCACGGTCGCCATCGCCAGGCTGCGCTCCAGCACCCCCGCGGCCTGGAGG
>CAZUVW010000037.1:0-12080 GCA_964623875.1 uncultured Gaiellales bacterium
GATGGGGATCTGCGGCGAGCACGGCGGCGAGCCGCGCTCGGTCGCCTTCTGCCACGACCTCGGCCTCGACTACGTCAGCTGCTCGCCCTACCGGGTGCCTCTGGCACGGCTCGCGGCGGCACAGGCCGCGCTCAGCGAGCGCGGCGTCGTCGCGGTCGCCGTCGGCGGCTGACCGACGGGCACCCCTCGAGGCGTCAGTACACGCCGTAGCCGTCCACGCGGACCGCCGCGATCGCCACCGCGACGACCGCGACGAGCACCGCGGCGGCCGGGCCGAGCCACCGCTGGCTGCTGGTGCGGAAGTGGGCGAGCGCGAAGGTCGCGGCGATGCCGCCGATCAGGCCGCCCAGATGCCCCCCCAGGGAGATGTTCGGGATCGCCACCGTGAGGGCGAGGTTGAGGGCGATCAACCCCATCGCCTGCCCCGCGAACGAGCCGGTGCTCAGCCACTCCAGGATCAGGAGCGCGCCCATGATCCCGTAGATGGCACCCGAGGCGCCGACCGTGATCGACGTCGGCCCCGTGAGCAGGAGCGCGCCGGCGGAGCCGGCGATCCCGGAGACGAAGTAGACGAGGAGGAACCGCCACGTGCCGAGCGCCTGCTCGACGATCGTCCCGAGCCACCAGAGGACGAGCATGTTGAACGCGAGGTGGAGGAAGCTCGCGTGGAGGAACATCGCCGTCACGAGGCGGTACCAGTCGCCGTCGAGGTCGATCGCCGCCCCGATCAGCGCCCCTTCGACGAAGATCCGCCCACCCGGCGCGTTGAGCCCCGAGCCCTGGGCGACCGTGACGAGGTAGACGAGCACGTTGACGGCGACGAGGAAGACCGTCGCCGGCGCCTGGAGCCCTCCGACCTGGGACCGAGCCTGGCGCACCGCGCGCTGGGGAGCCGCCGCTGCCGCTCCGACCCCGGCGTGGTCGGGGCACTTGATCCCGACCGGTCCGAAGGTCATGCACTCCTCGCAGATCGGCCGGCCGCACTCCGAGCAGGAGACGAGGGTCTCCCGGTCGGGATGGCGATAGCAGCGCGGCACGTCGCTCATGACGGGCTAGCGTACCCGCGTGCGCGTCCACGTCGTCTTCACTCCCGACGAGCAGGCCGAGGCGCCGACGGGCATCGTGATCGACGTCATCCGGGCGACCTCGACGATCTGCCAGGCGCTCGCTGCCGGCTACGAGCGCGTGCTCTGCGCGGCCGAGGTCGAGGAGGCGCGCGCCCTGGCCGGCCCTGGCGTGACGCTCGGCGGCGAGCGGCTCGGCGTGCGCATCGAGGGGTTCGACCTCGGGAACTCGCCACGCGAGTACCTCGAGCCGCTGACGTCGACGCTGGTCATGTCGACCACGAACGGGACGCGGGCGATCGTGACGGCGGCGGAGCGGTGCGACCGCGTGCTGATCGCCAGCCTCGCGAACCTCGCTGCGGTCGTGGCCGCCGTCGAGTCCGTGGGGGAGGAGGTCGCGATCTTCTGTGCCGGCGTGAAGGGGCAGCCGTGCCTCGACGACACGTACGTCGCGGGACGCATCGCCGAGGAGCTCGGCTGGGAGCGCACCGACGCCGCCGAGACCGCCGTGCGCCTCGTGCGCTCGTACGCCACTGCGGAGGAGGCGCTCCGCGCCTCGCGCTCGGGGCGGAACCTGATCAACCACGGCCCCGAGCTCGAGGCGGACATCGCCTGGGTCGCGCGCGAGGACGTGCTCGACGTCGTGCCGCGGCTCACGGGCATGGACGGGGTGGTGGCGGAGATCCGCCTCTCCGTCTGATGCGGACGGCGGTCGTCCTCTTCACGCGCGACCTTCGGGTGCACGACCACCCGGCGCTGCACGAGGCCTGCACGACCTTCGACGCCGTCGTGCCCTTGTTCGTGGAGGACGACGGCATCCGCGGCACCCGGTTCGGCGCATCGCGCCGGCGCCAGGCGTTCCTCGACGACTGCCTGGCCGACCTCGACGGCTCGCTCCGCCGGCGCGGGGCCGGGCTCGTGGTGCGACGTGGCGACGTGGTGGCCGAGACCGTCCGGCTCGCGCGCGAAGCCGGCGCCGAGACGGTGCTCGCGAGCGCAGACGTCAGCCCGTACGCGCGCCGCCGCGAGGCCCGACTCGCCGCGGAGGTCGACCTGCGGCTCGTCAACGGCAGCTTCGTCGTCCCCGCCGGCGACGTGGTCCCGAGCGGCGGCACGCACTTCCAGGTCTTCTCGCCGTACCACCGCGCGTGGGCGCAGGTGCCGTTCGGCGATCCGCTCCCTGCTCCCGCGCGCGTGCAGCTGCCCCCCGGGGTCGACGTGGGCGCGCCGCTCCTCGGCCCCGGATCGGCGCTCGTGCGCGGGGGCGAGTCCGCGGCGATCGAGCGGGCGCGCGCCTGGGTCGCGGGTGGGCTCGCCGAGTACGGCAGCGGCGGCCACGACGACCTGGGACGCGAGGGCACGTCGCGCCTGTCGCCGTACCTCCACTTCGGCTGCCTCTCGCCACGGTCGCTCGCCGTCCGGGCCTCGGCCGTCCCGGGTGGCGAGGCGTTCGTGCGCCAGCTGTGCTGGCGCGACTTCTACGCGCAGCTGCTCTGGGCGCGGCCGGAGAGCCAGGTGCAGGACCTCCGCCCTCGTGGCGACCGCTGGGTGGAGGATCCCGAGGCCCTCGCTCGCTGGTGCGAGGGCCAGACCGGCTTCCCGCTCGTCGATGCCGGCATGCGCCAGCTCGCAGCCGAGGGCTGGATGCACAACCGCGCCCGGATGGTGGTCGCCTCGTTCCTCGTCAAGGATCTCGGGATCGACTGGCGGGAGGGCGCCCGGCACTTCTTCGACCTCCTCCTCGACGGCGACGTCGCGCAGAACGTCGGCAACTGGCAGTGGGTGGCCGGGACCGGCGTCGACACCCGGCCGAACCGCGTCTACAACCCCGCGCGCCAGCGCGCCAAGCTCGACCCCGACGGCGCGTACGTCAAGCGGTACGTCCCCGAGCTGGCCGACGTCCCGCCGCGACAGCTCGACGAGCCAGGCCTGCTGGCGCCGGCGTATCCTGCGCCGATCGTCGACCATGCGCTCGCGGTCGAGGCGTTCCGACGGCGTCGTGGCCTGTGAGACGGCTCACCGGGGCGCGACGGTGACGCTCGACCGCGACGGCCGGGTCGGACGGGCGATGTCGTTCGGGTCGGTCGCCGACGCCTACGAGCGCGCCCGACCCGGGTACCCCGACGCCGCGGTCGAGTGGCTCGTGGCCAGGACGCCGTGCGACGTGCTCGACCTCGGCGCCGGCACCGGGAAGCTGACGCGCTCGCTCGTCGCGATCGGGCATCGCGTGACCGCGGTCGAGCCGCTGCCGGAGATGATCGCCCACCTGCGCGTTGCGCTGCCCGACATCACCGCCCTCGAGGGGACGGCCGAGGCGATCCCGCTCGACGACGCCACCGTCGACGTCGTCACGGTCGCCCAGGCGTTCCACTGGTTCGACCACGAGCCAGCGCTCCGCGAGATAGCACGTGTGCTGCGGCCTGGCGGTGCGCTCGCTCTCGTGTGGAACACGCGCGACGAGAAGGATCTCTGGGTCGGAGACCTCGACCAGGTGATCGTCGGGCGTGGTGAGCTCGACGACCAGACCGCCGTCCATGTGCCGATCGCGGCGAGCGAGCTCTTCGGCCCGGTCGAGACGGCGACGTTCGGCTTCCGGCAGCGCCTCGATCGCGACGCCCTGCGGGAGCTCGTGCTGTCCCGCAGCTACTGCGCGGTGATGAGCGAGGAGGAGCGACGTCCGATGCTCGAGCAGGTCGATGCGCTCTTCGACGCGAACGCCGTGGACGGTGAGATCGAGCTGCCGTACCGAACGGAGTGCTTCCGGGCGGTCAGGCGCTGAGGCGCTCCTCGACGAGCTCGTAGAGCTGCCCGTCGGGGGCGCGGAAGTGCGTGTAGCGCCAGCGGTCGTTCTCACCGACACCGTCGGTCTCGACCCCGGCGGCGTGGAGCTCGGCGACGGCGACGTCGAGGTCGTCGACCAAGAAGCCGACCGTGCGCGTCGCGCTCTCGGACGCCGTGGCCATCACGGCGAAGGAGCTCCCGTCGGGCAGCCGGAAGAGGGTGGCAGGCGGCCCTCCGAGCGGCTCGCCCACGAGACCGAGCACGTCCCGTGCGAAGGCGGTCGTCTCCTCGGAGGCGGGGGTCGCGGTGCCGACGAACGTGATCCCGAGGATCTCCACCGAAGCACCATACCGCCATCCCTTGACAATCGAACACGTGTTCGCTAGAACAGATGTTCCCCATGGTCGCCTGCCTCGTCATCCCGGGATTCGCGCTCCGCGCAGCGCTCCGCTCCCGGCCGAGGCTGGCGGCGGTGCCCGCCGCGCTCGCACCCGAGCCGGGACGGGAGCCGCTGCTCGGGCCCGTCACCGCCGCCGCCGAGGCGGCCGGGGTCACGGCGGGGATGCGCCTCGGGGAGGCGCTCGCCACCTGTCCGGAGCTCGTGCTCGTCGAGCCCGATCCCGCCACGGCCGAGCAGGAGTGGGAGGGGGTGCTGCGGCGTCTGGAGGACACGGGGTTCTCCGTCGAGCCGCTCGAGCTCGGCACCGTCGTGTTCCAGACCGACGGCGTCGAGCGGCTCTACGGCGGCGTGGAGGCGGCGCTGCGCAAGGCGCTCGCCTCCGTCGGGCCTGCCTGGGACCCGCGCGCAGGCGCGGGGCAGCGGCGCTTCACCGCCCTCGCGGCGGCGAGCGTGGCGCGTGCCGGGCAGGCCGTGATCGTCGAGGGGAAGGACGAGGAGTTCCTCGAGCCGCTCCCGCTCTCGCTCCTGCCGCTCGAGGCCGGACGCTATGCCGAGCTCGAAGGGCTCGGCGTCCGGCAGCTCGGCGACCTCGCCCGGCTCCCGGGTGCGGCCGTCGCAGAGCGGCTGGGGCCGGAGGGGAAGCGGGCGTGGAGCCTGGCACGCGGTGGACGCTCCGGCGACGGAGCGAACCCGACGCGCGTGCGCGGGCGATCTCCCGCGGCCGAGCTGGTCGAGGCGCTCCCCTTCCCCGAGGCGGTCGGCAACGAGCTCACGCTGCGGCGTGCGCTCGGAGCGCTCCTCGACCGGCTGCTCGCGCGTCCCGAGCGCGCGGGGCGTCCGTTCCGCAAGGTGGCGGTCTCCGCACGACTGGCGGGGGGAGGATCGTGGCGTCGCACCGTGACGCTGCGCGACGCGACCGCGGAGCGGGATCGTCTGCGGCTCGCGCTCGGGCCGAAGCTCGCCGAGGTGCCGTCGCCCGTGCTCGAGCTGCGGCTCGAGGCCGTCGAGCTCGCGGAGCACACGGGGCAGCAGCTCGCGCTCGTCGCGCCGGAGGGAGAGGAGGCGGACGCCCGTCTGCGCGAAGGGCTGCGCCAGGTCAGGGCGAGCACCGGCGCGGGCTCGGTGTGCGCAGTCGTCGACGTGGCGCCGTGGTCGCGGATTCCCGAGACCCGCGCGATCGTGGTTCCGCGGGAGGTGTAGCGCTGTCCCCCCAGGGGACAGTCCCGGGAGGATCGTGGACGAGCAGGACGCACGCCTACGCCCGTGCGGCGGCGGGGCGGCTCAACGCACCTCGGCCAGCCCTGGTCGAGACCGGCGTCGACGGCGCGCCCACGTGCGTCGACCGGGAGCGCGTCACCGTCGTGCGCGAGGAGTGGCGGGTCGTCGACCGCTGGTGGACGGACGAGCCGGTCGACCGCCGCTACTACGAGGTCGTGCTCGAGTCGGGCCGCAACACGTGCGTCTTCCTCGATCGGGCGGTGGGCCGATGGTTCACGCAGCGTGCGTAGGTGCGAATCCACGGACGTGGATTCGCACCTAGGGCGCCGGTGGCCGCCGAGCGTCCCGGGCACGCGCGAGACGACCTCGCGGCTGTCCGGGCCGATGAGCCGATACCCCGTCACGTCGTGGAGAACGGCCCAGCCAGGCGTCGTGTGAGATCACGCACGGGGCGGCGGCGGGATGGAGTGGTCCTGCGCGATCGCCTCGTAGGCGAGGGCGTCCCACTCACCTGCCTGCGCCGGCGGCACGACGACCCACTGACGGAAAGCCTCGCCCCGGCCGGACGGGTCGAAGAGGTGCGCTCCGGGGACTGCGAGCGCGCGGGCGCGGATCTCCGGATCGGTGAGCTTGAACACCATCCCGGTGCGCGAGAGACCGAACACGACCCGACCGGAGCGCTTCACGCACGGCATCCCGAAGACGCGGGAGGCACGGCAGCCGTCGTGCCAGGCGGTGATCGCGTCGACGATGTCGTCGTAGCGCTCGTGCGGGTCCACCGCTCAGCCCGTCGGCAGGGTCTCGAGCGAGCGCTCGAGCAGGTTCTCCCAGCGCGGGGCGAGCGACGCGGGCACGTGCACCCACTCGCGCATCTTCCGTCCCATCCCGGGGTCGAACGGCTCCACGCCGTCGAGCGCGAGCGCGGCGGAGCGATCGGACTCGTCCACGAGCTTCACGGCGATGCCGCCGTCGCGCCAGAGGCATGCGGCCATCTTCCCCGCCCGCTTGAGGCACGGCATGCCGAACATCTGCCCCGCCCCGGTGTCCGGGTATCGCGTCGCGAGCTCGGCGACCAGCGCATCCCACTCCGCGTGCGCCTCCATCGCTGGAGAGCATGACCTACGTCGAGCTCCACTGCCACTCCGCGTACTCGTTCCTCGATGGGGCGTCGCTGCCCGAGGAGCTCGCCGCGCGCGCCGCCGAGCTCGGTCACACCGCGCTCGCGCTCACCGACCACGACGGGCTGTACGGCTCGCTCGAGTTCGCCCACGCGGCGAAGGCGCTCGGCGTGCGGCCGATCACGGGGGCGGAGGTGACGCTGGCCGGTGGCGCGCACGTCACGCTGCTCGTGGAGACGAGCCGCGGCTACGCGAACCTCTGCCGGATCCTCACCGAGGCGCACGCCGGCACGCGTCCGCCCGGCAGGGAGCACCGCGTGCTGCACGAGCCCGCGGTCGCGCTCGAGCGGGTCGCGGAGCTGGGGGAGGGGCTCGTCTGCCTCTCCGGCTGCGCGCGCCAGGGGCTCGCCCTGCGCGATCCCAGCGGCGCTGCTCGTCTGGCGGAGGCGTTCGGGCCCGAGCGGTTCTACGTCGAGCTGCAGCGTCCGTTCGAGCGCGGCGACACCCGTCGGCACGGCGTGCTCCGCGATCTCGCCACGCACCTCGGGGTGCGGACGGTCGCGACCGGGAACGTCCACGCCCACGCGCCGCGGCGCACGCTCCTGCAGGACACGCTCGTCGCCATCCGCCACTGCACCTCGCTCGACGGGTGCGAGCCACAGCGGCGCGGCAACCGTGAGGCGGTGCTCCGCCCACCGGGAGAGATGGTCGAGCGCTTCGCCCGGATCGACCGGGCGGCGGCCGAGCGCACGGTCGAGCTCGCAGAGCGGCTGACGTTCGACCTCACGCAGGAGCTCGGCTACCGCTACCCGGACTTCGCCGACGGCCCCGACCCCGCGATCGCGCAGCTCACCGCCATCTGCGCGCATGCGCTCGACGAGCGCTACGGCTCTTGTGACAACTTGTTGCAAGGGCAGGCGCGCGCCCGGCTCGAGTCGGAGCTGGCGCTGATCGAGGAGCTCGGGCTGGCGGGGTTCTTCCTGCTCCACCACGAGGTGCTCGAGCTGGCGCGGGAGTGCGCGCTCGCCGTGCGCGGCCATGGCTCGCCACGTCTGAGCCTGCCTCCCGGGCGAGGTCGGGGCAGCTCGGTCGGGTCGATCGTCTGCTACCTGACGGGGCTCTCGCACGTCGATCCCGTCGCGAACGACCTCTCGCTCGGCCGGTTCCTCAACCGAGAGATGGCGTCCGTGCCGGACATCGACCTCGACTTCCCGCGCGAGATCCGTGAGAAGCTGATCGTCGCGGTGACCGAGCGCTACGGGCGCGAGCACGCGGCGCTCGTCGCGAGCTTCCCGACGTATCGCTCCCGCGGCGCGATCCGCGACGTCGGCAAGGCGCTCGGGCTGCCGCACGCCGAGCTGGAGCGCCTCGCCCGCGTGACCGACGGCTGGCGTGCCGAGCGGGTCGCGGAAGAGGTCGCGGCGCTCCCCGACGCCGAGCGCAAGCTCGACGCCAGACGCTGGCGCGCCTTCCAGCTCCTCACCGGCGAGATCGCGGGCCTGCCCCGGCACGTCTCGCAGCACCCGGGCGGGATGGTGATCTCGTCCCGCCCGCTCGTCGAGCTCGTCCCGGTGCAGCCGGCGGCGATGGCGGGACGGCAGCTCTGCCAGTGGGACAAGGACTCGTGCTCGGATGCGGGCTTCCTCAAGATCGACCTGCTCGGGCTGGGGATGCTGTCGTGCGTCGAGGAGTGCGTCGAGCGGATCGCGCGAGCGCACGGGGAGACGATCGACCTCTCACGGATCCCGCTCGACGACCCTGCAGTGTTTCGCGAGATCCAGGACGCGGACACCGTCGGGGTCTTCCAGATCGAGAGCCGGGCGCAGATGCAGAGCCTGCTACGCACCCGACCGGAGTCGCTCGACGACCTCACCGTGCAGGTCGCGCTCGTCCGTCCCGGGCCGATCCAGGGCAAGGCCGTGCACCCGTACATCGAGCACCGCCGGCGGCTGCGCGAGGACCCTTCGTTCGTCTACCCCGTCCAGCACGAGCTGCTCCGGGAGCCCCTCGCCTCCACCCTCGGCGTGGTGGTGTTCCAGGACCAGGTGCTCGACGTCGCGATCGCATTGTCCGGCTTCAGCGTGGGGGAGGCGGAGGCGCTCCGGCGCGCGATGAGCCGCAAGCGCAGCCTCGCCGCGCTCGAGGCGCACCGCCTCCGCTTCGTCGAGGGCGCCCGGGCGAACGGCGTCGCCGAGGAGACGGCGAACGCGGTCTACGACACGCTCGTCGGGTTCTCCGGGTTCGGCTTCCCGAAGTCGCACGCGGCCGCGTTCGGCCTGCTCGCCTACCAGTCGGCCTGGCTGCGCCACCACTACCCGGCGGCGTTCCTCTGCGGGCTCCTGAACGAGCAGCCGATGGGCTTCTACCCGCCCGCGAGCCTCGTGCGCGACGCGCAGCGGCGCGGGGTGGAGGTGCGCCCGCCGGACGTCAACCGCAGCGACGCGCGCTGCTCGCTCGAGCCGGGTGCCGTTCCCTGTGGGAACGGCACCTATGCCGTGCGCATCGGGCTCGCCTACGTCTCGTCCGTCGGCGTGGCCGACGCCCTGGCGATCGAGGTCGAGCGTGAGACACGGGGCCCGTTTCTCGGCGTCGCCGACCTGGCGCGGCGCGCACCCGTGCCGACCACCGCGCTCGAGGCGCTCGTCCGGGGAGGGGCGTGCGACGGCTTCGGGCAGCGACGGCGCGAGCTGCTCTGGGAGCTCGGGCTCGCGACACGACCGCGGAGCGTCGAGGGCACGCACGGGGCGGCGAAGCAGCTGCCGCTCCCGCTCGGGCCCACCTCGACGACCCCGACCCTGCCCGACCTGACCCGCTGGGAGCGCCTGCTCGCCGACTACCGCGAGACGGGGCTCTCGGTCGACGCGCACCCGCTCACCCTCCTGCGCGACCACCTGCCGCCCGGCACGCTCTCCTCCCCGGAGCTGAACGACGTCGAGCACGGGGCTCAGGTCGCGTTCGCCGGTCTTGCCGTCGCCCGGCAGCGGCCGGCGACCGCGAAGGGGATCGTCTTCATGTTGCTCGAGGACGAGCACGGCCAGGTGAACCTGATCGTCCCCAAGGAGGTGTACGAGCGTCACCGTGCGATCGTCCGCTCGGAGCCGCTGCTGCTCGCCCGCGGCCGCTTCGAGCAGATCGAGCGGAACCGCAACCTCGTCGTCCAGCGGCTCGAGAGCCTCTCGCCCCTCGCCCGGCGGCTTGCGGCGAGCGAAGCCGTGGTCGAGTCGCTCCCGCGCGCCCACCACTTCGGCCACCGGTGACGGCTCGCGGCCCGAGCCTGGTTCCGCGCCTGCTGCGCGGAACCTAGGAGGCGCGACGCTGGAGCGTGACCTCGAGGTACTGCGCCACGATCGCGAAGCCGATGCGCTCGTAGGCGCGGATCGCGGCGAGGTTGTCCTGACGCACGTTGAGCGCGATCGTCGAGCAACCGTCAGCGAGCAGCAGGCGACACAGCGAGGCGCAGGTCGCCGTCGCATGCCCACGGCCGCGGGACGAGGGCAGCGTCGCGACGTCGCCGAGCGCCGCCACCCCGTAGTCCGGTGCGTGCACGTGCACCCCGGCGAGGCACACGAGCGCGCCGTTCTCGCGGAGGCCGACGTAGCGGCCGGTCTCGAGACGTCGCGCGTGGAACCAGGAGCTCGGATACGCGGAGGCGTACAGCCGCTCGACCTCGGCCAGGTCGTCGCCCGTGAGCACCGCGACGTCGTCACGCGCGAGGGCGTCGAGCGCCGCCTGCGCTCCGAGCTGCATCTTCACGTGGGAGAAGGGGCCGCGAACCGCGACGTGGTCGAGCAGCAGCGTCGGGAGCGAGCGCTCGTCCGCGTGGCACTCGAATCGCTCGGGGAGCCGGCCCCGCAGCCCCTCGAGCAGGCTCGTCATCGAGGCGACCGGCTCCTCGGGGATCGCCTGGAAGGTCGGCGGGTCGTGCTCGTGGTAGAGGAACGCGACCTGAGCGAGGCCGTCGTCCGTCTCGAGCCCGAACCAGCGGGTGTGCGGCCAGAAGCGGTCGTCGAGGTCGCCGAGCGCGTAGGCGTGCACGCCCGGGCGGCGGCCGCACCACCCGGCGATCCGGTCGCGGTCTCGCAGCTCGACGACGCGCACGCGGCGACCGTACCCGACCAGGACCCCGCTCCCGGGGCGCGAGCCTCACCCGGCGTCGCCGGCCACGCGGCGGACCTCCTCGACGGTGGTGATGCCGCCGAGGCAGAGACGGAGGCCGTCGTCGTGGAGCGTGAACATCCCCTCCGCGACGGCCGCGGCCTGGATCTCGCGCGTGGGCGCGCCGACGAGGGAGGCGATCGTGTCTGTCATCGGCATCACCTCGTAGAGCCCGACGCGTCCCCGGTAGCCGGTCTCACCGCACTCGATGCAGCCGACCGGGCGATGCAGGAGCACCTCGCCGTAGGCAGGCGGGATCCCGAAGCGTTCTCGCTCCCGCTCGTCCGGGGTGTACGGCTCGGCACACGACGGGCAGAGCCGGCGGGCGAGCCGCTGGGCGACGAAGCAGTTGATCGCCGTCGCGATGATGCCACGGTCGACCTCCATGTCCACGAGCCGCTGCATCGCCGCCGAGGCCGTCTGCGCGTGGAGGGTGGTGAGCACGAGATGGCCCGTCATCGCCGCGCGGAAGGCGATCTGGGCTGTCTCCTCGTCGCGGATCTCGCCCACCAGGATGATGTCGGGGTCGGAGCGGAGGATCGTGCGCAGCCCGTTCGCGAACGTGAGGCCCGCGCGAGGGTTGACCTCGATCTGGTCGAGCCCGGCGGCGCGGTACTCGACCGGGTCCTCGAGGGTGACGATCGACACCTCCGGTCGGTTCAGCTCCTGGAGCGCCGCGTAGAGGGTCGTCGTCTTGCCGGAGCCGGTCGGGCCGACGACGACGACCGAGCCGAGCGGCTGCTCGATCGCGTGGCGCAGCGCCTGCTCGCTCCGCGGCCACATCCCGAGCGCCGAGAGCGAGGCCGGGGCCTCGCCCTGCGAGAGGATGCGCAGCGTCGTCTTCTCGCCGTGCGTGGTCGGCAGGACGGCGATGCGGACGTCGACCGTCTGCTGCCCTCGCTTCACGGAGACGCGGCCGTCCTGCGGCGCGCGGCGCTCGGCGATGTCGAGGCCGCCCATGATCTTGAGGCGGCTCGTGATCGCCTGGGTCTGGGTGCCGGTGATGGCGCCGATCTCGCGCATCACCCCGTCGACCCGGGCACGCGCGACGAGCCGCTTGCCCTGGGGCGTGAAGTGGATGTCGGAGGCGCCGACGTCGAGGGCCTTGGCGATCGAGCGGTTGACGAAGATGACCGCGGGCGAGTCGTGCTCGCTGTCGATCGTGGTCGCGTCGTCCACCATCTCCGGTGCGAGCTGGTCGACCTCGACCAGCTCGATCACCGCGCCGTCGAAGTGCCTGGCGATCGCGAGCTGGATCTGGTCCTCGGGCGCGACCGCCACCCGCACGGGGATGCCGATCGCCAGCCGCAGCTCGTGGTCCTGGCGGTCCTCCTCGGGCTGCTC
>CAZUVW010000037.1:12090-18135 GCA_964623875.1 uncultured Gaiellales bacterium
TCGTCGGAGAAGACGACGTTCGTCGGGTCGGCGACCGCGACGAGCACGGCCCCGTCCTCCTGCAGCCGCACGGGAATAGCGGTGTACCGGCGTGCGAGCTTCTCGGGGAGCAGGCCGGCCGCCTCCGCCTCGATCGTGCCGGGGGCGAGCTCGAGGAATGGCAGCTCGTGCTGCTCGGCGAGCACGGCGGCGACCTGGCTCAGCGTCGCGGCCCCCTGCTCGACGAGGATCTCCCCGAGTCGTCGCTGGGGCGAGAGACACTTCGCGACGAGGGCAGACTCCAGCTGCTCGGGCGTGATCGCGCCGTCGCGGATCAGCAGCGTGCCGAGCGCAGGCCAGGGTGACTGGGCGGCCTCCACGGGGTGGGTATCGGCAGCCTCGCTCCCTCGCATGAGGGAGAATCGACACCCGTGCGGGCGGTCGTGCAGCGGGTGTCGCGGGCGGAGGTGCGCCTCGACGGGACGGTCGTCGGCTCGTGCGGCGTGGGGCTGCTCGTGCTCCTCGGCATCGCGCGCGGCGACACCGACGAGCTCGCGACACGGTTGGCCGGAAGGGTCGCCCGGCTGCGGATCTTCCCCGCTGCCGACGGTCGCTTCGACCGGTCGGTCGTGGACGTCGGCGGAGAGGCGCTGGTCGTCAGCCAGTTCACGCTGCTCGCGGACACGCGCAAGGGCAACCGCCCGAGCTTCACCGACGCAGCCGCGCCGGGGGATGCCGCAGCGCTCGTCGCGGCCTTCTGCGCCGAGCTGGCCGAGGCGGGGGTCGCCGTGGAGGAGGGACGGTTCGGCGCCGCCATGGAGGTCGAGCTCGTCAACGACGGCCCGGTGACGATCGTCCTGGACGCCTGAGCGCCGGCCCGATCCGCGGCAGAGCGGGAGACAGCACGCTGCACGACGTGACCGGGGGCTGCGACGTGAACGCCGCCTGACCGGATCCTGCGCGAACGGCTGCGGCGACCGGTGCTACCCTTTGTGCACCACATTTCAGCCGTTCGGCGAGATGGGGCGCGGGCAGCGCCCTTTTTCGTTCTCAGGAGGGATTTCCGTGCCAGCCGACACGTTCACACGCGAGAGGGAGCTCACCACGGCGATCGTGCCCGTGGTGGAGTCGGCCGTGCCGGGGGTCGAGGTCCTGGCCGTCGAGCTGCTCTCCCCGAGCCGGTTCTGCGTCTACGTCGACCATCCGCAAGGGGTCGACTTCGGGCTCTGCGAGCGCGTGACGCGCGTGCTCGACGACTACCGCAGCGATTGGACGATCGACGTCTCGTCGCCCGGCCCCGAGCGGCCCCTCCGGCGGCCCAGGCACTTCGCCGAGCAGGCCGGGCGGCACGTGCAGATCCGCACCGCCACCGCGGTGGCGGGCAAGACCCGGTTCCGGGGCGAGGTGCTCCGAGCCGACGACACCGCCGTGGTCGTCTCGGTGGACGGCCAGGCGCTCCCGATCCCGGTCGACGCGATCGTCCGGGGCAACCTGATCGACGAGGACGGAAGGTCATGAGCCAGGAGATCATCGAAGGCATCCACACGATCGAGCGGGAGAAGGGCATCGAGGAGGGGACGCTCGTCTCCGCCCTCGAGGACGCGCTCCTCGCCGCCTACAAGAAGCTGCCGGGCTCCGCCCGCCACGCCGAGGTCATCCTCGACGAGGAGGGCGAGTTCCGCGTGTTCGCGATCGAGATCCCCGCCGACCTCGAGGAGCGCCTGCTCGAGGAGGCGATGGAGGCGCGGATCGACGAGCTCGAGCGGCTCGAGGAGGAGACCGGCGAGAAGCAGCACACGCTGATCGACCCGAACGAGCTCGAGCTCGACTGGGAGCAGGTGCCCGACGACGTGATGAAGCGCACCGACGTGACGCCGAGCGACTTCGGGCGGATCGCCGGGATGACGGCGAAGCAGGTCTTCCAGCAGCGGATCCGCGAGGCCGAGCGGGCGATCATGTTCGAGGAGTACGTCGATCGCCAGGGCGAGGTCGTGACCGGGATCGTGCAGCAGGCCGGTGACCGCAACAACGTGCTCGTCGATCTCGGCCGCGTGGAGGCGCTGCTGCCGCGCTCCGAGCAGGTCGACGGAGAGCGGTACGAGCAGGGCTCGCGGATCAAGGCCGTGATCATCGAGGTCCGCTCCGGGACGAAGGGGCCGCAGGTCATCCTCTCGCGCCGGGCGCCGCAGCTGATCGAGACGCTGTTCGAGCTCGAGGTTCCCGAGATCGCCGACGGGCTGGTGGAGATCCGTGGCGTCGCGCGGGAGCCCGGCTACCGCTCGAAGATCGCGGTCGAGTCGCACGCTCAGGGCGTCGACCCGGTGGGCGCGTGCGTCGGCCCGCGTGGATCGCGCGTGCGCATGGTCGTCTCCGAGCTCCGCGGCGAGAAGATCGACATCATCCCGTGGAACACGGAGCCCGCCCGCTTCGTCGCCAAGGCGCTCTCGCCCGCGCGGGTCCGTGAGGTGTACATCGACGACGAGACGCGCGAGGCGACGGTCGTCGTGCCCGACGACCAGCTCGCGCTCGCGATCGGCAAGGAGGGCCTCAACGCCCGCCTCGCTGCCCGCCTCACCGGCTGGAAGGTCGACATCAAGTCCGACAGCGAGTTCGCGCAGGCCGAGGCCGACGCGGCGTTCGCAGGCGAGGACGAGGGAGCCGAGTTCTCGGGGCGCTGCGCCGCGCTCCTCTCCAACGGGAAGCGCTGCCCGAACGCGGCGCTGCCCGGCACGCTCTACTGCGGCGTGCCGGCCCACCAGGCGCTCGAGGGCACGGAGCCGGCGCCCGGCCTGGCGATCGTGTTCGACGCGCCCGCGACCGACACGCCGTCGGGCGGCGAGGAGGGCGAGGGGCCCGAGCAGGTCGAGGCCGAGGGCGACGGGCACGCGGTCGCCGTCGAGCCGGAGCACGCGGTGGAGGGCGCCGACGAGCCGACGGACGCGGGGGACGACGGCGTCCAGGCGTGAGCGCACCGGTGCGGACGTGCGCGGGCTGCGGGCGGAAGGCGCCGCAGTCGCAGCTCGTTCGCTTCGCCGTGGTCGAGGGCGTCCTCACGCAGGGACGGACGCTGCCCGGCCGTGGCGTGTACACGTGTCGATCGGACGCGTGCTTTCGCGCCGCGCGGGCGCGCCGCGCGTTCGCCCGCACGCTGCGGGCGAACGTGACGGTCGGCGAACCGCCGGACTCCCTCTACACTGAACCGCTGGATGGCTGACGGACCCAACAGACCCAACCGACCGATCCGCCCGCGCGGCGGAGGCCCCGGAGGCCGGCGTCGCCGCGTCGTGATCGAGGGCGGTGCCGCGCGCGGCCGGGACGGTCGCCAGGCGCGCGACCGCAGCTCGACGCCGCAGCAGCCGCGCACCGCCCAGCCGACAGCGCCGACCGGTCCCGTCACGGTCGAGTCCGGGGTCACGGTCAAGGACCTGTCGCAGGCGCTCGGCGTCTCCATGCCGCAGATCATCAAGATCCTGATGGCGCTCGGACAGATGCGGACCGCGACCCAGTCGCTCTCCGACGAGGAGGTCGACCTGGTCGCGACGGAGGTGGGTCGCGAGATCGTGATCAAGCACGCCGCCGACGAGGACGAGCCCGAGGCGGTGGAGGATCTCGAGGAGGACCTCGCCCCGCGGCCCCCGGTGGTGACGATCATGGGTCACGTCGACCACGGCAAGACCACACTGCTCGACGCGATCCGCTCGACGGCCGTCGTCGACACCGAGGCCGGCGGGATCACGCAGCACATCGGCGCCTACCAGGCAGACGTCGACGGGCGAAAGGTGACGTTCCTCGACACGCCGGGCCACGAGGCGTTCACCGCCATGCGCGCCCGCGGCGCCAAGGTGACCGACATCGCAGTGCTCGTGGTGGCGGCCGACGACGGCGTCATGCCGCAGACGAAGGAGTCCATCTCGCACGCGCGCGCGGCCGAGGTGCCGATCGTCGTCGCGGTGAACAAGATCGACGTCGCCGACGCGAACCCGGAGAAGGTCAAGAGCGAGCTGGCGGCCGAGGGGCTGCAGCCGGAGGACTGGGGCGGCACGACGCAGTTCGCCGAGGTCTCGGCCCGAGAGCGCCTCAACCTCGACGACCTGCTCGAGCGGATCCTGCTCGTCGCCGACGCGGAGCTCGACCTGCGGGCCAACCCGAAGGCGGAAGCGTCCGGCCCGATCGTCGAGTCCCGCCTGGACGTCGGCCGCGGTCCGGTCGCCACCATGCTCGTCCAGCGCGGCACGCTGCGCGTCGGCGACGCGATCGTCGCGGGCGACGCGGCTGGCAAGGTGAGGGCGCTGTACGACTACCGCGGCGAGAAGGTGAAGGAGGCACGCCCGGGCGAGCCCGTCGAGATCCTCGGCTTCGACCGGCCGCCGCCCGCCGGTGAGCTCTGCCGCGTGGTCGAGCACGAGCGCCAGGCGAAGGACCTCGCCGAGAAGCGGGCGGAGCGCCTCCGTCGCGAGCAGCTCGCGCAGCGCTCGGCACGGCGCGGCGTGTCGCTCGAGACCCTGTTCGAGCAGCTGCAGGAGGGTGCGCTGAAGGAGCTGAACATCGTCCTCAAGGGCGACGTGCAGGGCTCCGTCGAGGCGCTCGTGAGCGAGCTCGCGAAGATCCATCACCCCGAAGTCGGCGTCAACGTGATCCACACGGGCGTCGGCGGGATCACCGAGAACGACGTGAACCTCGCGTCGGCGTCGGACGCGCTCGTGATCGGCTTCAACGTCCGCCCGAGCGCCGAGGCGAAGGCGCTCGCCGACCGGGAGGGCGTCGACATCCGCACCTACCGCGTCATCTACAAGCTCACCGAGGACATCCAGCAGGCGCTCGTGGGGATGCTCTCGCCGGTCACGACCGAGGAGATCGTCGGCGAGGCCGAGGTGCGGGCGCTCTTCAAGGTCTCGCGCCTCGGCACGATCGCGGGCTGCATGGTCACCCACGGCGTCGTGCGCCGCAACTCCAAGGTCCGCGTGATCCGCGACGGCACGGTGATCCACGAGACCGCGATCGCCCAGCTCAAGCGATTCAAGGAGGATGCGCGCGAGGTGGCGGAGGGCTTCGAGTGCGGCATCCTGCTCGACGGCTTCAACGACGTCAAGGAAGGCGATGTGCTGGAGGCCTTCGAGACGCGCGAGGTCGAGCGGACCGAGCTGTCCTAGTCCCGCAGGCGGAATCCACCGAGTGGATTCCCGCGCGGGGATCCCCGGGTCCGGCTGCGCCGGACGCGGGGCAGATCCCTAAAGGATCTAGAGGCCTAGGAGCGCTGGTTGGCGCTCGGCGGCTGCGCCGCCCTCGGGTCTGGGCTTGCCCGCCGCGCGCGGTCGGTACGCGCCGCCCACACGTCCGCTCGAGGTGCGCATCCCCACGAGCGGATTCGCCACCCGCGCGGGGGTTAGGAGCCCACGCCGGCCGGGGGGGGTCCCCCCCCCCCCCTGCGCGGCGCGCGGGCCCCCCACGATCGAGCGGATTCGCACCCCGGGAGGGGGTTCGCAGCCCACGACGGACGGAGCTCAGCCGGAGAGGAGCTCCCAGGGGTCGGGCGGCTCCACGGCTGCGACGCGGTCGCCACCGGCCGTCTGCGCCGCGAGGAGGGCGCGCTCGGCTGCTGCGAGCAGATCGACGGCGGCCTCCGCGTCCACGGGGAACGAGGCGACGCCCACGCTGACCGTGACGGGATCCGGCGAGCCGGGAGGGGTGAACTCGCGAGCGAGCCGGCAGAGGCCCTCGGCGAGCGCGATCGCCTCGTCGCTCCCGGTGTCCGGGAGGAGCGCGAGGAACTCGTCGCCCCCGACCCGCGCGACGAGGTCGCTCTCCCTGAGCCGGGCGCGGAGCACGGCCGCCAGCGACTGGATGATCCCGTCGCCCGTCTCCGCCCCGAAGCGGTCGTTGACCGCCGCGATCCCGTCGACGTCGACGCGGAGCGCGGTCACCGCCTGCGCGCACCGCCGCCCGAGCGCCACCATCCGCTGAACCGCGTCCTCGGCCGCGCGACGGTTGGGGAGGCCGGTCAGCGCGTCCGTGTGGGCGTGGGCGCTGGCGAGGTCGAACGCACGGAGGCCGGCGATGGCAGGGCCC
>CAZUVW010000038.1:0-18065 GCA_964623875.1 uncultured Gaiellales bacterium
TGGCCGGTGCGGATCCTCTCGCACCAGGAGGAGGGGGCCCTCGCCTTCGAGGGCGCCGTCGCCTGCTCCGCCGCCCTGCCCGAGGTCGTAGGGGTCGTCGACGTCGGCGGAGGCTCGACCGAGATCGTGGTCGGGACGCCGAGCCTCGGCGCCGCGTGGGTGCACTCGCTGGACGTCGGCTCGCTGCGCCTCACCCGACGCTGCCTGCCAGACGAGGCTCCGACCGCGTCGCAGGTGGAGCATGCTCGCGCTCTCGTGCGACGATCGCTGCGCGACGTGGCGGCGCCCCGGCCGGACACGGTGCTCGCCGTCGGCGGCACCGCTCGCGCGATCGGGCGCGCGATCGGCCCTCGCTTCGGCAGTGCCGAGCTCGAGCGGCTGATCGCGGCGTTCACGAGCCGGACGGCGGCGAAGGCGGCGCGCTCGTTCGACGTCGACCCCGAGCGGGCCGTCACGCTGCTCGGCGGTGCGCTGCTCCTCCAGGCGACCGCCGCGCTGCTCGACCGCGATCTGCAGGTCGCTCGCGGCGGCCTGCGCGAGGGCGCCGCGCTGGCGCTCGCCCACCGCCCGCTCGTGGTCGCGCCCGCCGCCCTGTAGGGGCGGGGCTTGCCCCGCCCGCCCACCGGCTCGCCCGCCCGCCGGCTCGCCCGCCCACCGGCTCGCCCGCCCGCCGGCCTGCCCGCTCACACCCGGCATCGGTTCACGTGGCGGCGCCCGGGGCCGGACTGGAATGATGCGCTGACCCGCCCGGCGACCCAGGAGACATGGTGACCGCGCTCGAAGAGCCACCCGCAGCGACGTTCGTCCGCCCCGACGGCAAGGAGAAGGTGACCGGCGCCGGCCGCTACACGGCCGACCTCACGCTGACCGGTCAGCTCCACGCGAAGTTCCGCTACACGGACCGCACCCACGCACGGATCACCCGCATCGACACGACGGCGGCGCGCGCCGTTCCGGGGGTGCTGGCCGTCGTCACCCACGAGGACGTCCCCGACGTCCTGTACGGCGGGATGGTGCAGGACCGGCGTCTCTTCGCCCGCGACACGGTGCGCTTCGAGGGAGACATCGTCGCGGGGGTCGCGGCGCTCACACCGGAGATCGCCGAGCGCGCCGCGGCGCTGATCGAGGTGGACTACGAGGACCTGCCCGTGGTCACCGACTTCGAGGCGGGGATGGAAGCAGGGGCGCCGCTCGTGCACCCCGGTTGGGAGAGCTACTCCGGCGACGAGGAGATGGGGCGCAACGGCAACACGATCGGCCACTCGTCGGTCGTGCGCGGCGACGCCGACGCGGCGATGGCCACTGCCGACGTCGTCGTCAAGGGCCGCTACGTGACTGACCCGATGCAGGGCGTCCCGATCGAGCCGCGCGCGGTGATCGCGGAGTGGCACGGCGACAAGGTGACGGTGTGGTCCTCGACCCAGGTGCCGTACGCGGCGCGCGACGGGATCGCGCGGACGATGGCCGTGCCGGAGTCGCACGTGCGCGTGATCGTGCCGCTGCTCGGCGGCGGCTTCGGCGCGAAGTGCGACTTCCACTTCGAGGGCCACGTCGCTGCGCTCGCGCGCAAGGCGGGTCGACCCGTGAAGCTCGTGTTCTCACGACACGAGGAGTTCTTCGCCGTCGGTCACCGGCGGGAGGGCATGGTGATCGAGCTCGAGACCGGCGCGCGCAAGGACGGGACGATCGTCGCGCGCAAGGCGCGGCTCGTGCTCGACAAGGGCGCGTACTGCGGCGAAGGCGGCTTCTTCGCGCAGATGGCTGCGATGCACGCGCACGGCCCGTACGAGCTGGAGAACGTCAGCATCCACTCGTACCTCAACTACTCGAACAACCAGCCCTCGTCCTCGATCCGCGCCCCGACCGCGCCCCAGGTCTGCTGGGCGCTCGAGCAGCACATGGACGAGCTCGCCGCGGCGCTGGGGATGGACGCCGTGGAGCTGCGCCGCCGCACGGTGATCCGTGACGGCTCGGTCACGGGCACCGGACAGGTGCTTGACCACATCACGATGCGCGAGGTGCTCGACCGCGCCGTGGAGATGATCGGGTACGACGACGAGCTGCCCGACGACGAGGCGATCGGCGTCGCGATCGGCTGGTGGCCGTGCTTCGCGATGAAGTCCGGCGCGTACGTGAAGCTGAACCCCGACGGCACCGGGACGATCGTGACGGGCGCGCAGGAGAACGGCACCGGCTCGGTGATGGCGATGCCGACCTACGTCGCCGAGGAGCTCGGCATGCGACCGGAGGACTTCACGCTCCTCTACCAGGACACGGACGCCGCGCCCTGGGACGGAGGCTCGTGCGGGTCGCAGACGACGTTCAACTCGGGTCGCGCGGTGATCGCGGCCGCGGTCGACCTGCGCGAGCAGCTGCTCGACGCGGCGGCCGAGGAGCTCGAGGCGGCCAAGGACGACCTCGAGCTCGTCGACGGCGCGATCCGGGTGAAGGGCTCGCCCGACAAGGCCGTGACCATCGCCGACCTCGCCGCGGAGGGCACCTTCCACGGCGCCGGCTCGGGCGACGTCCCGGAGGCGCCGCCCGCGCCGGCCGAGGGCTGCGTCGGTCGCATCGGCACCGAGTCGTTCCTCGCACCGCAGCTGATCGCCCACGCGGCCCGGGTGAAAGTCGACCGCGACACGGGGGTGACGCGGGTCCTTCGCGTGGCAGCGGCGCACGACTGCGGCAGGATCCTCAACCCGATCGGCGCGAACGGCCAGGTGTACGGCGGCGTGGTGATGGGCATCGGGCAGGCGCTGACCGAGGGGACCGTGCTCGACGAGCAGGGTCGCCACCGCAACGCGCACCTGCTCGACTACAAGCTCGTGACCGCTGCCGACGCACCCGAGATCGAGATCGCCTGGATCGAGACGGATACCCCGAACGCAGGGCCGCGCGGCTCGAAGGGCGTCGGCGAGCCGCCGTGCGTGCCGACCGCCGGTGCCGTCGCCAACGCGATCGCGAAGGTGATCGGCGCCCGCGTGCACCGCCTTCCGATGACGCCGGAGCGGGTGTGGGAGACGACGCACGCCGAGGAGCCGTCGTGAGCGCGATCGCGCGGTGGTGGCCTCCGGTGTCAGACACCGGATCCTGTCAAGGGGGTTTCGTGCCGATCGTGTGCCAATCGATCCACAGGGAGATCGAGGAGCCGTGAGCGTTGAGACGTTCACGACGGCGACGACCGTCGACGAGGCCGTGGACGCGCTGGCAGCCGGCGCACGGCCGGTCGCGGGCGGCACCGACCTCGTCGTCGGCGCGCGGCAGGGGAAGGCGCCGCTCCCGCCGTCGCTCGTCGCCATCCACCGGATCGACGAGCTGCACCGGATCGACGAGACCGAGGGCGGCATCCGCCTCGGCGCGCTCGTGACCCATGCCGAGGTCGTCGCCCACCCCACGATCCGCGCCAGGCTCACCGCTCTCGCCGACGCGTCCGCGATCGTCGGCTCCCGCGCGACCCGCGCCCACGGGACGATCGGCGGCAACGTGATGAACGCCTCACCCGCGATGGAGACGGGCGGCCCTCTGATCTGCTTCGGCGCCTCTGCGACCCTCCGCTCCGCGTCGGGCACCCGCGGGGTGGCCGTCGAGGACCTCTTCACCGCACCAGGTCGCACGTCCGCGCACCCCGACGAGCTGCTCGTCACGATCGACGTCCCGGAGCCGGTCGACGGCACGGGCAGCTGCTACGCGCGGCTCGAGTACCGGCGACAGATGGAGATCGCGGTCGTCGGCGCGACCGCGGTCGTGACGCTCGACGGCGACCGGGTCACGGACGCCCGCATCGCGATCACGGCGCTCTCACCGACGATCCGCCGTGTCCCAGAGGCGGAAGCCGCCCTGGTCGGCACCGCTTGTGGCTCTGAGCCACGAGCCAGGGCTGCAGCCGCGGCCGCAGCCGCAGCCTCACCGATCTCCGACGTGCGCGCGTCCGAGCGCTACCGTCGCGCGATGGCCGAGGTGATCGCCTCGCGCGCGATCGCCGCCGCTCTCGTCCGCGCCCGCGGCGGTGACGTGCCGATCCCCGCCAGCCCCGCCCTGCATGGAGGCCTCTCGTGAAGGTGCCCGTGACGCTGACCGTGAACGACGTCGCCTACCCCGTCGAGCTCGAGCCCGGCACGAGCCTGCTCACGGCCGTCCGCGACGCGATCGGCCTCACGGGGACGAAGGAGGGGTGCGACGACTCCGAGTGCGGCGCGTGCATGATGCTGCTCGACGGTCGTCCCGTGAACAGCTGCTCGTACCTCGCACTCCAGGCCGAGGGCTCCGCGATCACGACCGTCGAGGGACTTGCGACCGACGGCGAGCTCAGCCCGCTTCAACAGGCGTTCCTCCGCGAGGGCGGCGTCCAGTGCGGGTTCTGCACGCCCGGGATGCTCGTCTCCGCGACGGCGCTGCTGCGCGACAACCCGCACCCGACGGAGGACGAGGTGCGCATCGGCCTCGCCGGCAACCTCTGTCGGTGCACCGGCTACGACGGCATCGTCAAAGCGGTGTTGTCCACGACCCGCTCGTAGGGGCCTGTGGAGCGATTGGCACACGATCGGCACGAAACCCCCTTGACAGGATCCGGTGTCTGACACCGTTGACCCTGCACCGTTGCCCCTGGCCCGCAGCGTGTCCGGCGTCGGGCGTCCGGCGCAGCCGGACCTAGGGATCCCCCGCGGCCGGATCCACCCGGTGGATCCGGCCTTGCGGGAGAGAGCTGTCTACCGCCGGTAGAAGCCCGCGTCGCTCGGCGGCAGCGGCGCGACGCCGAGGATCAGGTCGGCAGCCTTCTCGGCGACCATCATCGTCGGCGCGTAGATGTTCCCGTTCGTCACGTAGGGGAACACCGAGGCGTCGACCACGCGGAGACCGTCGAGCCCGTGCACGCGCATCGAGGTCGGGTCCACGACCGAGAGCTCGTCGACGCCCATCCGACAGGTGCACGAGGGGTGCAGCGCCGTCTCGGCGTCGCGGCGCACCCAGTCGAGGATCTCCTCGTCCGTCTCCACCGTCGGTCCGGGCGAGGTCTCGCCCCCGTTGAACGGCGCGAGCGCCGGCTGCTCCATGATCTCGCGCGTGCGCCGGATCGCCTCGACCCATTCGCGGCGGTCCTGATCGGTAGAGAGGTAGTTGAAGCGCAGCGCCGGCTTGGCGCGCGGATCGGCGCTGCGGATCCGCACCGAGCCGCGTGCGTCGGAGTACATCGGCCCGACGTGCACCTGGTAGCCGTGCCCGCCCTCGGGGCGCGAGCCGTCGTAGCGGATCGCGAGCGGCAGGAAGTGGTACATGAGGTTCGGGTAGGCGACGTCGTCGTTGGAGCGGATGAAGCCCCCCGCCTCGAAGTGGTTCGTCGCCCCTGGGCCCCGACGCAGGAAGAGCCACTGGAACCCGATCCAGGGTGCCCGCCGCTTCTCGAGCGCCGGCTGCATCGTCACGGGCTGTGTGCAGCGGTACTGGACGTACACCTCGAGGTGATCCTGCAGGTGCTCCCCGACCCCGGGCAGCGCGTGCAGCGGCTCCACGCCGACGGAGCGGAGGTGCTCGGGATCGCCGATCCCCGACAGCTGCAGCAGCTGCGGGGAGTTGATCGCGCCGCCGCAGAGGATCACCTCGCCCGCGAGGATCCGGCCACCGTCCACCGTCTCGACACCGACCGCGCGCGCCCCTTCGAGGAGGACGCGCGCCACCTGCACGCGACAGCGCACCTCGAGGTTGGGGCGGCCCATCACCGGGTGGAGGTAGGCCCGTGCAGCGCTCAGCCGACGACCGCGGCGGATGTTGCGGTCGAACTTCGAGAAGCCCTCCTGCCGGTAGCCGTTCACGTCCTCGTGCACGACGTGCCCGGCCTGCCGACAGGCCTCGAAGAACGCCTCGAAGAGCGGACTCTCGGCCGGACCGCGCTCGAGCCCCAGCGGGCCGCCGCGCCCGCGATGCGGGTCGTCCGGCGGCGCCGCGGTGCAGTCCTCCATGCGCCGGAAGTACGGCAGGCAGTGCGCGTAGTCCCAGGACTCCATCCCGGGGTCGGACGCCCAGCGCTCGTAGTCCATCGGGTTGCCTCGCTGGAAGATCATCCCGTTGATCGACGACGAGCCGCCGAGCACCTTGCCGCGGGCGTGGTAGATCCGACGTCCGCCCATGTGCGGCTCGGGCTCCGACTCGTAGCGCCAGTCGTAGAAGCGATTGCCGATCGGCGTCGCCAGCCCCGCCGGCATGTGGATGAACACGTCGAAGCGGTAGTCGGGCCGTCCCGCCTCGAGGACGAGCACGCGGGTGGACGGGTCGGCCGAGAGCCTGTTCGCGAGCGCCGACCCCGCCGAGCCGCCGCCGACGATCACCACGTCCCAGGTCTCGCTCACGCGAGCCCTCCTGCGCGGAGCCGCTCGCGGCGCCAGCGCTCGGTGTCCTCGACGTCGTTGAACGTGAACACGTGGAAGCCGGCGAGCTTGCCGTCGGGGTCGCCCAGCAGCGGGCCGAGCCCGTCCACCAGCGGATCGGGCGAGAAGCCGCCGCGCAGGAACCGCGAGGCGAAGGCTCCCTGCTTGCGGAGGAAGCGGAGCGAGTCGCCGATCCCGATCCGCGTCGAGACGCGCATCAGCTTCGCTCGCGACACGGCCCCCGGGACGCCGACGTAGACCGGCAGTCGCGTCCCTCGCGCCCACACCTGCTCGATCCACGCCACGGTCACGGATGGATCGAAGCAGACCTGCGACGCGATGTAGGTCGCGTGCCGCGCCTTCTCGAACATCGCGCGGATCGTCGTCTCGTCGTCGATCAGCGGATGGCTCTCCGGGTACCCCGTGATCCCGATCTCGGTAAACGGGTGGTCGAGCTCGGCGAGATCGTCGAGGAGCGCCGCGGCGCCCTCGTACGCGCCCGGCTCCTGCGCGTCGCCGGCGACGACGAAGAGGTCGCGGAGCCCGAGCGACGCGGACAGGCCGACGAGCTCGCGCAGGTGGGCGCGGTCGCGCACCAGGCGGGCGGAGAGATGGGGCACGACCGGGTAGCCGTGGCCGACGAGCCGCTCGACGAGATCGAAGGTCGCGTCCAGCCCCCTGCTGGGCGAGGCCGTCACCGTGAGCGTGACGTCGCGCGGCACGTGGGCGAGCACCTGCTCCTCGATCCCGTCGAGCGGCAGCACCTCGAAGCGCGACCGCCGTACGAGCTCGGCGACCTCGCGGGCCGTGTCGGTCGGTGCCGCGGCTTCCATCACACGTTCGAGTCGGGGAAGGACGCCTTCTTGCGCTCGATCCACTCGCGCAGCTCCTCGTCGACGGCCTCGTCGATCGGCGGCGCCTCGTAGTCGGCCAGCATCTGCTTCCAGATCGCGTTGGCCCGCACGGCGGCGTCGCGGGAGCCCTCGGCCTCCCACTGCTCGAAGCTCGCGTTGTCGGCGATCGGCGAGCGGTAGAAGGCGGTCTCGAAGTTCGCGAGCGTGTGCGGGTGCCCGAGGAAGTGCGTGCCGGGCTCGTTCGTGAGGAACGCGTCGAGCGCCTGGCCGCTCGGCGAGAGGTCGACTCCTCGCGCGAACGCATGCCACATCCCGAGCTGGTCGGCGTCCAGCACGAGCTTCTCGTACCCCATCGTCAGCCCGCCCTCGAGCCAGCCGGCCGCATGGAGGACGAAGTTGACTCCCCCGAGCACCGTTGGCTGCATGGTGTTGGCGGACTCGTAGGCCGCCTGCGCGTCGGCCACCTTCGACGCCGTCAGCGCGCCGCCCGAGCGGAACGGCACGCCCAGGCGACGCGCCAGCGAGGCCATCGCGTACAGCACAAGCGCCGGCTCGGGGGTGCCGAACGTCGGGGCTCCCGACTGCATCGACATGGAGGACGCGAACGAGCCGAGCACGACCGGCGCACCAGGGCGGACGAGCTGCACGTAGGCCATCCCGGCGAGCGACTCGGCGAGCGTCTGCGCGCACGTCCCGGCGACCGTGGCGGGGCTCATCGCACCGGCGAGGATGAACGGCGTCATCATCACCGCCTGGTTGGCCTCGGCGTACGCACGCGCGGCGCCGAGCATCGTCGAGTCCCAGACGAGCGGCGAGTTGGCGTTGATCAGGCTGAAGACGACGACGTGCTCCTCGAGGAAGTCGGCTCCGAACAGGATCCGTGCCATCTCGACGGTGTCACGGGCGCGGTCGGGATGGGTGACGGAGCCCATGAACGGCTTGTCCGACCAGCGCATGTGCGCGTAGACCATGTCGTAGTGGCGCTTGTTGACCGGCAGGTCCACCGGCTCGCACACCGTCCCGCCCGAGTGGTGGATCCACGGCGACGCATAGGCGAGCTTCACGAAGTTGCGGAAGTCCTCGATCGTCCCGTAGCGCCGACCGCCGTCGAGGTCGCGCACGAACGGCGAGCCGTATGCCGGCGCGAAGATCGTGCTGGCTCCGCCGAAGACGACGCTGTTCGCCGGGTTCCGCGCGACCTGCGTGAACGTGCGCGGGGCGGTCGCCTGGACGATCTGCCGGCACAGCCCGCGCGGGAAGCGGACGCGCTCGCCGTCCACCTCGGCTCCGGCACCGCGCAGCAGCTCGAGCGCGTCCGGGGCATCGCGGAACTCGATCCCGACCTGCTCGAGGATCGTGTCGGCGTTCTCCTCGAGCAGCGAGAGGCCCTCCTCGGAGAGCACCTCGACGGGCGCGAGCGTGCGGGTCAGGAACGGGACGCGCTCGACCTGCGCGGCGAGGCGGGCGGCCTTGCGCCCTGCTCGCCCGCCGGTGCGGCGGCCGTGGGTGTCGGTCACGTGGTGCTCCTCTCTGCGCCGGCACGCCGGCGGCGCGGCCGGCCGGCCCGCTCGGGCTGGCTCGAGCTGCGGCGGGCCGGGAGCGGCACGGCGGCGGCGAGCCGCGTGTACGGATCGGTGTCGTGGGGAAGCGCCATCGCGCCGACGAAGTGCTCCTGGAACCGCGGCTCGACGGCGGTCTCGATCTTCTCGACTCGACGGACGACCTGCTCGATCTCGGCGCGCGCCGAGCGATCGAGCAGGGCGATGCGCGCGCCCGTGCCTGCGGCGTTCCCGGCCGACGTGACCCCTGCCGGGTCGCAGTCCGGCACGAGACCGAGCACGAGGGCGTGGACGGGGTCGATGTGGTTCCCGAACGCACCCGCCAGCCGGATCCGGTCGACGCGCTCGATCCCGTATCGCTCGAGCAGCAGCGTGCAGCCGGCGTGCAGCGCGGCCTTGGCGAGCTGCACCTGGCGGACGTCGTTCTGCGTCACGCGCAGCTCGGGCTCGCCGGCGTGGAGGACGTACGCGAACGTGCGACCCTCGGGGACGACGCGTGGCGTCCGCGCCGCGAGCTCGCCGTCGATGGTGCCGTCCGTGGTGAGGATGCCGGCCAGCAGCATCTCGGCGATCACCTCGATGATCCCCGAGCCGCACACGCCCGTGACCCGCGTCCCCTCGAATCCCGGCTCGTCCGACCAGGCGGCCGTCCCGATCACGCGGTAGCGGGGCTCCAGCGTCTCGCGGTCGATGCGCACCCGCTCGATCGCGCCGGGCGCGGCCCGCTGTCCGCAGCTGATCTGCGCGCCCTCGAGCGCAGGGCCTGTCGGGCTCGAGGCCGCGAGCAGCCGCTCCCGGTTGCCGAGCACGATCTCCGCGTTGGTGCCGACGTCGACCACGAGGTTGACCGCGTCGGCGAGGTGCGGCGCCTCCGAGAGGATCACGCCGGCGGTGTCGGCGCCGACGTGACCGGCGATGCAGGGGAGCACGTACACCCGAGCGCCGCGGTTGACGGGCAGCCCGAGGTCGGCCGCTCGCAGCCGCACCGCCTCGTCCACCGCCAACGCGAAGGGCGCGCCTCCCAGCTCGGTCGGGTCGATCCCGAGCACGAGGTGGTGCATCACCGGGTTGCCGACCAGCGTGAGCTCGAGCACGTCGTCGCGGTCGACGCCGGCGTCGCGCGCGAGCTCTGCGGTGAGCTTGGCGAGACAGCCGCGCACGACCTTGGTCAGCTCCCTCTCGGATCCGGGGTGGAGCATCACGTAGGAGACGCGGCTCATCAGGTCCTCGCCGAACCGGATCTGGGGGTTCATCGCGCCCGCCGAGGCGAGCACCTCGCCCGAGTGCAGGTCGCAGAGATGGCCGGCCACCGTGGTCGAGCCGACGTCGAACGCGATCCCGTAGGCGGCGTCGTGGTAGCCCGGCCAGATCGCCGTCACGTCGGTTCCGTCGTGCACCGCGACGGTGACGCTCCACGCGCCTAGTGACAAGTTGTCACTTGGGCCGTCACGCAGTCCGGGTCGCGCACGCAGGGCGCGCTGCAGACCGGCGACGACGTGCGCGTCGACGGAGAGCCCGGTGAGACCCCACTCGCGCTCGAGCGCAGCGCGCAATCGGGTCAGGTCGCTCGTCGCCGTGCCGAGGTCGGGCTCCTCGACCTGGACGAGGTGCAGGCGGACGACGGGGTCGATCGCGATCGGATGGGCGTCGGCTTCCTTGCGCACGACCTGCCGGTAGAGCTGGCTCTCCGGCGGGACGTCGATGACGACGTCGTCGGTCACCCGTGCGAGGCAGCCGAGCCGGCGGCCGGCGCCGAGCGGGCGCTCTCCTCCGTACGAGCGCTCCGCGTCCGTGAGGTACGAGAGGCTCGAGGCCCGCGAGACGATGCCGTGCTTCGCGTGCTCGCCTTCGCTGACCTCGACCTGGCAGCGCCCGCAGATGCCCCGACCGCCGCACGTCGAGTCGAGGTCGACGCCGAGCCGGCGCGCGGCGTCGAGCACCGAGGTGCCGGGCTCGACGGTCCCCCGGCGACCCGAGGGCAGGAAGACGATGCGCGCCTCGGTCACGCCAGCTCCCAGGCGCTGCTGCAGGTCACGGAGCCTCTCCCGACGTGGCGCGTCGTGCGCGTCACGCGCCCCCCGCACCCCGCCGCGCGGCGCGGCCGCCGCGGCGGCCGCCGCCGGCGGTCGCACCCGACTCGCCGAAGCGCGCGATCCAGCTCGCGCAGTGCGCGTCGTTGCCCATCATCACGTCGGCCGCCTTCACCGCCTGCAGCATCTCCGCGTGGAGGGGGCTGGTGATCGCGCTCGTCATCCCCGAGGCGATCGCCATCGGGAGAAAGGCGGCGTTGAGCGCCGGCCGGTTCGGCAGGCCGAAGCTGACGTTGGACGCACCGCAGGTGGTGTTCACGCCCAGCTCCTCGCGCAGCCGCCGAACGAGCCGGAACACCTGGCGCCCCGCGGTGCCCATCGCCCCGATCGGCATCACGAGCGGGTCGACGACGACGTCCTCCTTCGGGATGCCGTGGTCGGCCGCGCGCGACACGATCTTCCGTGCGACCTCGAACCGCACGTCCGGGTCCTCGCTGATCCCCGTCTCGTCGTTCGAGATCGCCACGACCGCCGCCCCGTGCTTCGCGACGAGCGGGAGGACGCGCTCCATCTGCTCGTCCTCGCCCGTGACGGAGTTGACGAGCGCCTTGCCCCGGTAGACGGCCAGCCCCGCTGCCAGCGCCTCGACGATCGACGAGTCGATCGAGAGGGGCACGTCGGTGATCGACTGCACGAGCTGCACCGTGTGGGCCAGGATCGCCGGCTCGTCCGCGAGCGGGATGCCGGCGTTGACGTCCAGCATCTGCGCGCCGGCCTCGACCTGCGCGATCGCGTCGGCGACGACGGTGTCGAAGCTCCCCGCCGCCATCTCCTCGGCGAGCTTCTTGCGCCCGGTCGGGTTGATCCGCTCGCCGATGATCACGAACGGGCGGTCGAACCCGATCACGACCTCCTTCGTCGCCGAGCTGAGAACGGTCTCGCTCACGTGCTGTCGTCTCCCTTCAGGCCGTGCGCACGGACGAGCCGCGCGAGAACCTCGTCGGTGTACTCGTGATCGATGCGTGCCGCCTCCGCCTCGACGGCGGCGTCGACTCCGCCGTTGCGCTGGGTCGTCTCCCGACGCCACTGCTCGAGGTACGCGTCGGTGCCCGACATGCCCGCCGCCATCGCAGCCGCGTCGATCGCCTCCTGGAAGCGCTGGGGGAGCAGCGCTCGCGTCGCCCGGCGTCCGGATCCCGAGGTCACCTGGGCGGGGATGTCACGCCAGAGGATCACGGTCACCTCAGGCACGGAGCTCGATCCTCTCCACGAAACGGTCGAGCGCAGGCGCAAGGTCGCCGTACCCGGTGCGCACGCGCTCGAACGCGAGCCCGAGGCGGTCGGCAGCGGCCCGCGCACGCACCGTCAGCGCGTCGTCGTCGGTCTGCGCGAGGTAGACGAGACGGCGGTAGTTGCCGAAGTAGTCCGGCAGCAGCTGCGGGTGCCGATCCAGTCCGAGGCCGCGCCACACGAGCGCGTCGAAGTGCCGTGCCAGGAAATCGGTGAGGTAGAACGTCCCGGGCTCGGCGTCGTGCAGGGCCTGCCAGGCGTCGTTCCCGGCGAAGAAGCCGTAGCAGTGCGCGCCGGGCAGTCGCTCGACCCCGTGCCGCTCCAGCACCGTGTCGAGCGCACCGGCTGTGCCGCAGTCGGCGTACGCGACGAAGACCTCGGCATAGCGTCCCTTCAGCTCGACGAGCTTCGCCTCCACGGCGGCCGGGATCAGGTGCGGCGTGGCGTGGAGCTTTGCCGGCAGGCAGCGCACGTCCACGTGCGACCAGCCGCCCAGGTCACGCAGCGCCAGCACCTCCCGGGCGATCGCCCCGCACGCCAGCACGGCGACCCGCATCGGCCCCTGCCCCGCTTCCGGAGCGGCGAAGACCGCCTCGTGCTCGACGAGATCGCTCAACTCGTCGATGCTGCGGCCCGTCGGGCGAGCACGAGCGCCTGGGCGGTCTCGGCCGCGATCGCGGCGTCGCGGCAGTACGCGTCGGCACCGACGGCCTTGCCGAACTCCTCGTTCAGCGGTGCGCCACCCACGAGCACGATGAAGTCGTCGCGGATCCCCTTCTCGACCATCTCGTCGATCACGACCTTCATGTACGGCATCGTCGTCGTCAGCAGCGCCGACATCCCCAGGATCTCCGGCTTGTGCTCCTCGAGCGCGGCGAGGTAGCTCTCGACCGGGTTGTTGATCCCGAGGTCGACGACCTCGAACCCCGCGCCCTCGAGCATCATCGCGACGAGGTTCTTGCCGATGTCGTGGATGTCGCCCTTCACGGTGCCGATCACGACCTTGCCCATCCGCTCGGCGCCCGTCTCCGCGAGCAGGGGACGGAGGATCTCCATGCCGGCCTTCATCGCGTTGGCGGCGAGCAGCACCTCCGGGACGAAGAGGATGCCGTCACGGAAGTCGATCCCGACGATGCGCATTCCCTCGACGAGCGCGTCGTTGAGGACCCTGTCGGCGGCCCAGTCGCGCTCGAGCAGGATGTTCGTCCCTTCGACGATCTCGTCGGCGAGCCCGTCGTAGAGGTCGTCGTGCATCTGTGCGACCAGCTCGTCGTCGGTGAGGGAGCTGAGGTCGATCTCCTCGTCGGTCATGCGGCACCTCTCGTCGTGTTGTCGTGGCCGAGGCGGATGGAGAGCGTGGTCGCCTCCTGGCGGAGCGCGCGTCCGAGCTCGTCGAGGAGGCCGTCGTGGAGCCGGACGGTCGGGCCCGAGACGGACAGCGCCGCGGCGACCGCGCCCCCGGCCTCGAACACCGGGGCGGCGACCGCCCACAGGCCCGGCTCGAGCTCGTCCACGGCGGTCGCGACACCGCGCGCGCGCACCGTGGCCAGCTCACGCTGCAGCGCGCGGCGGTCGACGACCGTCCGCGGCGCGAGGCGCTCGAGCGGTCCGGTCGGCAGCGAGACGGCCCCGTAGGCGAGAAAGACCTTGCCGAGCGCCGAGGCGTGGAGGGGAACCCGCCGCCCGACCCAGTTGGTCGAGCCCAGGTAGTGACGGCTGTCGCGCTGGTCGAGCTGCTCGACCGCCTCCGGCGTTGCGACGCCGAGGTTGACGGTCTCGCCGCTCAGCTCGGCGAGCCGATCGAGGCCGGGCGCGGCGAGCTCGAGCAGGCCCGGGACGCGGCGCTCCCGGTGCGCGTAGCGCACGAGCGCCGGCCCGGCGAGGAGCGCCCCGCGGGCGGCGTCGCGCTGCAGGAGCCCCTGGCGCTCGAGGGCGGCGACGAGACGCGAGGTCGTGCTCTTCGGCAGGCCGCTCTGCTCCGAGAGGTCGCCGACGGTGGGCGGCGTGTCGCTGTCGACCACGCGCACGAGCAGCTCGGCCGCCCGCTCGATCGCCTGTGTGCCCGTTCTCGTCGCCACTCGCCCGGCACCCGCCTCCGCGTCACATTCCGCATCGTGGAACTCCAGTTCCACGCTTCATGGTGCCCGGTCCCGGCGCTGGCTGTCAACGCGGTGCGTGTGCTGGATCGGCACGAGCTCCCACGTCGTGTCCGCGTGGCGCGGCGCCGCGCCGTCGCTCTGCGAGACTGGCCTCGTGCGGCCCTCGCTCCGCGTCCTCGACGACGACCTCCTCGCCCGGATCGTGACGGAGGCGAAGCGCGTGCTCGCCGAGATCGGGGTCGAGGTGCGCGGCGCCGCGCTGCGCAGGCGCCTGCTCGAGACCGGGCTGCGCACGGACGCCAGGGGCGAGCGCCTGCTCTTCCCGGCGGAGGTCGTCGAGGACGCGATCACCTCGGCTCCCTCGACCTTCACGCTCTACGACCGCGCGGGCCGGCCGCACGCCGAGCTCGGCCACGGGCGCGCCCATTTCGTGCCCGGCTCGAGCGGCCTGCGGATGATCGACCACCACACGGGCGAGGCCCGACACGCGACGACCGCCGACTTCGTGGACTTCGTCCGCCTCGCCGACGGGCTGCCGAACATCGCCTACCTCGCGACCGCCTTCTCGACCGACGACGTGCCGGCGCAGATCTCCGACGCCTGGCGCCTCGCGCTGTGCCTGCTCGGCTCGGAGCGACCGGTCGTCTCGGGGGCCTTCAGCGAGCACGGGGTGCCGCGCATGGTCGAGCTGATGCAGCTCTTCCGGCGCGACCGCGACGAGCTGGCGGCGAAGCCGCTGTCGATCTTCACGATCACCGCCACCGGCAGCTTCCGCTACGGCGAGGACTCCTGCCAGAACCTGCTCGACTGCGTCGAGGCAGGGATCCCGATCGAGATCGTGCCCGTCACGCTGATGGGTCTGATCGCACCGGTGACGCTCGTCGGCGCGACCGTCTTCCACACCGCCGACGTGCTGGCGGGCATCACCATGGCCCAGCTCGTGCGACCGGGCGCGCCGGTGCTCTTCGGCGGCGCGCCGGCCGCCTTCCACATGAAGGCGGCGAGCTCCCCGATGGCCGCCGTCGAGGCGCTCCACCTCGACGTCGCCTACGCGCAGGTGGGCCGCTCGCTCGGCCTGCCGACACAGGCGTACATGGCGCTCTCGGACTCCTACGCGCTCGACGCGCAGGCCGGTGCCGAGACGTTCGGCAGCGCGATCCTCGCCGCGCTCGCCGGCGTCGACTCGGTCTCCGGACCGGGGATGCTCGCCTACGTGCTCGCCTTCAGCCTCTCGAAGCTCGTGCTCGACGACGAGCTCTGCGGGCAGGCACTCCACCTCGCCCGCCCGATCGAGCCGAAGGGCGACGTCCCGGTGATCGATCTCGTGCGGAGCCTGCTCGCCGAGCAGCACCTGATCACCCACCCGCACACGATCGAGCACTGGCCGTCGGAGCTGTGGGTGACCGGCCCGACGATCGACCGCGAGAACCGCGAGTCGTGGGACCTGAGCCGCACGCCCGACCTCTCCGCCCGCGCGGCCGCCGAGGTCGACCGGCGGCTCACCGCCTACCGCACGCCGGCGATCGATCCCGCGGCGGCCGCCGAGCTCGTCGCGATCGTCCAGGCGGGCGAGCCCGACGCGACGCTCCCCGAGATCCCGCCCGCCCCCGAGGGCGAGCTCGCGGTCGAGGGCCCACAGCGACGCCGCAACCGCCGCCGCGGCTGAGCGTGGCAGAGCGAGAGCGATCGGCGAGCCGTCGAGTACGATCGACCGGCCCGATGGCGCTCGGTGCTGCGCCTTCGCGTCACCAGCGCGCAAGGTGGTACGGCCGACGCAGCAGAGGCCGTGACCACTGGACGACACAGGAGGCCTGCAGTGAAGCAACGCCAGCAGACGACGACCCGCAAGCCGCCCGTTCCCTCCGACAGCCACGCCGACATCGAGCAGTGGATCGGACGCGTGATGCCGGGTCTGCATCCGCTCGTCGAGCGGCTAGACGAGCTGGTCCGCGAGACGATCCCCGGGCTCCAGTACGCCGTCAAGTGGCAGAAGGCCTACTACGGGTTGCCGGATCTCGGGTGGCTCATCGAGATCGTCGCCTACGACGTCTCCGTGAACGTCGTCTTCCTCGGCGGCGCGGAGCTCGCCTCGCCACCGCCGCTCGGTTCCGGCCGGACGCGCTACGTCAAGCTGAGGTCGCCGGAGGAGGCGCAGGCGCCGGAGCTCAGCGAGTGGATCGCGCAGGCGGGGCGCGTGCCAGGCTGGAGATAGCGACCCGATCGAGCGGACGGACGCGCCCCGTCAGCCGTCGTGGCGCACACGCGGGGTCACCTCGGAGGGGCTCCGTCGGGTGAGAGCGTGCGTCGGTGCACGAGCGGCGTGCGTGAGCCTGTGCCTTAGACCACGGGCGTCGGCGGCTCCTCGCCGCGCAGCACCGCGATCGCGTTTCGCGCCGCGAGCACGGCCATCGCCGTGCGCGTCTCGATGGTCGCCGAGCCGAGGTGCGGGATCAGCACCGCGTTGTCGAGCGGGAGCAGATCCGGGTGCACCTCGGGCTCGCGCTCGAACACGTCGAGCCCGGCCCCGGCGATCACGCCGTCCCGCAGCGCCTCGGCGAGCGCCGCCTCGTCGACGACCGGGCCGCGGGTGGTGTTGACGAGGTACGCGCTCGGCTTCATGCGCCGTAGCCGGTCGGCCGTGATCAGGTGCCGGGTCTCGTCGTTCAGCGGGCAGTGCAGCGAGACGACGTCGGCGGTCGCGAGCAGCTCGTCGAGCGAGAGGAACCGCGCCTCGAGCTCGGACTCGAGCGGCTCCGCCGCACGGTGTCGCCCCGTGTACACGACCTCCATCCCGAACGCGTGCGCCCGCCGCGCGGTCGCGCTCCCGATCTGGCCGAGGCCGACGATCCCGAGCGTCTTGCCCTGGATCCCCGTGCCGAGCATGAAGGCCATGTTCCAGTTCCAGGGCGCCTGCGAGCGGATCAGGCGCTCGCCCTCGGCGAGGCGTCGGGTGACCATCAGGACGAGCGCGAACGCGATGTCCGCGGTGGCCTCCGTGAGCACCCCGGGCGTGTTCGTGAAGCGCACGCCGCGAGCCGCGCAGGCAGGGACGTCGACGTTGTCGTAGCCGACCGCGACGTTGGCCACCACCCTCAGCTGTGGTCCGGCGGCGGTCAGGAAGGCATCGTCGACACGATCGTGCAGCAGGGTGACGACGGCGTCGGCACCCGCGATCGCGGCGTGCAGCTCCTCGCCCGTCAGCGGCCGGTCCTCGAGGTTGAGCCACACCTCGCCCGCCTCGCGCAGCAGGGCGAGCGCGGGCTCGGGGATCGCCCGTGTGACGACGATCCGGGGCGGCGTGCTCATCCGGCGGCCAGCAGGTCGGCGGTGATCTCGAGCGCCTCGCGCAGGTTCTCCTGCGAGTTCGCATACGAGACGCGCATGTACCCCTCCCCGTGCGCGCCGAACGCCGTCCCGGCGAGCATCGCCACGCCGGCCTCTTCGAGCAGCCTGTCCTGCAGCGTCCGTGCGCTCATCCCGGTCCCGGTGACGTTCGGGAAGGCGTAGAACGCCCCCGCGGGCTCGATGCAGGAGACGCCGGGGATCGCGTTCAGCCCGTCCACGACCAGACGCCGCCGCGCCCGGAACTCGGCCATCATCGCCTCGACCGCATCCCACGGCCCGGTGAGCGCGGCCACGCCGGCGAGCTGCGTCGCCGGTGGCGTGCACGAATGGCAGTTGATGAAGAGCCGGGTGAGAGGCTCGACGAGCGGCTCCGGGACGGCCGCGTAGCCGAGACGCCAGCCCGTCATGGCGAACGTCTTCGAGAAGCCGTCGAGCAGGATCGTGCGGTCGAGCATCCCGGGCCGGCTCGCGATGGACGCGTGCTCGCCCTCGTAGACCATCTCCGAGTAGACCTCGTCCGAGAGGATCC
>CAZUVW010000039.1:0-13001 GCA_964623875.1 uncultured Gaiellales bacterium
GAGGCGGTCGTCGTCCGCGACCGCGTGGAGACGGTGATGGAGGCCGTCGAGGAGCACACCGGGCACGTCGGGGTGACCGTGGTCGAGGCGGTCGGGCACGGCCGCGAGAAGGGCATCACGCACGAGTACCGGGGGCGCGTGTTCGAGTCGCGCTTCCTGCCGAAGGCGCTGATGACGTTCGTCGTCCGCGACGAGATCGCCGAGGACGTCCTCGCCGCGATCGTCGACGCGGCACGCACGGGCCACGTCAGCGGCGACGGCATCTGCTGGATGTCGCCCGTGCACTCCGTGACCCACAACCGCACCGGCGCACGCCTCGAGGAGGTGGAGCGAGTATGAGCAACAAGGACCTCGCGCTCGCGGCGAGCACCATCTGGGTGCTGTTCGCCGGCATCCTCGTCCTCTTCATGCAGGCCGGGTTCGCCTTCCTCGAGGCCGGGCTCACCCGCATGAAGAACGTCGGGCACATCGCGGCGAAGAACGCCCTCGTCCTGGCGATCGCGACGATCGTGTTCTACGCGGTCGGGTTCGGGATCGCCTTCGGCGACGGCGGCAACGGCCTCGTCGGCGGCTCGGGCCTCGTCCCGTCGGTGGACGAGCTGCTCGCGGTGGGCGCGGAGCCGTTCTCGTGGTTCGGCGCGATCCCGGCCGGAGCGGCGTTGCTGTTCCAGACGGCGTTCGCGGCGGTGTCCCTCGCGATCGTGTGGGGCGCCATGGCGGAGCGCACCCGGCTGTGGGTGTACATCGCGTTCGGCGTGATCTACACGGTGCTCTACTCGGTCGTCGCCCACTGGATCTGGAGCGGTGACGGCTGGCTGTTCGCGAAGGGCATGCAGGACTTCGCGGGCTCGACGGTCGTCCACTACCAGGGCGCGCTGGCCGGGCTCGCCGGGGCGCTCCTGCTCGGCCCGCGGATCGGCAAGTTCGGGGCCGACGGGAAGCCGAACGCGATCCCCGGGCACAACATGGCGTACACGACCCTCGGCGTGTTCATCCTCTGGTTCGGCTGGTTCGGCTTCAACGCCGGCTCGACCCTGAGCGTGGACTACGGCGGAGTGGGCTTCTTCGCCTACGTCGCCTTCAACACGCTCGTGGCGACTGCCGCCGGCGTGATCGGCGCGACGGTCGCCTCGTGGGCGGTGATCAAGAAGCCCGACCTGTCGATGATGCTCAACGGTGCGATCGGCGGGCTCGTGGCGATCACCGCCGCGTGCGCGTTCGTCGCTCCGTGGGCGGCGATCCTGATCGGGTTCGTCGCCGGGACGATCGTCGTCGGCGGCGTGCTGCTCGTGGAGCGGCTGCGCATCGACGACCCCGTTGGCGCGCTCGCCGCCCACGGGATGTCGGGCGTCTGGGGGACGCTGGCCCTCGGGTTCCTCACGGTGCCCGAGCTCGCCGAGCGGCTCGACTGGGGCCAGGCCGGCCTCTTCTACGGAGGAGGCCTCCACCAGCTCGGGATCCAGGCCCTCGGCCTCGTCGCGGTCGGCGCGTTCACGTTCACCGCGTCGTTCGGGATCCTCTGGCTGATGAAGGTCACCGTCGGGATCCGCACCGAGCCGGAGGTCGAGTCGGCCGGGCTCGACGTCTCCGAGCACGGGATGTGGGGCTATCCGGAGTTCTACATCCCGGTTCCCGGCGGCTACGGCACCGAGCACGCGGTGCCGGCGGGCAGGCAGTTCCGCGACCGCGAGGTGATCGTCGCGGAGGGCGCCAAGGGGGACACGATGTACGTCGTCCAGTCCGGCGAGGTGGAGATCGTGCAGTCCGAGGGCGGCGAGGAGCGTCGCCTGAAGACGCTCAAGCCGGGCGAGTTCTTCGGGGAGATGGCCATCTTCGAGAACGAGGTGCGCTCCGCGACGGCGCGGGCGGTCGGGGACGCGCGTGTCCTCGAGGTGGACAAGAAGACCGTGCACCGGCGGCTGGAGGACGACCCCCGGCTCGCGGTCAACCTGCTGAAGACGATGTCGGCCCGCCTGCGGGAGACGAACAAGAAGCTCACGCCGCGCAGCGCGGAGGCGGAGCAGTGAGCGCTCGGCCGGCTGGGGTGAGCTGAACGGCGTAGCCGCCTCACGGCTCGAGGTGGGTGGACGGGGGCGGTCCGGCGAGGGCCGCCCCCGTCCGAGCCGGCCGAGGCTCAGCGCAGCTCGTACGTGATCGACACGAAGGCGGAGACCTCCTGCTCGCCGGAGACGACCGGCGTGCCGTCGGACACGGCCTCGGCCTTCGCGAAGATCGGCCCCCCGCCGGCGGAGCCCTCGACGATCGAGATCACGGGGCCGACAGCGCGACCCGCGGCAGCGGCGAGCGCGTCCGCGTGCGTCTTCGCGTTGCCGACGGCGCTCTCGAGCGCCTTGCGGTAGAGCGCCTCCTGGTCGGAGAACGTGAACGACGGGCCGTAGACGGTGTTCGCACCGGCCGCGACGGCCGCGTCGATCGCCTTGCCCGCCGAGGCGAGCGGGAACGTCGCCGACGCGGTGTTCGTCGCGACGAACCCGTCGACGGCGCCCTCGGGCGTCTGCCGCGGCGAGAGGGAGACGCTCGCGGTCGTCACGTCCTTGCCGCCCGTGGCCCGCAGCGCGGCGAGCACCTTGTCCATCGCCTTGGCGTTCGCGGTGAGCGCCGCCTCGGCGGTCGCGGCGCGCGTCTCGACCCCGGCCGAGATCGACGCGCGATCCGGGACGCTGCGGACGATGCCCGTGCCGTTGACGGTGAGGGTGTCACGCTGGGCAGACGGGTCGTCGACGGCCCGCGCACCCTCCGGTCGGAGCACGCCCGCGAGGGCGGCGGCGGTGAGCAGCAGCACGGCTGCGACGGCGATGCGCTTCATGGTGGGCCTCCGGAGATCGTTGTCGTCTCCTCTACGTCGCCGCACGGCGACGCCGTCACACCGTTCCGCGCAGCTGCCGCGTGTCCTCGTGGCTCAGACCTGGTCGGCGAAGCGCTGCACGAGCTCCGCACGCGCGTTGAGCCCGAGCTTGCGATAGATCCGCGTCAGATGGAACTCCACCGTCTTCGGGCTCAGGAACAGCGTCTGCGCGATCTCGCGGTTCGTCTGCCCCCGCGCGACCTGCAACGCCACCTGCAGCTCCTGCGGCGTCAGCTCGTCCCGCGTCTCCGGCCCACGCCGCAGCCGCGCCCCGCTCGCCCGCAGCTCCTGCCGACAGCGCTCCACCCAGCCCGTCGCGCCGAGCTGCTCGAACATGCCCTCCGCGCGGCGCAGCTCCTCCCGCGCGCGGCGCCGCTCCCCGCTGCGGCGCAGGCGCTCGCCGTAGAGCAGGTGCGTGCGCGCGAGCTCGAACGGCATCTCCTCGGTGTGCAGCGCGATCGAGCGCTCGAAGTGCCCAACGTACCAACCCTCCTCGGCGAGCAGGCCGGCGCTGCGCTCGAGCAGCGCGAGGTCGAACGGACGCGGGACCGCCTCGACGAGCGAACGCTCCTCCGCCAGCCGATCGCGCGCCAGGTCGCGCCGACCGATGCGAGCGTACGCCTCGACGAGGAAGGCGAAGTAGTGCTCACCCGGATCGACGAGCCCCTCCTCGCGGTTCCGCGCATGGAGCTGCTCGAGCAGCTCGACCGCCGCGTCGGGCCGGCCCCGCCCGAGCTCCCCGAGCGCGAGCTGTCCCGTGGCGTGGATGGCGAACCACCGCAGCCCGAGACGGGCCGCCAGGTCGATCGACTCGCGTGCGTGGTCGACGCACCGGTCGAAGAGCCCCAGCCGCGCCTCGAGGTACGCGCAGTGCGCGAGCGAGTCGCAGACGTTGGTCATCTGCCCGACCTCGACGGCCGTCTGGAGCGCCTCGGTCGTCGCGGCGTACGCGGCCGTGAGCTGGCCGCGGCGAGCGAGCGAGAACCCCGCGAGGCGGAGCAGCATCGGCACGGGCTCGAGATCGCCGGCGTTGCGCGCCTCCTCGAGCGCGGTGACGGCCGCCCGCAGCGCCGGCTCGTGGTCCTCCAGCCACAGCGCCGCGACGATCTCGACGAACGGCTCCGCGCCGCCGAGGCTCGACGCCGTCACCAGCGCTTCCCGCAGCCTGCGCTCGCCCTCGACGCCCCTCCCGGCCTGCACGAGGGAGACGCCCTCGGCCAGCGCGACGAGCGCCGCCTCAGCGGGCTGACGCTCGTCCGCCAGGGCGGCCAGACGCTCGGACAGCAGGGCGGTGTCGGTCGGCCGCCCCGCTGGGAGGCTCGCGAAGAAGGCGTTCGCGAGCGCGTCGAGCGCCGCGCGCCTGTCGTGGGCTTCGAGCACGTCGGCCGCCTCGCTCAGCAGCCGGATCGCCGCGGAGGGAGGTCCGTCCCTGCGGGTCGCCCGGCCGAGCGTCGACAGCGCGCGGCCGTGGGTGAGGGAGCCCGCCTCCGACGCCTCGACCGCGCGTCGGCCGAGCTCCCGGGCCTGCTCGAGCCTGCTCGCCCGCAGCGCCTCCTCTGCCGCGTGCCCCAGTCGGCGCGCACGCGCCTCCCGATCGGCGCTGAGGTCTGCGGCACGCGTGAGCAGGCCGGCGGCCGTGACGGCCGCCAGGCCCTTGGCGGCCGCCTCCAGCTCCCCGGCGACGTCCTCGTCGGGCCCGATCGCCGACTCCGCGCGGTGCAAGGCACGACGCTCGCCGACCGGGAGCGTCTCGGCGATCGCGCCGTGCACCCGGCGCCGGACGGCGTCGTCCGCGAGCGACACGACCGCGCTGCGAACGAGGGGGTGCCGGAACGCGACGCGGCCGCGACCGAGCGTGACGAGCCCGGCTGTCTCGGCGGGCTCGAGCGAGTCCGGGTCGCAGCCGAGCGAGCCGAGCGCAGCGCCGAGCCCCTGCAGCTCGTCGGTCTCGCCGAGCGCGGCGACGACCAGGGCTGTCCGCGTCTCCTCCGAGAGACCGCGCGCGCTGGCAGCGAACGCCTCCTCGAGCCCGGATCCCGCGAGGGGCACAGGCGGCAGCGGCTCGACGCCCTCCCGCTGCGACGCGGTGAGGCGCGCGGGCAGCTCGAGCAGCGCCAGCGGGTTGCCGCGCGCGGATTCCAGCATCCGGTCGCGGACGCCGGGGTCGAGCCGGACGGCAGCGCCGTCGAGCATCGCGCGGGCCGCGGCCGGCGCCAGCGGAGCGAGCTCGACCTGCCCGACGACCCCGTCGAGTCGCCCCAACCCCGCGGGGCGGGCGGCCACGACGAGCGCCACGGCGTCGGCGTCGAGACGACGGAAGGCGAACGCGAGCGCGTCGAGTGTCGGCTCGTCCACCCACTGGACGTCGTCGACGAGGACGAGGACGGGACGTCGCTCGGCGGCAGTCGCGAGCAGGCCGAGCGTGGCCGCGCCGACGACGAACCTCGTGCCTGCCTCCTCTCCTGCGTCCAGGGCAGCGTCGAGGGCTTCCCGCTGCGGGCCGGGGAGCGTCGTCGCGATCTCGCGCAGCGGGCGCAGGAGAGCGAGCAGACCCGCGTAGGGGAGCTCCTGCTCGGGCGGTGACCCCGACGCGCGGACGACGTCGACGCCGCGCGTCTCGCCGAGTCGGCGCGCGGCGTCGAGGAGCGAAGACTTGCCGATCCCCGGCTCGCCGACGAAGGCGAGCGACCGCGTTCGGCCGGCACGCGCGTCCTCGAGGGCAGCGGTGACGAGATCCAGCTCCTGCTGACGGCCGACGAGCTCCAGGGTGTCCTCCGGCGAAAGGACCAGGGTAGCCCCCTGGCGCGAGCGCCCGGGGCCGTCGCCCATCGTGGAGGCCTGCGGGCGACGCACCCCCACCCCCGTGACGAAAGGAGCACCTCGATGGACGGAGGACACCTCGGGACGGCTCGGCGGCGGCGCATCGCAGCCGCCGCGCTCGCCCTTCCCGCGTTGGTCGCGCTGGCAGTCGCGGTGATCGCGCCGCCCGCGACGTCGGCGCCCACGATCACGACCGTGATGACGAAGCTCAACAGCCCGCGCGGCCTCACGTTCGCACCGACCGGCGACCTGCTGATCGCCGAGGCGGGCGACGGGGGCGCCGCGTGCACGGCTGCCAACACGATGACACTGCCGCCGCGGAACGTGCCGATCTGCGTCAATCGCAGCGGCTCGATCACCGTGCTCACGGCCGGCCAGACGTCCGGATCGGGCGACGCCGATCGCGACCAGACGGGCTGGCCGTCCTGGCGCAGCGACGCCCCGAACCAGCCCTTCGCCGAGGTGACGGGACCGCAGGACATCTCGGTCGCCGTTCGCGGTCGCGCGTACGTCTCGGTCGGCTGGGGCGGCACTCCTGCCTCGCGCTCGAACCCGGCCGCTCGAGGCATGACGTTCGGCAGGCTCGTGAAGACCGGCCCGACCGGCGGTCGCACCACGGTCGCCGACATCGCGGCGTACGAGCAGGCCTTCAACCCGGCGAGCGGCCCGGTCGACTCGAACCCGTACGGCATCCTCGCCGAGCCGTCGAGCGTCTTCGTCGCCGACGCGGGCGCGAACGCCCTCTACGAGATGAAGGGGAAGTGGAAGGTGTCGCTCGTCGCGACGTTCCCCCGGGCCCAGAACCCGGCCGGCTGCCGGATCCCGGCCGCTCCAGGCGTCCAGGGCCCGCCAGCCCCGCCGACGTCGGAGTTCGTCCCGACCACGGTCGTCCGCGGCCTCGACAAGGCGCTGTACGTGGGCGGGCTGACCGGCTTCCCGTTCTGCGCAGGCGCGGCGTCGATCTGGAAGGTCGTGCCGGGCGGGGCGCCGAGCGTCCATCTGACCGGCTTCAAGGCGATCATCGACATGGCCTTCGCGAAGGACGGCACGCTGTACGTCCTCCAGTACGCCTCCAGCCCGAGCGGGCTCGGCGGACCGGGCCAGATCGTGCGGGTCTCCCCGGGCGGCACCCGCGCGCTGCTCGAGACCGGCACGGCGCTGCTCAACCCGGCCGGGATCACGATCAACCCCTCCAACGGCGCGCTGTACGTCACGAACAAGACCGTGACGCCGGGTGGCGGCGAGGTGCTCCGCATCGTCCCGTAGCCACCCGCCACGCGCGGCCGGGCCGGGCGCTCCGGCCCGGCCGCCGAGGAGACCCCATGACGCTCACCACACCCATCACCTACGCGCTCCAGTTCCGCGGCCAGGCCGACGGCGACGGGGCGATGGCGCGGGTCGCCGCCAGGGCCTCGAGCGCGATGCTCGTCTCGGTCGTCGACCGTGACGGACCGCACGGCCGCTTCGAGGACGTCGGCGCCGGGGAGGCCGTCTTCCGCGTCACCCTCGACCACGACGGCCCCGTCGACGGAGAGGTCGACTTCGGCGGCGGCACGACGCTCCGCGTGCGTGCGGCAGAGCGTCACGCGGCTGGGCCGTCGTCGCGCTCCTACCTCCGCCACGGCGCCGCCCTGCTCGAGGTCGTCGGGGGCACCGGCCGCCTCGCCGGAGCGACCGGCTGGATCACCTCGAACTTCCTGCTCTCCGACACCGGCGACCTGACCGACACCCACCTCGGCCTGCTCTTCGTCGAGCGGCCGTGACCGAAGGAGGACACCTCATGCGTCTCGCACTGCTCTCGCTCATCGCCGCCGCGCTCCTGCCCCTCGCCGCGCTCGCGGCACCGGCGCCGAAGGCGCTCTCCGGCAACCTGGTCAAGAACCCCGGCGCCGAGCTCGGGCCCGTGACCCCCGACGGTGCGACCGAGCCGCTCGCCGTCCCCGGCTGGGAGACGACCGGCGGCTTCCACGTCGTCGGCTACTCGGGCTACCGCTGGGCCCCGGCTGCGGCCGCCAAGACGAAGGGCTCCGGCTCGAAGTTCTTCGCGGGCTGCCTCGCGCCGCTGGGTCAGACCGTCAACCTCGGCACCGCGACGCAGACCGCCTCACTCGCCCGCTGGGGCGCGAAGATCGACAAGGGCGGCATCGTCCTGACGCTGGCCGCCGAGCTCGGCGGCTACAACGGCACGGTCAACCGCGCGACGGCGCAGGCCGTGTTCCTCGACGCGACCGGCAAGGCGCTCGGCAAGCGGATCCAGCTCGTCGGGCCGACGTACCTCCAGCGCCAGGGCGTCACGCGCGTCGAGCCGCGCACGAAGACCGGCGCCGTCCCCGCGGACGCCCGGCAGGTGAAGATCACGCTCACCGGCTCGCGCGCCGGCAGCGGCCCCTGCGGCTTCGTCGACAACGTCAGCGCGGTCGTCGGGCAGGTGGCGAAGTGAGCCGGCGCACCGTCGGCATCGTGGCGGTCGCTCTCGCGGCCGCCACGATCACCGCCGCACCGCCCGCGGCCGCGGGGAAGCTCCCGGAGAACCGTGTGATCACCCCGGGCGTGGGCGTCGGGGTCGTGCAGCTCGGCGACCCGATGGCGCAGGCATCTGCCGCCTGGGGGGTCGCCCCGTTCTGCTTCGACCGGGGTGAGGGCAACGGCGAGTCCTGCATCTGGGACAGCACCGTGAAGAGGCTCGCGATCGGGCCATACGTCTCCGTGAACACGGGCGACGCCGGCCTCATCACGCTGATCGCGATCGCCAAGCCCGGGTGGAAGACGAAGCAGGGGATCGGCGTCGGGTCGACGCGAGCGCAGACCCTCGCCGCCTACAAGGGGTGGAAGCGCCTCACAGGTCTGTCCACCGCGCGGGAGCTCCAGCTGCGCCACGGGAACGGGCCCGACGGCCAGCCGGAGTCGGTCACGCAGTTCCACTTCACGAATGGGCGCGTGACGCTCATCAGCCTCCTCTCGTGGAACCAGAGATGACACCAACTGGCACAACCCGAAGCCCTCCCTGCTCGACGAGCGCTGCACGCTCCAAGCACTCGAGAGCGCACTCGGGAACATCCGCGCGGAGCCGGGGGGAGCCGGGGGGAGCCGCTGAGATCGCGGGTGGCGCCCGGCCGTGGCCCGGGCGCCACCCGCTGCTCACGCAGACCGTGCGAGCTCGGCCTCGTGCACCTCCGCGGTGCTCGTCGAGCGGATCGCGCGGACGCGGTCCTCCAGACCGCGCAGCTGACGCCACTGCATGAGAGCATGCACGGGTAGCCAGCCGAACGGGTTGACGAGCCCGACCAGCCATGGGCGCTGCCGGCCGGCGGTGCGCACCAGCAGCCGCGTCGCGTCACCCCGGGGCTCGAGGACGAACACCCACGAGCTCTCGCCGGCGATCCGCGGCAGCGGCTCTCCGGCCGGCACCGACACGCCCCGGCGGAGGTCGACCCGCGCGACGAGCCCGAGCACTCGCTCCGGCTCGACCAGTGCGACGTCGAACCACGTCCTGCCCTCGGGCGAGGAGTCGAGCCGGTCGCCGACGGCGATCTGCTGCCACTCCGGATGCAGATCCTCGGCGCTCGAGCCGCCGAACATGTCCAGTCGGTCCACGCTGTACCACCCGCCCCTGCCGAGCCCCATCTGCGCGAGCCACGGCCAGACGTCTGGCGGCGGAGCGTCGATCGTCGCTGCCATCGTCACCCGACCACGGGCGCCCTGGACCAGGTCGTCGCCGGGCAGCGCACGACCAGCCTCCTCCTTCGTCGCGCCCAGTCGCGCGAGCCGCGGACGCACGAGACCGGCGTAGCCCAGCGGCACGGCAGCTGCGAGCGCCACGGGCACCATGCGCTGCCTCGCGCGCCCGAGCCCCAGCGCGACGGGCAGGACGACGTCCAGCGCGATGTCCGTCCTGCGGCGGCGACGGCGACCCAGTCCGATCGCGACGGGGACGGCGAGCGCGATCCCCAGCCCTCTTCTGCGGCGACGCCGCCGCAGGCCCTGCACGGCGGCGGTCAGCCCACCCTGCCGTCGTCTCCACGGCGCAGCACGAAAGACGGATTGCTTCCGTCTGCTCATGACGAGCCTCCTTTCGCCTCCAGCATCACGCGGATGCGGCCGGCCCGCATCCGTGATTGCGCGCAGATCCGGCTCGGCCCGGGAGCCGGAGCCCGCAACCGGCGCTACAGCGACGCGCCGAAGCGCCGGCGGGCCGCTGCGACCGCCGCGGCCACGTCGCCCGGCCCCGGCGTCGGCCGCGCGGCGACGCTCTCGTGGGCCGAGCCGATCGGCCTGTACGTCCCGTCGCGGACGCTCGCCGCCACCTGCTCGTGCGCCTCACGGAAGGGAACGCCGCCCTTGACGAGGTCCTCGGCGAGATCGGTCGCGAGCAGGAGCGGGTCGGCGGCGGCGGCGGCCAGGCGCTCTCGGTCGACCTCGAGGCCGCTCACCAGCACCGTCATCGCCTGGAGCGCGAGCCGCACGTCCCGGCGCGCGGCGAACACCGGCGGCTTGTCCTCCTGCAGGTCGCGGTCGTAGGCCAGCGGCAGCCCCTTGACGGTCGCGAGCAGCCCGGTCAGGCGTCCGATCGCCGTCCCCGCCTTGCCGCGCACGAGCTCGGCCACGTCGGGGTTGAGCTTCTGCGGCATCATCGACGACCCGGTGGCCGCCGTCTCGGGGAGCTTCGCGAACCCGAACTCCGACGTCGACCAGAGGACGATCTCCTCGCCGAAGCGCGACAGGTGCTGGAAGAGCATCGCGGCGGCGTACAGGTAGTCGAGCGCGAAGTCGCGGTCGGCCACCGCGTCGATCGAGTTGCGCATCTGCCCGGGCGGGCCCGGCAGCCCGAGCGTCGACCCGGCGAGGGCCCCGGCGCCGAGCGGGCTCTCCTCCGCTGCCGTCGCGGCGGCCGCGAACCGGGTGCGGTCACGGTCGAGCATCTCCGCCCACGCGAGCAGGTGGTGCCCCAGCGTCACCGGCTGGCCGCGCTGGAGGTGCGTGTAGCCGGGCATGACCGTGTCCGCCTCCGCCTCCGCGAACGAGAGGACGACCAGCGCGAGCGCGTCCACCTCCTGGCGGGCCTCGGCGCACGCGTCGAGCACGTAGAGCCGGAAGGCCGCCGCGACCTGGTCGTTGCGCGAGCGGCCGGCGTGGATCTTGCGCCCGACGTCCCCCAGCATCCGCTCGATCGCCGAGTGGACGTCCTCGTCGGTCTCGAGGATCCCATCCGGGTCGAGCGCGATCGCCGCGAGGCGCTCCTCCGCCAGCGCGAACTCGTGGTCGCTGAGCAGCCCGGCCGCGTGCAGGCGCCGCGCGTGGTCGGCGCTCGCCTCGCAGTCGTAGGGCAGCAGCTCGCGATCCTCGCCGCGGAGGAGCTCCCACACCGCGGGATCGAGCGCGCCGCTCGTGCGACCCGACCAGAGCGTCATGTCTCGATTCTCCCCGATCTCAGCCGGCGTCGGCGAGGTGGCCGGCGAGCTCGCGCGAGAGGGCCTGCGAGGTCGTCGTGGCGCGCGGGGCGAGGAAGATGGTGTTGTCACCGGCGATCGTCCCGGCGATGTCGGGGTGCCGGCCCTCGTCGATCGCCTGGGCGAGCGCGCTCGCGTAGCCCGAGGGCGTCGTCACCACCACGAGCGGGCCGGCGTCCTCGACGGCGATCGCGTACCGACGCATCGCGGCGCCGATCGCCTTCAGCCGGTCGGCGTCGCCTGCGCCCGGCACCGCGTAGACGAGCCGCCCCGACGGCGCGCGCACCTTGACGAGCCCGAGCTCCTGGACGTCGCGCGAGACCGTCGTCTGCACGACGTCGTGACCCTCCTCGCGCAGCGCTGCGGCGAGCTCCGCCTGGGTCGAGATCGCTCCGTCCCGGACGAGGCGGAGGATCGCCTGCTGGCGGACGCTACGGCTCATAGCATGCATCGGTTCCGCATATCATGCATCGGCTCCGGTGCCGAGCGCGTCTGCGATCGCCGCGAGGCCTTCGTCGGCCTCGGCCGCGCTCAGCACGAGCGGCGGGGTGAGCCGGAGCACGTCCGGCCCGGCCGACAGGACGAGCACGCCTCGTGCACGGCAGGCGTCGACCACCGGGCCGACGGGCCGGTCGAGGCGAGCGCCGAGCAGCAGGCCGCGACCCCGAACCTCGAGCACCCCCGGGAGCGATGCGAGCCCGACGCTCAGCCGCTCGCCGATCTCCACGACGTGGGCGAGCAGGGCGTCGTCGATCGCATCGACGACCGCGCAGGCCGCAGCGGCGGCGACCGGGTTCCCGCCGAAGGTGGAGCCGTGGTCGCCCGGCGCGATCGCCGCCGCCGGGCCCGGGCGCACGAGGAGCGCGCCGATCGGGAGGCCGTTCGCGAGCCCCTTCGCGAGCGTGATCAGGTCGGGCTCGAGCCCCAGTCCCTCGCTCGCGAGGAAGGTGCCCGTGCGGCCGATCCCCGCCTGCACCTCGTCCACGCAGAGCAGCGCACCCACCTCGCGGGCGATCTCGGCCGCCGCGTCCACGAACCCCCGGTCGAGGGGCACCACGCCTCCCTCGCCGAGGATCGGCTCGAGCATGATCGCCGCCAGCTCGCCCCCCGGCGCGATCGCCGCCTCGAGCGACTCGACGTCGTTCGGGCGGGCGAACGACACGCCCGGCACGAGCGGGCCGAAGCCCTCCCACTTCGACGGCTGGCCCGTGGCCGAGAGCGCGCCGAGCGTCCGTCCGTGGAAGCCGCCCTCGAGCGCGACGATCCGCGACCGCCCCGTCGCCTTGCGCGCGACCTTGATCGCGGCCTCGTTCGCCTCTGCGCCCGAGTTGCAGAAGAAGGCCTGCGCGCCGCCGACCCGGGCGGAGAGGCGCTCGGCGAGGGCGAGCATCGGCTCGGTCCAGTAGAGGTTCGAGACGTGCCAGAGGCGGTCGAGCTGGGCGTGGGCCGCCGCGGTCACGGCCGGGTGGCGGTGCCCCAGCGAGACGACGGCGATCCCACCACCGAGGTCGAGGTACCAGCGGCCCTGGTCGTCGCGCACCCTGCAGCCCTCGCCCTCGACGAGGGTGACGTCCGACCGGGCGTACGTCGCGAGCACGTGCTCGCGTCCTGCTGCGAGCCCTGCGAGGTCGGCGCAGCGGCCCGTCACGTGGCAGCTCCGCCCACGCCGACGACGTGGAGCTCATTCGGGGTGGCCGATCCGTCACGTGACAAATTGTCACGTGCACTCGGGGGCCACGCGGACCGGGGTGACAGCATGACGGGGAGACGACCGAGCGACGGGCGGGATCCGCGCGCGCTCATCCGCCACCCCTTCCTTCGACGCCACCCCTTCCTTCGACGACCCCTGCCCCTTCGACGACCCCTGC
>CAZUVW010000039.1:13101-17584 GCA_964623875.1 uncultured Gaiellales bacterium
TTCCTTCGACGCCACCCCTTCCTTCGACGACCCCTGCCCCTTCGACGACCCCTGCTCCTGCGACGTCACCCCCGGCGACCTCAGTTCCGCCGACCGCAGACGCGACCACCTCGGTCGCACCGATCGAGGCGCGCACGCCGCCGCGTGCGGCATGGACGGCGGCGGTCAGCTTCGGGACGATGCCGCCCTCGAACGCGCCGGCGACCAGCCTCGCCGCGGCGTCGTCGGCGTCCAGCCGCTCGACCACCGCGCCGTCCACGAGCACCCCGGGCACGTCGGTGACGAACAGGATCCGCTCTGCGCCGTGCCCGACCGCGAGAGCGGCGGCGGCCTCGTCGGCGTTGACGTTCAGCGGGCCCGCGGCGAGCGGTGCGATCACCGGGATGCGACCAGCGGCGAGCGCCGCGCGAACCTGGGCGGGAGTGGTCGGCTCGGGGTCGCCGACCAGGCCGAGCGCCTCCACCCTGCGCGCGCGCAGCCCGATCGCGTCGCCCCACAGCGACAGCGCGTCAGGGCCGACCGCCGCGCAGACCTCCGCGTTGACCTCGGCCAGCGACTCGCGGACGACCTCGAGCACCTCGGCGGTGGTCACGCGGCGTCCGTCGACGAAGGTCGCGGTGAGCCCGCGACGCTCGACCTCGGCCGTGATCTGCGGACCGGCGCCGTGCACCACGACCACCTCGTGCCCCTCCTCCCGCAGCTCGGCCGCGCTGCGCGCAGCGTCGGCGGCGACCCGGCCGCCCAGCTTCAGCACGACCACGCTCACGTCGTGTACTCGGCGTTGATGCGCACGTAGTCGTAGGTGAGGTCGGACGAGAGGTACTGCGCCTCGCCGCCACCCAGGCCGACGTCGAGCTCGATCCGGCACGCAGGGCCGCCGAGCTCCGGCACCAGCCCGGTCGGCGCTCCGTCGGCGAACACCGGCGTCCCGTCGAACGCCACCGCGAGCAGCGCCGGGTCGAGCGACGCGAAGCCGCCGTCGTGCGGGGCCGAGCCCGCCGCGGCGAGCACGCGACCCCAGTTCGGGTCGCGCCCGAAGGCCGCCGTCTTGACGAGCGGCGAGGTCGCGACGCGCCGGGCGATGGCTTCCGCTTCCCCGTCGTCCCGCGCGCCCGTGACGACGATCTCGAGGACGACGGTCGCGCCCTCGCCGTCGGCGACGATCTGACGGGAGAGATCGGCGCACACCTCGCCGAGCGCGGCGGCGAACGCGTCCGGGTCGCGCGGCGCACCGCTGGCGCCGTTCGCGAGCAGGACGACCGCGTCGTTGGTGGAGCAGTCGCCGTCCACCGAGATCCGGTTGAACGACCGCTCGACCGCAGCCCGCAGCAGCGGCTCGGCCTCCCCCGGCTCGAGCGCGTAGTCGGTCGTGATCACCGCGAGCATCGTCGCGAGCACGGGGTGGATCATCCCCGCGCCCTTCGCCATGCCTCCGACGGTGAAGCCCCCTGTCGAGCGCACCGCGGTCTTCGGCCCGGAATCGGTCGTGAGGATCGCCGTCGCAGCCTCGTCCCCCCCGGTCGGCGAGAGCCGCTCGGCGGCGGCCGACACCCCCGCCAGCACCCGGCTCAACGGCAGCCGCACGCCGATCACACCGGTCGAGAGGACGACGACCGACTCCGCGTCGAGGTCGAGCGCCGCCGCGACCGCGACCGCGGTGGCCTCGGCGTCCGCCTCGCCGTCGGGTCCGGTGGCGGCGTTCGCCACGCCGGCGTTCACCACCACCGCCTGCGGCTGGGCGTGCTCGAGGTGGCGACGGGAGACGAGCACCGGCGCCGCCTGCACCCGGTTCGCCGTCCACAGGGCCGCACCGACCGCCGGCACGGTCGAGCGGACGAGCGCCACGTCCGGCTGCCCCGACGGGCGGATCCCCGCCGCGACCCCGGCAGCCTCGAAGCCCTTCGCGGCGGTGACGGACACGGCGCTCCTCAGACCGGGACGCCGGCGAGTCGCAGCCCCTGCGTCTCCGCGAAGCCGAACAGCAGGTTGACGTTCTGCACAGCCTGCCCGGCCGCGCCCTTGCCGAGGTTGTCGAGGGCGCAGACGATCATCGACCGCCCCGTGAACGAGTCCTCGAACACGCCGAGCTCGACCCCGTCGGTGCCCTGCACGCGGGCGAGCTCGGGCGAGACGCCCTCGGGCAGCACGGTGACCACGTGGCTCGTCGCGTAGTGCTCCTCGAGGAGCGGGCGCAGCGCCATGCCCGTCGAGCGCACGTTGCAGGTCGCGATGATCCCGCGGCGCAGCGGCAGCAGGTGCGGGGTGAACGAGACGGGGTAGCCGAGCAGCTGCGCGATCTCGGGGACGTGCTGGTGCCGCCCGACCTTGTACGGGGCGACGTTCTCGAGCACGGAGCCCGCGTGCGTGGTCGCCTTGGGCGTCCGGCCCGCTCCGGTCATCCCCGACATCGCATCGACGACGACGCTGTCGGGGTCGATCGCATCCTTCACCGGGGCGAGAGCGAGCAGGATCGCCGTCGCGTAGCAGCCCGGGTTCGCGATCAACCGCCCCTCCGGCGGCGTCAGCTCGGGCAGCCCGTACGACCAGCTCCCGAGCGTCTCCGGGTGCGGGTGGGCGAACCCGTACCAGCGCTCGTACGCGGTCGGATCCGCCAGGCGGTGCGCGCCCGACAGGTCGACGACGACCCCGCGGGACGGGAGCTCGACGCTCGCGGCCTCCTCGTGCGACAGGCAGACGAACGTCACGTCGGCCTCGCACGCGAGCGCCGCCTGGTTCGTGATGAAGTGCGGGACGCGCTTGCCGCCGTTCCGGTTGAGCCGCGGGTCGAGCGCGGTCGCGTCGCTCCCGGCAAGCGTGTCCGAGCCGACCGCGTAGACCTCCAGCTCGGGGTGGTGGAGCACGCGGTCGAGGGTCTCCTGCCCCGTGTAGCCGGCGGCGCCGACGATGGTGACGTAGGCCATGGATCGCATAGTATGCACGAATATCGCAGACTATGCGCGGAGGCGTCCGCTCCCGCCGCGTCAGGCGGTCGCGCGCTCCTCCACGACCTCGTCCCGCTCGTCGGCGAGGGCGCGCGGGACGAGCCGACGGAAGCGACGGACGCCGGCCTCCGGATCGGCGAGCAGGGCGGCGGCCCGCGCCGAGCCGGTCAGGTCGCGGTGCCGCTCGATCAGGGCGAGCAGCCGCTCGGCGTCGCCACGCTCGAGCTCGACGAGGGTCACGAGGTCGCCGTTCACGAGCGACTCGTCGGGGTCGAGCAGGAACGCCTCGCCCCCCGTCATCCCTGCACCGAGGTTGCGTCCGTGCCCACCGAGCACCACCACCGTGCCGCGCGTCATGTACTCGCAGCAGTGGTCGCCGACTCCCTCGACGACCGCCACCGCGCCCGAGTTGCGCACCGCGAACCGCTCCCCCGCGCTCCCGGCGACGAACAGCTCGCCGCCCGTGGCGCCGTAGAGCACGGTGTTGCCGACGAGGCACGGGTCACCCGCGTCGTCGGCCGGCGGCGCGATCACGATCCTCCCACCGCTCATCGACTTGCCCACGTAGTCGTTCGCCTCGCCGACGAGGCTCAGCTCGACGCCGGTCACGAGGAACGCTCCGAAGCTCTGTCCGGCCGCGCCCTCGAAGCGCGCGCGCACACGGCCGGCGGGCGAGCCCGACCCGACCGCCTTGGCGATCGCGCCGCCGAGCCGTGCGCCGATCGACCGGTCGGCGTTCGTGATCTGGTAGCCCGGCTCGACGAGCCGCGCGCCGGTGATCGCGGCCTTGCCCTGGGCGAGCAGGAGCGCTCCGAGCCGGTCGCCCTCGTGCGGCACGGGCTCGCCGACGTAGCGTGCGTGACCCTGACCGGCCCGGGCGAGCAGGGGGCGCAGGTCGAGCGCGTCGGCCGAGGGATCGCCCGTCTGGCGCTGACGCAGCAGGTCGACGCGGCCGACCGCGTCGTCGATCGTGCGCAGCCCGAGCGAGGCGAGCAGCTCGCGCACCTCGAGCGCGACGAAGCGCAGGTACGCCTCGACCATCTCGGGCGTGCCGGCGAACTTCGCCCGCAGCTCGGGACGCTGGCTGGCGATCCCGACCGGGCAGGTGTCGAGATGGCAGGAGCGCACCATCAGACACCCCTCGGCGAGCAGCAGCGCCGTCCCGAACGAGAACTCGTCGGCCCCGAGCAACGCCGCGACGACGACGTCGCGCCCTGTCTTGAAGCCCCCGTCCACGCGCACGCGCACCCGTCCGCGCAGGCCGTTCGCCACGAGCGCCTGCTGCGTCTCGGCCAGGCCCAGCTCCCACGGAGCGCCGGCGTGCTTGATCGACGGCAGCGGGCTCGCACCCGTGCCCCCGTCGGCGCCAGCGACGTGCACCACGTCCGCGTGCGCCTTCGCCACGCCGGCCGCGATCACGCCGACCCCGGTCTCCGACACGAGCTTCACCGAGACGTCCGCCTCGGGATTCACCTCGCGCAGGTCGAAGATCAGCTGCGCGAGGTCCTCGATCGAGTAGATGTCGTGGTGCGGCGGCGGCG
>CAZUVW010000040.1:0-17519 GCA_964623875.1 uncultured Gaiellales bacterium
GCCCCTGCTCCCGCTCGCCCGGCTCGTCGTCGCGGTCGCCGGCGGGCGGGCGGTCCGCCCACCAGTCGCTCACCGCAGGCTCCGCACGCGGCTCTGCTCGTCGCGCCAGGCAGCGATCCTGCCGTGGTCGCCCGACAGCAGGACCTCCGGCACCGTCCACCCACGGAAGTCGGCAGGCCTCGTGTAGTGCGGATACTCGACGCCGCCGTCGAGCGCGGCGGAGAAGCTCTCGTGCTCGCCCGAGCCCTCGCTCAGGGCGCCCGGCAGTCGGCGGGCGATCGCGTCGAGCAGCACCATCGCCGGCAGCTCGCCGCCCGAGAGGACGTACGGGCCGATCGACACGGCGTCGGTGCAGAGATGCCGGACGATGCGCTCGTCGAAGCCCTCGAAGCGCGACGAGAGCAGGGCGACGTGCCGCTCGGCGGCGAGCTCCTCGACGAGCTCCTGGTCGAGCTGCCGGCCCTGCGGCGTCAGCGCGACGACCCGGTCGGGCGACGCGTCCGCGTACATCGCGTCGAGCGCCGCGGCGACGACGTCCACGCGCAGCACCATCCCCGCCCCGCCGCCGTACGGCTCGTCGTCGACCTGCCCCGACCGCAGCGGCGTCGTGTCGCGGTAGTTGTGGAGGCGCAGGTCGAGCTCGGTGCCGAGCACCGTCGCGAGCGGCTTCTGCTCGGTGAGCCAGCCGAACGCGTGCGGAAGCTGGGTGAAGACGTCGAGACGCACGACCGGGGAGGGTACCGCTACCCCAGGAAGCCGGCGGTCACGAGGACGACGCCCGCGTCGAGGTCCACGTCGCGCACCGCGGCGTCGACGAGGGGCACGAGCGTCCCGTCGTCGAGCTCGAGGTTGTCGTTCGCGACGCCCGGCACGACGGCGGCGACGCGGCCGAGCGCACGTCCGCCCTCCTCCTCCACCCGCAGACCGACCAGCTGGAAGGCGTACCAGCTGTCCGGATCGGGCGGTGGCAGGTCGGCCTCGTGCACCGCGAGCTGCGCGCCTCGGCGTGGCGAGACGGCGAGGCGCACGGCGATCCGCCCCCGGCCGACGCGACGGCTCGAGACCACCTCGTGCGCCACGCCGTCGACGAGCACGCGCGCACCCGGCTCGAAGCGGCGCGGGTCGTCGCTCGCCTCCTCCACGACGAAGGAGCCGTCCAGGCCGTGCGGCCGGCCGACCCGGCCGATCGGCACGAGCCGGTCACCGTCGCGCACGGGTCACCCGGCGATCTCGAGCACCGTGCGCTTCTCGCCGCGAGCGCCGGCGGAGCGCACGACCGTGCGCAGGGCCCGCACCACGCGGCCCTGGCGCCCGATCACCTTGCCGACGTCGCCCTCGGCGACGTGCAGCCGGAGCACGATCACGTCGCCCTCGTCGACGCGCTCGACGCGCACCGCGTCCGGCTCGTCGACGAGCCCGCGCGCGATCCAGACGAGGAGCTCCTCCACCGCGGCCGCCCGCTAGCGGATGCCGGCGGCCTTGATGAGCTTCGCGACCGGGTCGGAGGGCTGCGCGCCCTTGTCGAGCCACGCGTTGACCTTCTCGGCGTCGAGCTCGATCGTCGACGGATCGGTCTGCGGGTTGTAGCGACCGACGATCTCGATGAACCGGCCGTCGCGCGGCGAGCGCGAGTCGGCCACGACGACGCGGTAGATCGGGTTCTTCTTCGACCCGATGCGCGTCAACCTCATGCGAACTGCCATCTCGTGCGAATCCCTTTCGTCGTGTTCCAGCGCCGAAGTGTGCCCGAAGCCGCTGGCCGCTGCGCGGATCGCGTCACCGCCGTCCCTTCCGGGGCGCCCCGCCCGTCATGGCGGGGGGGAGCGTCGGCAGCTTGCCCTTGCCGAGCTGGCGCATCATCTTCTCCATCTGCTTGCGCGCCTGGAGCAGGCGGTTGACCTCCTCGATCGACGTCCCACTGCCCGCGGCGATGCGGCGTCGACGCGGGCCGTTGATCACGTGGGGCGTCCGCCGCTCGTGCGGGGTCATCGACAGCACGATCGCCTCGACGCGGGCCATGTGGCGCTCGTCGACGTCGATCCCCTCGAGCTCGCGCCCCATTCCCGGGATCATCTTCATCACGCCCTGCAACGGGCCCATCTTCTTGAGCATCCGGCTGGACGTCAGGAAGTCGTCGAAGGTGAAGGTGCCGGCGCGCATCCGGCGCTCGAGCTCGTCCTGCTCGTCCTGCTCGATCGCCTGCTCGGCCTTCTCGATCAGCGTCAGGACGTCGCCCATCCCGAGGATCCGGGAGGCCATCCGATCGGGGTGGAAGACCTCGAGCTGGTCGAGCTTCTCGCCGACCGACGCGAACTTGACCGGACGGCCGGTGATCGCCTTCGCCGAGAGGGCCGCGCCGCCGCGCGCGTCGCCGTCGAGCTTCGTGAGGACGATGCCGTCGAACGCGACGCGCTCCTGGAAGGCGCGCGCGACCTCGACCGCCGCCTGACCGGTCATCGCGTCGAGCACGAGCAGCACGTTCAGCGGCTTTACGGCGTCGCGCACGCGGAGGAGCTCGTCCATCAGCGCCTCGTCGATCTGGAGGCGGCCGGCGGTGTCCACGATCACGACGTCGCAGCCGTCCGCTGCCGCGCGCTCCAGCCCGGCGCGCGCCGCCTCGACCGGGTCGGAGGTGTCGGTGCGGTACACCGGCACCTGGATCTGGCGGCCGAGCTGCTCGAGCTGGTCGATCGCGGCAGGTCGCTGAAGGTCGGCCGGGACGAGGCCGGGGGTCTTCTGCTCGTGCTTGCGCAGGTGGAGCGCGAGCTTGGCCGAGGTCGTCGTCTTGCCGGAGCCCTGCAGGCCCGCCATCAGGATCACGGTCGGCGGCCGACCGAACGCGAGCTTCGACTCACCGGCCCCCATCAGCTCGGTCAGCTCCTCGTGGACGATCTTGACCACCTGCTGGCCGGGCTTCAGTCCCGTCAGCACCTCGGCGTCGAGCGCACGCTCGCGGATGCCCGCGACGAGCTCCTTGACGACGCCGAAGTCGACGTCCGCCTCGAGCAGCGCGAGGCGGATCTCGCGGGTCGCCTTCTGCACGGTCTCCTCGTCGAGACGGCTGCGCCGCCCGACGTCGCCGAGCGCGTCCTGGAGCCGGTTCGCGAGCGTGTCGAACACGAGTCGGAAGGGTACCCGGGGACGGCGCGCTCGCCGCCGGCGAGAGCCGCCTGCGGCGAGCTGCCGCGACCGGCGTGCGCCCGTCTCGCGCGACGGATGCGCGTCTCGGGCGGCGGCGACGACCTCCACCCCGACGCTCCGGAGCTCCAGCTCCAGCTCCAGCTCGAACCCGACCTGCATCACGCCCGTCACGATCCTGAACGCGGCGTCGGCCGCAGGACGCTCACCTCGGAGGGCCGTCGCCCCTTCCTGACGGTCAGTGCGCGTGCGAGGCCGACACGGTGCGCTCGATCGCGCCGAGGTCGGGCGCGAAGAGCTCGTGCAGCGGCACGATGCGCGCGGTCGGCTCCTCGCGCACCCGTCGCCGCAGGAGCACGGGTCTGAGCCGCTGCTGGAAGAAGGCGTTGAACGCCTCCGCGGTCTGCCAGACCTCGCACGTGACGACGCCCTCCGGCGACTCGGTCGCCACGCGGAGCACGATCCCGGCAGGCGGGTCGATGTCGAGATGGAGCGCAGCGACGAGCTCGTCGTAGCGCTCGGGGGTCAGCCCGGTGAACCGGGTGAAGACCACCACCGCCATCGAACCGCAGTCCCCCTTCCCGTCCTGTCCCGCCCGGCCGCGCACGGGCCTCCGCCGAGCCTACGCCTCTCGGGCACGCGGATTCAAGCCCCTCGGTCGTGCTCGGCCACGAGCGCCCGCGCGTAGTCGCGCGCGTCGAACGGGCGCAGGTCGTCCACGCCCTCGCCGACGCCGACGAGCTTGACGGACAGGCCGAGCTCGTGCGCGATCGCGATCGCGACGCCGCCCTTCGCGGAGCCGTCGAGCTTCGTCAGGGCGACGCCGGTCACACCGGCCGCCTCCGTGAACAGCCGCGCCTGCTGGAGGCCGTTCTGCCCGGTGGTCGCGTCGACCACGAGCAGCGTCTCGTGCGGCGCACCGTCGATCCGCTGCGCGATCACGCGGCGGATCTTCGCCAGCTCGTCCATCAGGTTGGCCTGCGTGTGCAGTCGGCCGGCGGTGTCCACGATCACGACGTCCTTCCCGCGCGCGCGGCCGGCCTCGACCGCGTCGAAGGCGACCGCGGCCGGATCCGCGCCACGCGAGCCGCCGACGAAGTCCGCTCCCGCCCGCTCGGCCCAGATCTCGAGCTGCTCCTCCGCGGCCGCGCGGAAGGTGTCGGCCGCTCCGACGAGCACGCTCCGGCGGTGCTCTGCGAGCTTCTTCGCGAGCTTGCCGACCGTCGTCGTCTTGCCGGTGCCGTTGACGCCGACCACGAGGATCACCGTCGGCGGCTGCGCTGCGCGTGCGATGGTGGGCGCGTCGCCGAACAGCGCCTCCACCTCCTCGGCGAGCGCGCCCTCGAGGTCGGGCAGCTCGCCACGGGCCTCGAGACGGCGCACGAGCTCGGCCGTCGCGGGCACGCCCACGTCACCGCGGATCAGCGCCTCTTCGAGCCGCTCCCACGCCTCGCCCTGGGTCGGGTCGAAGCCCTGCGTCAGCTCGGCGGTGAGGGCCCGTCGGCTCTTCGCCAGCGAGTCGCGGAGCCGTCCGAAGAACCCCGCGCGCTCGCGCTCCTCGACGGGTCCGGCCTCGTCGTCGCCCAGCAGCTCGGCCCAGGTCCTCGACATGCGGGAAACCGTAGCCACCTGGCTCGTCCGAGGGCGGCGACGAGCGCAGGGCGGCGAGCGCAGGGCGGCGCGCGCTCGGACTGCGGGCGGCGCGCGGCGGCTCAGTCGGGGAACGGGCTCTCGACGCGCACCCCGCCGATGATCGCGCCCGCCGCGAGGTCCTCCGTGATCACCCGTTCGCAGCCGGAGGCCCGGGCCGCCGCGACGATCAGCCCGTCCCAGAAGGACAGTCGCGCCTCGCGTGCGAGCGCGATGCCGTCACGGACGAGCTCGGCGTCGGTCACGACGGTCGGGATGCGCGCGAGCTCGTCCACCGCCGCTGCAGCGTGCGGTTCGCTCATCGGCGTGGCCAGGCGACGCGTGACGACGACGTAGAACTCCGAGAGCACCTGCGCGCTGATCACGAGCTCGGCGTCGGGCCGACCCAGCACGTCGCGCGCCGCGTCCCGCTTGCGCGGGTCTGCGTCGTCGACGGCGTACACCAGGACGCTCGTGTCGACGAACGCCCTACCGGGCATGGAGCTCATCGCGCGACCAGGCACGCCCATCGGGCCCGCTCGACGCGCCGGCACGGCTTGCGATCTCGAGGAAGCCGCTGATGCCCTCACGGGCAGAGGTGCCCACGTAGTGCTCGAGATAGGCCCGCACGAGCGCGTTCACCGACGTGCCCTGCTCGAGCGCGCGGATGCGCGCCTGCCGGAGCAGCGCCTCGTCGACGACGAGCGTCAGGTTGGTCGAGGGCACGACATAAGTGTAGCACGGTTTACGTGTCCAACGTGCCACGACTGCGCACACACGGCTCCGACGATGGCATCGCGTGCGACGTCAGGCGGTCGCGCCTGCGGCGACGCGATCGTCGCGTGGCAGACGGCGCGACACGATCTGCGAGACGCCGTCGCCGCCCATGGTCACGCCGTAGAGCACGTCGGCCGCCTCCATCGTCCGCTTCTGGTGGGTGATGACGATGAACTGGGCGCGGTCGGCGTACCGGCGCAGGAGCTCGACGAACCGTGCGATGTTGGCGTCGTCGAGCGCCGCTTCCACCTCGTCGAGGAGGTAGAAGGGGCACGGCTTCGCGAGGAACAGCGCGAACAGGAACGAGATCGCCCCGAGCGCCTTCTCGCCGCCGGAGAGCAGCGTGAGCCGAGTGATCCGCTTGCCGGCCGGCCTGAGCTCGACCTCCACGCCGGGCTCACCACCCTCCTCGTCGGGCTCGACGAGCCGCAGCCTCCCCTCACCTCCCGGGAACAGCGTGCCGGCGACCTCCTCGAAGTTGGCGGCGACCGCCGCGAAGGTCTCGTCGAAGCGCCGCTGGACGGTCTGGACGAGGTCGTCCCGGAGCTTCTCGAGCTCCGCCAGCGACTCCTCGAGGTCGGCCCGCTGACGCGCGAGCTCCTCGAGTCGCTCCTTCTCGGCCTCGTACTCCTCCTTCGCGAGCGGGTTGACCTTGCCGAGCGACTCGCGTCGTGCCTCGAGCCGCTGGATGCGCGCGGCGAGCTCGTGGCGGCTCTCTCCCCGTGATCCGTCCTCCGACGGGCCGTCCTGGGTCGCGTGCTCGTCGTCGGCCGAGTCGGCGCCGTCCGCGAGCGCGTCGGCCAGGCGCCGGTCGGCCTCCTCGCGCTCCGCGTCGAGCCGTGCCAGCTCGACCTCGACGGCGGTCGCCCGCTCGGCCGCCTCGTCGGCGCGCCGACGCAGCTCGACCTCCTCGGCGCCCAGGCGACGGAGCTCCGCGCCGAGCTCACCCGCCCGCTGCGCTCCTGCGTCCGCGCGTGCCCTGACCGGCGCCTCGAGCCTGCCGGCGGCGACCGTGGCCCGCTCGAGCCCCGCGCCCAGCTCCGCGACGACGGACGCGAGCCGTCCGACGAGATCCCCGTCGAGCGCCCCGCGGCGCGGCGCGCGCTCGAGCAGGGCGGCGTCGGCTGCACGAGCCCGGTCGGCGGCCTCGCGGGCTGCCGCCGCCGCGGCTTCGGCCGCCAGGAGCGCTGCCGCGGCCTCGCCTGCCAGGGTCTCCCGGTCGCCGTCGCCGGGCACGAGCTCGAGCGTCCCACCGAGGCGTGCGACCACGAGCTCCGCCTCCTGCGCCCGCCGACCGCTCTCCGACGCGCTGCGCTGTGCCTCTGCCTCGAGCGGGGCCAGTCGCAGCAGCTCCTCCCCGAGCTCGGCTGCCCGGCGGGCGCCCGCGTCGACGCGCACCGTCACCGGCGCCTCCAGCGCGCGCACCGCGGCGGTGGCGCGGGTGAGGAGCTCCTCCAACGCCCCGGCGCACCCGGCGAGCCGCCCGAGCAGCGCGACGTCCAGGGTTGCCGCGCCCAGGTGCGCGACGGCTGCGTACGCGCTCTCGGCCTCGGCGGCCCGGGCCGCAGCGCTCTCCGCGGCGGTCGTGGCCTCGGCGAGCCGCTCTGCGAGCGACGACGCCTCGTCGGCCAGCGCCCGGCGGCGCGCGTCCATGGCGAGCAGCACGGCCTCCGGCGTCTCACCCGCGAACCAGAGCTCACCGCGATCCGCGTCGTAGCCATGGCCGAGGTCGGTGATCACGATCCCGTGCGTGGCGTCGAGCAGCCGGTCTGGCTCGACCAGCCACACGCCGTCGAGCAGGGCCAAGGCATCGTCCGCGCCTCGGGCCAGCTCGCGGAGGGGGCGGGCTCCCGGCACGGGGGCACCCGCCGCGCTCGCGGGGCGGGAGCCGACGACGACCGACAGGCCGCCGAGCCCCTCCACACGCGCGCGCTCGACGAGCGCGAGTCCGCGTCGCGGGTCGGTCGCCAGGTGCGCCGAGGCTCGCCAGCGAAGCGCAGCGGCGACCGCGCGCTCCAGGCCCGGGTCGGCCTCGATGGCGGTGAGCGCCAGCCGCTCACCGGTCTGCGCGAGGGCGCGCGCCGCCGGGGCGACTCCTTCCCGCTCCGCGAGCGAGCGCTCGAGCGCGGCGAGGCGCTCAGCCGTCGCTCGCGCCTGCTCGGTGAGGTCGTCGCGCTCGGTGGCCGCGGCCCGGGCAGCGGCAGCAGCCTCGTTGGCCGCCTGCTCGAGCTCGGCCGGCGACGGGCCGCCTCGCGCGGCGATCGCCTTGGCCGCGTCGTGCTCGACACGGAGGGACTCGGCGGTGGCCGCGACGTGCTCACGTCGCGCGGCGAGCCGCTCGCGCGCGACCCCAAGCGTCACGAGCGCACGGTTGGCACCGGCCTGGCCGCCGGTCGCCTCGGCGATCGCGGTCTCGATCCCCTGACGGCGAGCGCGGAGCTCGGTCAGCCTCCGCTCGGCAGCGGTCGCGGCCGCTCGCTCCGAGGCCGCGAGCCGCGCGTGCGCGAGCCGCGCCCGCTCGGCCGCCTGCCCGCTCACGGTCGCGGCGTCGCGCGCCTCGGCCGCAGCCGCGCGGGCCACGTCCTCGCGCGCGCGCACCGCGGTGTCGCTCCGCGCGGCGACCGCTCGCTCTGCCTCGGCGAGGTCCTCGGCCAGCCTCGCGGCGACACCGGCAGCGGACTCTCGGCGCAGCGCGAGCCGCTCGACGGCACCCTGCAGCCGATAGAGCGCGCCGAGGGCGAGCTCACGGCCCCCGGCTGCGTCGGACAGCTCCGTCTCGGCGCGCTCACGCTGTGCGAGCAGCTCCGTGAGCTGCTCCTGCGTCGCCCGACGCCCGACGGCCGCGGCCTGCCGGCGCTCGTCCGCGACGGTCCGCCGCTCGGCGATCGAGGCCAGGTCGAGTCGGGCGAGCCGCGCTCGGAGCCCGGCCAGCTCGACGCCGAGCCTCTCGGCGCGCTCGGCCGCCGTGGCCTGGAGCGCCAGCGGCCGCAGCCGCTTGCGCACCTCCTCCTCGACGTCCCGGGCACGCTCGACCTGGATCCCGACCCGCGCGAGCTTGAGCTCCGCGCGATGCTTGCGACGCTTGAACTTCCCGAGCCCCGCAGCCTCCTCCAGCAGGTGGCGGCGGTCCTCCGGCTTCGAGGCGAGCACGGCGTCGACCTTTCCCTGCGAGACGATCGAGTGCATCGACCCGCCGAGCCCCACGTCGGCGAGGAGCTCCACGAGGTCGGTGCGACGCACCGCGGCCTTGTTGACGAGGTACTGCCCCTCGCCGCCGCGCACGAGGCGGCGGGTGATCGCGATCTCGTTGAAGTCGAGCTCGTCGCCGAAGCCGCCGTCCTCGTTGTCGAAGACGAGCTCGACCTCGCAGTGGTCGGCGGCTGGTCGTGCGCCGCCGCCGGCGAAGAGCACGTCGTCGGGTCGCTCGGCGCGCAGCTCGCTCGGCGTGAGCGACCCCGCGGCCCAGACGATCGCGTCGGAGACGTTCGACTTGCCGGAGCCGTTCGGCCCCACGACGACCGCGACCCCGGGCTCGAGCGTGACCTCGACCGGGTCCGGGAACGACTTGAAGCCGCGCAGCTTGATGGTGCGCAGGTGCATGCGGTGCGAGGCTATCCGCCGCGGCGGACGGCCGTCTTCGATCGACGAGCCCGTGACGTGGCTCGCCGACCCTCCGGGACTGCTCTGACGAATACGATCACGGGATGATCGAGCAGACCTGGCTCCTGTGGCTGATCGGCGCAGCGTGCGCAAGCGTGCTGATGGTGGTGATGTGGGTGATCGCGGTGCGGATCACGGACGCGTCGCACGTGGACGTCGCCTGGGCCTACGGCACCGGTGGCCTCGGCGTGCTCTACGCGATCCTCGGCACCGGCTCGACCGGGCACCGCGTGCTCGCCGCAGTGCTCGCGTCGCTCTGGGCGCTCCGGCTCGGCACCTACCTGCTCGTCAACCGCATCATCGGCAAGCCCGAGGACGGCCGCTACCAGGAGCTCCGGCGCCGCTGGGCGCCGAACGTCAATCGCGCGTTCTTCGTCTTCTTCCAGGCGCAGGCCGGGTTCGCGGCGGTCTTCTCGCTGCCGTTCCTGTTCGTCGCGCAGGACTCGGGGGCGATCACGCCGCTCGCGTGGGTTGGCGCTGCGATCGTGCTCGCCTCGATCGGGCTCGAGGCGCTCGCCGACCGCCAGCTCGCCGCCTGGCGAGCCGTGCCGGCGAACAAGGGCAAGACGGCGCGCAACGGCCTGTGGGGGTGGTCGCGGCATCCGAACTACTTCTTCGAGTGGCTGCACTGGGTCGGCTGGGCGATCGTCGCGCTCGGCTCGCCGTACGGCTGGATCGCGATCGTCGTGCCGGTCTTCCTGCTCTTCCTGCTCTTCCGCGTCACCGGGATCCCGGAGACCGAGGCGCAGGCCGTGCGCAGCCGCGGCGACGACTACCGCCGCTACCAGCAGGAGGTCTCGGTCTTCGTGCCGCTGCCGCCCCGCCGGTCGGCCCCGTGATCGCCGACCGCGTCGTCGCCGAGGGGTGGCTGCCCGACGTCGCCCTCCGTCAAGCGATCCGGGCCAGCTGCGCGCGGCGCCTGCGCTCCGAGCGACGTCGTGGGCTGGACGCCCTCGAGCAGACCGTTGCGATGCTGTCGCAGGGCCCGATCGCGATCGCGACGGACGCGGCGAACGAGCAGCACTACGAGGTCGATCCGGCCTTCTTCGGGCTCGTCCTCGGGCCGCGCCGCAAGTACTCCGGCTGCTGGTGGCCCGCCGGCGTCGAGACGCTCGCCGAGGCCGAGGAGGCGATGCTCGCGCTCACCTGCGAGCGGGCGGGGATCGAGGACGGGATGGACGTGCTCGACCTCGGCTGTGGCTGGGGGTCGGTCTCCGGTTGGATCGCCGAGCGCTACCCGCGCTGCCGCGTGCTCGGCGTCTCGAACTCCGCGGCGCAGAAGGCGTACATCGACGGGCTCGGGCATCCCAACGTCGAGATCGTCACGGCCGACGTGAACGCCTTCGACACCGAGCGGCGCTTCGACCGGATCGTCTCGGTCGAGATGTTCGAGCACATGCGCAACTGGCGCGCGCTGCTCGCCCGCACGCGCACCTGGCTGCGCGACGACGGACGCATGTTCGTGCACGTGTTCGCGCACGTGCGCCACGCGTACGCGTTCGAGCGGTCGTGGATGGCGCGCCGGTTCTTCACCGGCGGGATCATGCCGTCCGACGACCTGCTCCTCCGCTTCGTCGACGACCTCGTCGTGCGCGACCACTGGCGCGCGGACGGGACGCACTACGAGCGCACGGCGAACGCGTGGCTGGCGAACCTCGATGCGCAGGCCGACGAGGCGCGGGAGGTGCTCGGGAGCGATCGGGCGCTGAACGAGTGGCGCGCCTTCTTCATGGCCTGCGCGGAGCTCTTCGGCTACCGGGGCGGCCGCGAGTGGATCGTGAGCCACTACCTGCTCGAGCCGCGGCGGTAGGGAGAGGTGCCTGGCTGAAGCCGGGCACCTGGGTCTCGTGTCCGCTCGCGTTCGCGTCGGTGGCTGGCTTCAGCCAGGCTCCGACGACGTGCGCACGGGCTCGGCCGGTGTCGCGGGGCCGAGCGCGAGGAGCGCCTCGGCGGCGGCCTCCTGCTCGGCCGCCTTCTTCGTCGAGCCACGCCCCACGCCGACGCGCCTCCCCTCGATGGTGGCGGCGCAGACGAACCGCCGGTCGTGGGGCGGCCCCTCGACGTCGAGCACCTCGTAGACCACCTGCCGGCCGGAGCGAGCGAGCGCCTCCTGCAGCTCGGTCTTGTTGTCGACGTGCCCGGTGCTCGCGTAGTCGATCCGACCGGCGAACGCCTCGACGAGGGCCCGCTCGGTCGTCTCGAATCCGTTCTCCAGGTACACGGCGGCCACCGCCGACTCGAGCAGCGCCGCGAGGACGTTGCGACTCAGCGAGATGCGCTGGAGCTCGGCCTCCGGCACGTCGCGCGCGTGCTCGAGGAACCGCTCACCGAGCCCCAGCTCCTTCGCGACCGTGGCACAGCTCTGACGCGAGACGACGAAGGCGCGGATCTTCGCGAGCCGGCCCTCGTCGGCGTCGGGGAAGCGATCGAAGAGGGCGCGCGCGACGGCGAGCTCGAGCACCGAGTCGCCGAGGAACTCGAGGCGCTCGTAGGACGAGGCCCGGTCGGCCGCCCAGGAGGTGTGGGTGAAGACCTGGGCACGGGCGCTCGGGGGAAGGGCGTCGATCAGGCGCGAGAGCGCCCGCCCCTCCCCCGGCCCGCCCGTGCCGCTACTGGTGGGAGACGACGTAGTCGACGGCCTGGCCGACGGTCGTGAGCGTCTGCGCGTCCTCGTCGGGGATCTTGATCCCGAACTGGTCCTCGAGCTCCATGATCAGCTCGACGAGATCGAGCGAATCGGCGTCGAGGTCGTCCTGGAACGACGCCTCGTCGGTGACCTGGGCCTCGTCCACGCCCAGCTGGGCGACGAGGGCGTTCTTGACGCGATCTGCGACTTCTTCGCGGGAGAGTGCCACGGTGCGGAAACCTCGCTCGTTTCGTCGTTTCGGGGATTGAGCGCGCCGATGCTACCAGCGATCACGGACTGCTCATGGTTCCGCCCGCACCTCGGGCGGGCAGCCGCTCGGCCAGCACGGCGGCGACGTCGTGCTCGACGCCACGCGCCGCCATCCGGATCGCGTTCGCCACCGCCCGTCGCGAGCTCGAGCCGTGGGCGATCACGACGAGCCCGCGCAGCCCGAGCAGGTACCCGCCGCCGTAGGTCTCGGGGTCGAGGTGCTCGCGGAGCCGGGACGCCGCCGGGCGGATCAGCGCACCCCCGAGCCGCCCGCGTACCGTCGACCGGATCTCGCCCCGGAGCTCACGGAGCAGGGTCGAGATCGTGCCCTCGAGCGTCTTCAACGCGACGTTGCCGGTGAACCCGTCGGTGACGACGACGTCGGTCTCTCCGGCCAGGAGCGTCCGGCCCTCGACGTTGCCGTGGAAGCGCAGGTCGCTCGCGGCGAGCAGGGCGTGCGCCTCGAGCGCCAGCTGGCTGCCCTTCTCCGGCTCCTCGCCGATCGACATCAAGCCGACCGTCGGCCGGGCGACGCCGAGGATCTCCTCCGCGAACACCGCGCCCATGTGCGCGAACTGGAGGAGGTGCTCGGGGCGAGCGTCGGCGTTCGCCCCGGAGTCGAGCAGCACCGTCGGGCCGCGCCGCTCCGTCGGGATCACGACGGCGAGCCCCGGGCGGAGGACGCCCGGGATCCGGCGGACGTGGAGCAGCGACGCCGCGAGCATCGCACCCGTGTTGCCAGCAGAGACGACAGCCTGCACCTCGCCGTCCCCGAGCGCGCGCACCGCGCGGACGAGCGACGAGTCGGGCTTCGTCCGCACCGCCTCGGCGGGCTTGTCGTCCATCGCCACCCCGCCGTCCGTGACGACGTGGGTGAGGCCGGCGAGGTCGAGCTCTGCAGGCCCGAAGACGACCGGCTCGATCGACGGCCCGGCGGCGTCGAGCGCGCCGGCGACGATCTCCTCGGGCGCGCGGTCCCCGCCGAGCGCGTCGACGGCGACCCTCACCGACACGGGGCTACGGCGCCGGGGTGCGGAGCGGCTGGATCTCGCGGCCGCGGTACGTCTTGCAGCTCGGGCACATGCGGTGCGGCTGCTTCGGCGACCCGCAGGTCGGGCAGACGTTCGGCCGAGGGGCGTCGACGCCGTGCTGAGCGCGGCGCTTGTCGCGACGGGCCTTGGATGTCTTGCGCTTCGGGACGGCCATGAGCGGTCGAGAACTATAGCGGCAGGCCGAGCCGCCGGTGCGACCGGTCGCGCGACGAGGCAGCGGTCGCCGCCGGGCCTACCCCTGCTCGCGGAGCGCCTCGAGGGCGGCCCAGCGCGGGTCGGTGGTCTCCTCGGCGTGCTCGTGTGGCTCGTCGTTGAGGCTCTTCCCGCAGACCGGGCAGAGCCCCGCGCAGTCGGGGCGGCAGAGGATCTGCTCGGGGAGAGCGAAGGCGATCTGATCGCGCGCCCAGGCGGAGAGGTCGAGCTCACCGTCGCGCACGTACTCGGTGTGGAGCTCGGCGGGCGCCTCGCCCGTGTCGGCCTCGTAGTCGCGGACGTCGACCGAGACCCGTGCCGTCGCAGGCGCGAGGCAGCGCATGCACGGCCCGCTCACGACGGCGGCGAACCGGAGCCGGAACACGTCCCCCGAGACGGCCCGCTGGATCGTGAGCTCGGCGGAGACGGGGGTCTCGACCGGGTACCGGTCGCGACCGAGGAGGAACGGCTCGACCTCGACCTCGAGCGCCAGCCGCTCCTCCTGGCCCGGCCGGAGCGCAAGCGTCCTGAGAGGGAACGTCGTCACGACGCGAGGGTAGTCGAGGAGCGGCCGGCGCGTCCGCAGCGCCGCCTGCGCCGCTGGCAGTATTCCCGCGAACCGTCAGCCACTGGAGGAGACCCGATGAAGAAGACGCGACGCATGTACCTCGGCGCGGTCCTGCTCGCCGTCGTGCTCGCCCTCACCGTCACCGCAGTCTCGGCCGCGCGGCCGGCCGCTGGACCGAAGAACACGGCCCCACCGACGATCACCGGCATCGCCCTCGTCGGGAGCGTGCTCGAGGCATCGCCCGGGTCGTGGACGCCGAACGTCGGCATCGTGTTCGAGTATCGCTGGCTCCGGTGCAACCCGGCCGGTGGCGACGACTCCTCCGAGAAGACCTGCACCGCGATCAGCGGCGCGGACGAGCGCACGTACACGATCGCCTCGGCCGACGCGGGAAGGCGGATCCGCGTCCGCGTCATCGCCAGCACGAAGGGCGGGACGACGCCGTCCACCAGCGCAGCGACCTCGGTCGTCGGCACGGAGGGCGGGCGTCCCGCCAGCCAGTCGCCTCCGACGATCTCGGGGAGCAGCATCGTCGGCGCGAAGCTGACGGGCACCCCCGGCTCCTGGGTCGGCAGCGGGCCGATCACGTACAGCTACAAGTGGCTGCGCTGTGACAAGGACGGCAACGGCTGCGTGCCGCTGAGCGGTCGGACGAGCTCGACCTACACCATCGTCCAGGCCGATCTGGGCCGTACGCTGCGGCTGCGCGTCGAGGCCCGCAACACACTCGGTCGCTCGGACGCGTACTCGACCGCGACGAACGTCGTCCAGGCCAACCCCGATGACGGGATCATCACGCTCCCGAACGGCGACCGCTCGGTGGACGCGAAGGACATCCCCCGCGACCAGCGGCTGATCGTCGACCGGGTCAACTTCTTCCCGAACCCGGTCACCTCCCGCGAGACGCCGATCACCGTCCGGATCCGCGTGAAGGACACGCGCGGCAACGTCGTGCGCAACGCGATCGTGTTCATCCGCTCCACCCCCATCCTCACCACGGGCGGCGACAACTCGCCGACCGCGATCGACGGGTGGGTGCAGTATACGCTCCTGCCGCGGTCGGACTTCCCTCTCCGGACGGGCTACAACGTGCAGTTCTTCGTCCGGGCCTACCGGGTCGGGGATCCGGGGCTCGCGGGCATCAGCGCCAGCCGGCTCGTGCAGGTCGCGACGCGGGGCTAGGCACACACCGATCTGCCGGGGCCTGCGCCACGTCAGGCCCTGGCAGGTCGGGCTCACCGCGCATCACCCAGCCGGCGACTCGACCGGTGACGGCCCGCCAGCTCGTGAGCCGCTCGTGCTGCTTCGACACGAGCGACGCTCGGCGGATGAGCGTGGCCGACGGCGATCGCACGAGACGAGGTCACGCACATCTGCGCCGAGGGCGGCGCAGCCGCCCGGGCGCCGACCAGCGCACCTCAGCCCCTCGATCCTTCAGGGATCTGCCCCCGCCGCAGGCGGGGGATCAAGCGGCGGTGATCCGCTCCCGCGGATCTGCGCTTCGCGAGCTAGCTAGAGGTACGAGTCGGCGTCGAGCGGGCCGGTCGGATCGCGGTCGATGGGCCCGATCCCGGCGACCACGGTCTCCTGCGAGCGCTCGTGGAGCCGCTCGCGGCCCCGGCGCACGGCACCGAGGAACTTGTCGAGGTTGACCTCGAGCGTCGAGAGGATGCCGTCGGCCCAGTCCTCCATCTCGAGCCGCGTCTCGCGCGCCTGGCGCCGCGCCTCCTCGACGATGTCCTGCGCCTGCTTCTCGGCGATCTTCACGATCTCGGTCTGGGACGCCTCGCGGACGGCCTGCTCGCGCGCCTCGCCGATCAGGCGGTCGCACTCGCGCTTGGCCTCGGCGAGCATCTCCTGGCGCTCCTTGACGATCCACCGGGCCTGCTTGATCTCCTCCGGGATCGTCGCGCGCATCTGGTCGAGGAGGTCGTAGATCTCCTCGCGCTCGATGCGCACCTGGTCGGTCATGGGGACGGACTTGGCGTTGTGCACCAGGTCGTCGAGCTTGTCGATGAGTACGAGGACGTCCATGGCGGGGAATCGTACTGCCCGCGCCGGTCGGCGGGGCGCCGGTGCGTCAGTCCTGTGGGCTGAGCGGGGCCCCGGGGCGGCCGTCCGGGTGCAGCTCGCGGAAGCGACGGGCGACCGCTGGCGGCACGAGCTCGTCGACGCGGCCGCCGAACAGCGCGATCTCGCGCACGCCGCTCGAGGAGACGAACGCGTACTTGGAGCTCGACATGACGTACATCGTCTCGATCTCCGGGGCGAGGAGGTGGTTGAGGCGGTTCATCTGCACCTCCCACTCGAAGTCCGCGAGCACCCGCAGGCCCTTGACCATGATCCGGGCGCCGTGCCGCCGCGCGAACTCGACGACGAGCTCGGCGAAGACGTCGACGACCACGTTGTCGTAGGCGCCGAGCGCGTCCTCGAGGAACGCGACCCGCTCCTCGACCGTGAACGTCGTCTGCTTGTGGTGGGGATCCCTGACCACGCCGACCACCACGCGGTCGAAGATGCCGGCCGCCCGGCCGATCACGTCCACGTGGCCCAGGGTGACCGGGTCGTAGGAGCCGGGGCAGATCGCGACGAGGGGTGGGCGGTCGGTCATCGGGAGAACACCGTCAGTCGGGCGGAACCGTACCGCCGGGTCGTCTCGAGGTCGAGTGGCAGGCGTGGCTCGGTGCGCGCCTCCGTCTCGACGACCACCAGCGCGTCGTCCGCGAGCACGGCCGGGAGCGAGGCGGCAAGCCGCTGCTCGAGCTCCGACCACTCGCCGTACGGGGGGTCGAGCAGGACGAGGTCGTATCGCCGACCGGCCGCAGCCTCCTCACGCAGCGCCTGCACCGCGTCGCGCTGGAGGATCGTCGCGCCGACCAGGCCGAGCGAGGCCAGGTTGTCGCGGATCACCCGGCAGGCGGCGCGATCCCGCTCGACGAGGGTGCAGCGGGCCGCGCCGCGCGAGAGCGCTTCGAGGCCGAGCGCCCCTGAGCCCGCGAACAGGTCGAGCACCGCCGCGTCCTCGAGCGGTCCGACGATCGAGAAGAGCGCCTCACGTACCCGGTCGCTCGTCGGGCGGGTGTGGTCTCCCTTCGGCGCGGCGAACCGTCGTCCACGATGGGTGCCCGCGATGATCCGCATGGCGTCAGCGTAGGCGCACGCGTCGCGCTGCGAGGGTGCGAATCCCCTTGCGGGGATTCGCACCTAGGGAGCAGGCGCGATCGGGCGTGTGCTTCTAGGTTCGGATCCCGCAGGGATCCGCACCCCGCGTCACCCTTCCCCCACGTGCTCCGCTGCGCCGAGGAGCAGCTCGACGTCGCCCGCGTACCAGCCCTCGTCGGGGAGCTCCGCCGCGATCCGCTTCGCCTCCTCCAGCAGGTCGCGGTCCGCGCGCAGACGTGTGAAGCGCAGGTCGGTGAGGCCCGACTGACGCGCGCCGAGGAGCTGGCCCTCGCCGCGGATCTCGAGGTCGCGCTCGGCCAGCTCGAAGCCGTCACCGGTCGCGACGAGCGCTTCGAGCCGCTCGACCGCGGTCTCGGAGAGCTCGTCGCGCTGCCGGGAGACGAGCAGGCAGTACGACTGCTCGCCGCCGCGACCGACCCGGCCG
>CAZUVW010000041.1:0-17419 GCA_964623875.1 uncultured Gaiellales bacterium
TCGAGATGGCCGAGGAGCACGCTCGGCGCGCACTGGCCGGGGCGGAGGAGTCGGGCTCCGAGCTCGTCGCGTGGCGGGCGAGAGGCGCCCTCGGCCTCGTCGCGCTGTCGCGCCAGGACGCGGCTGGCGCGTGGGAGGCTCTCGCCCCGGCGCTCGTCCGTATCGCCAAGACCCGACCGGGAGACCTCTCGGTCTTCGGCGTCTACCCCAACGCGATCCAGGCGCTCGTCGACCTGGGACGGATCGAGGAGGCCGACGAGCTCGCCCGGCACGTCGCTGGGAAGGGCGTGCCCGGCTGGACCGCATGGCACGTCACGGTCGGGCAGCGCGGCCGAGCGATGGCTGCGTCCGTGCGGGGAGACCACGCCGCGGCTCGTGAGGCGATCGAGGCGGCTCTCGCCGCTGCACGGGAGCTGCCCCAGCCGTTCGAGGTGGGCCGGACCCTTCTGGAGAAGGGGCGCATCGACCGGCGCGCGAAGCACCGCGGCGACGCGCGGACGGCGCTGACCGCGGCACTCGAGATCTTCGACGAGCTCGGCGCCGCCGTCTGGGCGGAGCGAGCAGCCACGGAGCTCGCCCGCATCCCGGGGCGAAGGCGGGCGTCGGGCGAGCTCACGGAGACGGAGCGGCGCGTCGCCGAGCTCGTCGCCGAGGGTCTCTCCAACAAGGAAGTCGCCGCCCGTCTCTTCGTGACGGTGCGGACCGTCGAGGCCAACCTGACGAAGGTGTACGCGAAGCTCGGGCTCCGCTCCCGCACGGAGCTGGCACGGCGCGTCGCTCGCTGAGACGACCGCGACCCTTTCCATGTGGGTCTCCCCAATTGAGCCGCGCGTACCGCAGCTCTACCGTCGATCACGACCGGGGCGGAGCACACACGGGAGGAGGGCGGCATGGGGGAGCGAGCGTCGCGACGAGCGATCGCGCTGACGACGATCACGGCAACCGTGAGCCTGCTCGCGCTGACCGCGGTGGCCGGTGCGTCGATGGCCGTCCCCGGCAAGGTCGACACGACGTTCGGGGAGGCGGGGACAGCGCTCGTCGGCTTCGACTCGGTGGAGTCAGGGCGGACGATGGACGTCGCCCTGGGGCTCACGCTGCAGCCCGACGGCAAGATGGTGGTCGTCGGCAGGAAGGAGACGGCGAGCGCGAACCTACTCGCGATCGCTCGCCTCGAGCAGGATGGCTCGCTGGACTCCACCTTCGGGAGCAGCGGCAAGGTCGAGCCGGGCGCCGCGGCCGCCTTTGTCCCCGGTGTCGCCCTCCAGTCCGACAAGATCGTCGTGGCCACGTCCGGTCGCGACCAGCTCGGCCTGCTGCGCCTGCGGGAGAACGGCGCCCGCGACGGGTCGTTCGGCGACCAGACGCTGGGCGTGGGAGGCGCGCTCGTCGACCTGTCCCAGCTCAAGCGGGACCTTGCGCGCACGATGGTGTTGCAGGCCGACGGCAAGATCCTCGTCGCCGGCTTCGGGTGCCCAGCGAGCCTCCGGTGTGGGTTCGGCGAAGATCCGGCCGACGTCTTCTTCGTCGCCCGCTTCACGGCAGAGGGCGCACGCGACAGCAGCTTCGGATCGTCCGGTGTCGTGACCACGAACTTCTCGACCTCGGAGTTCGAACGAGCGTTCGCGATGGCGGTCCAGCCCGACGGCAAGATCGTCGTCGCTGGCGCAGGGAGCTTCGACTCCTCGGTGAAGATCGCCCTGGCCCGCTACAGGACGAACGGTTCGCTTGACACGACCTTCGACGGCGACGGGAAGGTGGTGACGGACTTCAGCACCTCGGTGCTCGAGCAGGCGACAGGCGTCGCGATCCAGCCCGACGGAAAGATCCTCGTGACCGGCGTCGCCAACATGGGCTCCTCGTCCAGTCCGCGATGGCGGATCGCTCTCGCCCGCTACAAGGCGAACGGAGCGCTGGACACGACCTTCGACGATGACGGCAAGGCGCTCATCGGGCTCGGGCCCCGACAGTTCATCGCCGAGAACCTGGTGGCTCTTTCCAACGGACAGATCATCGTGGTGGGCAACGCACAGCTCGGGAGTCTCCCGGAGCAGCTCTTCCTCGCTCGCCTCATGCCCGACGGAAGTCCGGATCCCACCTTCGACGGAGACGGGCGGGTCTTCAGGACGGGCCCGCGATCGGCGGGCCTCCGCGTCGCCGTCCAGCCCAACGGTCGGATCGTCGCCATCGGCAGTCAGGACGTTCCCGGCGCAGCAACCGATTTCCTCGTCACGCGTTACTACAGCCGGTGACGCGCGCGGTGGACAGTCCTGGCGCGGACTGGCGGCTGACGAAGGCGCGTGCCGCTGCCTGCCGGACGTCGGTCGGCGACACCCCTCGCCCGTGGATCGCAGGGCTCGCCGCGTGAGCCTGCGCCGGGTGCTCGAGCGCGACCGGCAGCCGGCCGAGTCGAGTCCGGGTCGCGACGAGGAATCCCTCGACCTCGGCAAGACGAGCGCGTACCTCGTCGAGATCGTGACACCCGAAAGGGGAGTCGAGGGCGTCTCGACCCGGGCGCGTCGCATCGCCGGAGCGGCACGCTTCCTGCGATCGATCTACGTCCCCGAGGACGACCGCTGGTTTCTGCTGTACCAGGCGTCCTGCCTGACCGACGTCGCCGACGTCGTCGAGCGGGCCCAGCTCGACGTGGTCTCGATCGCCGTCTCGCGCGCGCCGGAAGCGATGGAGGCGACTATCGCGGGGAGGCGTGTCTGATGCACGAACCCGGGGAACGTGCACCGCAACGGATGCAACTTCTCAGGATCCTCGTTCGCCACGCGGCCTCCCAGCGGCGAGCCGCGGCGCCCCGATGCTCTCGACTGCGGCCCACGAAGCCGTCCGACACGCTGGAGTGCCCTTCGACCGCGTGGTCACCATGGACGCTGGCCCAGCGCCGAGCACGTCCCCTGCGGGAACGAAGCGGGCTCCAATGCCATGTGGTTCTCCACGATGTCCAGCCGTCGCGAAGCCGCATAGCGTCGGCGCAGGGACATGGACTCCCGCGGAAGAGAACACGAGTGACAGCTGAGGGGGAAACCGGGTGATGGCTGGATGGCTCGCACGAGGCACGCTCCTGATGACGGTTGGAATCGGCGTCTCGCTCGTGGGAGGATCGGCCGTGCTGGCGGCGCAGTCGAGCGACGAGCTCTCGGGCGTGATCGCGGTCTCGACGGAGGGCACGACCCGGTCGCTCGGCGTGCAGACCTACGCGGCCGAAGCCCCGGTCGCCCCCGTCGTCGACATCGCACTCGCTCCCTCGGGCACGGGTTACGTAACCCTCGACCGCTTCGGCGCGACTCGCTCCTACGGCACCGCGCCGACGCTCGGGCGCGCGACGCCGCCGAAGAAGGGCGTGGTGGCGGTCGCGCTCGATCTCACTCCCGACGGGAGCGGAGCGGTCGTCGCCTTCTCGGACGGGACCGTCGCCACGCTCGGGGGTGCCCCCTCCGCGCTCGCGTCGACGGTCGCCTCGGGAGGGTCGAGCCCGGTCGTCGACGTGGCGCTCTCGCCGGCCGGAGCCGGTGGCTGGCTCCTCAGACGAGATGGGACGACGGTGGCGCTCGGCGCGGCGGCGCGCCTCGGTCGCGCTCCCGCGAGCGATGCACGGGCAACCGGGATCGCGCTCACCCCGACCGCGCAGGGAGCCTGGGTCGCGCGCGAGGACGGATCGGTCGCAGCGCTCGGCGACGCCGAGGGCGAGCGCGGCCCGAGAGAGGGCACGGAGCCCAAGGTGGTCGGGATCGCAGCGCTCGGCGTGCTCGACGACTGGGTGCTCGTGGACGTCGAGGGGAACCTCGAGCGGCGCGGTGAGAGCCCGCGGCCGCTACCCGGCAAGGGCGCGGGCATCGTCGCCGTGGATACGCTCGCCGCCAGCCTGGCCGTCACCCAAGCGGGCCTCGATGCCTACGCGACGACGAAGCTCGTCGCACCGGGTGCGGTGCTGGGAACCTCGGGTAACCCCGCGGGGGAGCTCGTCGTCACGCTCCCCTGCTTCGTCGCCGAAGGGCCGTCACCGCTCCAGGCCGGTGACGTCATCGCAGCCTCGATCGGGGAGCACACCCCTGACGGCTTGCTCCGACGGGTGCTCGAGATCGGGGAATGTGCCGGCGGCACGGTGGCGGTCACGACCGAGATCGCGACGCTCTCCGATGCGCTGCCCAAGGGGGAGCTCGACTTCTCGGACGACCTCTCTGACCTCCAGGTTCCCGACTTCACCCCGACCTCGCCGGACGGCTCCGGCTCCATCGCGCCCGTGCTCGCCTCCGCCTCGCCGTTCACGACGCTCGGGACGACCGAATCGGGAGCGCAGCAGCGCCAGGCGAGCTCTGCGTCGGCAGCGGCCGGAGCTGTGGGGACGGTCGCGGAGGAGGGACGCTTCACCTACGGCTGCCCGTCCGACCCCGACGACGAGGATCCGTCGCTGAAGGCGACGCCGATCTTCAGCTTCAACCCCGACGTGATCTTCGAGGGCGAGTGGGACGGCGAGGAGGTACACCTCCGTACCGGGATCTCGCTCCAGGGCGAGATCGGCGTCCAGTTCTCGGCGAACAAGGGCCTCTCGTGCGACGCAACGTTCGCGCTCATCGACGACTACTCGCTCGGCACGAAGGTGATCTTCGTCGGCCCGATCCCGGTCGTCGTCGAGCCGCAGCTCACGCTCGAGGCGAAGCTCGAAGGCACCGTCGGCGGCGAGCTGACGACGACCGCCTCCGCGACGGGGACGGCTACGGGAGCCCTCGTCGTCGACGTCGACTCGACCCCCACCTACGACCTCGAGAGCTCGTTCACGGCCGACGGGGACCTCGACTGGGACCTGGAAGCCAAGGCGGAGCTCGGCTTCTCGCTGTCGCCGTCGATCGGCTTCCTCTTGTACGGCGTGGTCGCGCCGACCGTCGAGCTCGAGTCGGGTCTCACGGCGACGCTCGACCCGTGCGAGAGCCCCAAGCTCAAGCTCGAGCAGCCGGTCACGCTGACGGCCAAGCTCGAGCCGGCCGAGTGGCTCAGCGACGAGCTCGACGTGTTCGAGAACCTCGACCTCGAGGTCGCGAACGAGTTCGAGCTGCCGGGCAGCCCGTTCCTCCTCCTGAGCGGCGACCTCGCCGTCCCGCTCCCGTGTGACGAGGACGCCACGACCCTGCCCGAGGGGCAGGTCGGGGTGCCGTACACCACGACGCTCGACGTCGAGCTTCCGGACGGTGCTACCGGTTCAGCCTACGGCGTGTCCGACGGGAGCGAGCTCCCTGCGGGCCTCTCGCTCGACACCGACGGCACCCTCTCGGGCACGCCGCTCGCGTCCGGCATCCACGCCTTCTCCGTCGACGTGAGGCACTCGCTCGGCGTCACCACGGCGGCGTTCGAGATCACGATCCGGGAGGCGGCAGAGCTCGAGATCCTGACGACCTTCTTGCCCGGCGCGACGCTTCGAGTGCCGTACTCCTTCACGATGCAGGCGAATCGGCCCACCGAGGAGCTCTTCTGGACGAAGAAGAGCGGAGCCCTGCCCGACGGGATCACCCTCGACCCGGATGGCACGCTCGCCGGCACCCCGACCGAGACCGGCTACTTCCCCTTCACCGTCAGCGTGGAGCACCCCGACAGCGGCCAGACGGCCGAGAAGATCCTCGGGCTCGCCGTGAACGCGGAGCGAATCGTCTTCACGAGCTACCGCGATGGCAACGGCGAGATCTACGTGATGAACGCCGACGGATCGGGCCAGACGCGACTGACGAACAACACCGCATTGGACCTCGAGCCGTCGTTCTCCGCGGACGGCACGAAAATCGCCTTCACGAGCTACCGCGATGGCAACGGCGAGATCTACGTGATGAACGCCGACGGATCGGGCCAGACGCGACTGACGAACAACACCGCAGAGGACAACCAGCCGTCGTTCTCCGCCGACGGCACGAAGATCGCCTTCACGAGCCGCCGCGACGGTAACAGCGGCATCTACCGCGAGATCTACGTGATGAACGCCGACGGATCGGGCCAGACGCGTCTGACGAGTAACGCAGATGAGGACTCCCAGCCGTCGTTCGGCGCCGACGGCACGAAGATCGCCTTCACGAGCTACCGAGACGGCAATGGCGGCGAGATCTACGTGATGAACGCCGACGGATCGGACCAGACGCGTCTGACGAACGACACCGCAGAGGACATCCAGCCGTCCCTCTCCGCGGACGGCACGAAGATCGCTTTCGCGAGCTACCGCGACGGCACCGCTCTCGAGATCTACGTGATGACCGCCGATGGATCGGGCCAGACGCGGCTGACGAACAACACCGCAACGGACAACCAGCCGTCGTTCTCCGCCGACGGCACGAAGATCGCCTTCATCAGTAACCGCGACCTCAACTTCGAGATCTACGTGATGAACGCCGACGGCACGGCCCAGACCCGGCTGACCAACCACTCGCAGGGCGACTCCGACCCGTCCATCAGTCGATGAGCCAGCGCAACCGGTGTCAGACATCATGACAGCGATCCGCAGCCGCCTCGCGCTCACCGTGCTCGCGCTCGCGACCGTCGCCGGAACAGCTTCAGCCTCCACCCTCACCACGACAGTCCGCACCGCCGAGACCGACCCCGTTCACTCCGACTTCAACGGCGACGGCTACGAAGACCTCGCCATCGGCGTCCCCTCCGAGACCGTCAACGGCTACCTCCAGGCCGGCGCCGTCCACGTGCTGTATGGCGGACCGAACGGCCTCACTGCCACCGGCGACCAGTTCTTCGCCCAGTCCTCCCCCGGCGTCTCCGGCGCCCCCGAGCGTCGCGACTTCTTCGGCCACGCCCTCGCAGCCGGCGACTTCAGCGCAGACGGCTACGCCGACCTCGCCATCGGCGTCCCCGGCGAAGACATCGGCGACAACACCGACGAGGGGATCGTCGAGGTCCTGCACGGCTCACGCGATGGGCTCTCGGCACGCTCGAGCCTCGCGTACGGGTCGGGAACCGGGGCGACCCTGCGCTGCCGGTGTCGCTTCGGGGCAGCGCTCGCCGCCGGCGACGTCGACGCCGACGGCGCAGCCGACCTCGTCATCGGCGTGCCATTGCTCGATTCGCTCGATGGCCCCGACCAGGGAGGTGCGGTCCTCCTGTACGGCCGTCGAGGCTCTGGCATCGAGGGACTCGGGCGCCGGTTGCTACGGGAAGTTCACCGGCACTTCGACGACCACAGGTGGGGCAGCGCGCTGGCAACAGGCGACCACGACGGCGACGGTCTCGACGACATCGCCATCGGAACTGACATCCCCGTCGGAGCCGACTGGAATGGCGGTAGGGTCGGCATCATCACCGGTTCCGCGGGTCGGCGCCCAACACCCTGGCGTCTCCTCCGACAGATCCACTACGACGAATTGACGGGCCTCCCGAGTGACGGGGTCGCCGGCACGCACGACGAGGAGGGGGACGGGTTCGGCAGGTCGCTGGCCTTCGGCGACTTCGACGGCGATGGACGAGCGGAGATCGCGGTCGGGATCCCCCACGAGGATCACAGCGGCAAGACGGACGCCGGCGCGATCGTCGTCTGGAACAGCCTCCCCTCCTCGGTGCTCGCCCGTCCGAGGAGCCAGGTGCTCACCCAGGCCGACCTCGACGGCGCGTCCCCGCAGTCGGGCGACCGGTTCGGCCTCACGCTCACGGCCGGGGACTTCGACGGCGACGGACGGGATGACCTCGCGATCGGTGTGCCGTTCGAGGACTTCAGCGGCTCGTCGGACGCGGGCATCGTGCACGTCCTGCGCGGGTCGCCGGTCGGGCTCCGAACGACCGACGCGCTGATCTTCCACCAGAACAAGCCAGGCATCGCCGGCTCAGCGGAGTCCGGCGACGCCTTCGGGCTCTCGCTCACCACAGGCCGCTACAGCGACGGCAGCCACGCAGACCTCGCCATCGGGATTCCCGGGGAGGCGCTCGGCTCGACAAAGGCGGCCGGCGCCGTCAGCGTCCTCTACGGCGGCCCGAGCTTCCTCACCTCCACCGGCAGCCAGCTCTGGAGCCAGGACTCCAGCGGCATCGCCGACACCGCCAGCACCAACGACAAGTTCGGCACGTCATTCGGCTGACCGGGCAACCGGCGGGCCGACGTCGGCCTGTCTCGATGACGAGGGCGCCTCAGGCCGCGGCCGAGCCGAAGCGCTTCGCGGCCCGCGCCTTCGCCTTCGCGGCCTCTGCCTCGCGGTCCTTCGGCGGGGCGGCCGTGACGAGGTCGGCGAGCAGGTGCTGGGTGACGTGGGCGATCTCGTCCACGGCCCGCGCGAAGGCCGCCTCGTTGGCCTTCGACGGGCGCGTCTGACCGCTCACCTTGCGCACGTACTGCAGCGCGGCGGCGCGGATCTCGTCGTCGGTCGCGGGCGGCTCGAAGTTGTGGAGCTGGCGGATGTTCCGGCACATGCCGAGAGCGTACACGTCCGTTTGCGCCATCTTGCATGCACTGAATGCAAAATGGTTGTAGGATCACGTCCATGCCGAAGGCGGTGCAGATACGCGACGTCCCCGACGACACGCTCGCCGTGCTGCGAGCGCGCGCCGCCACCGCCGGGATGTCGATGTCCGAGTACCTCCGCAGCGAGCTGGTGACGATGGCGGCCAAGCCGACCGTCGCCGAGGTGCTCGAGCGAGCACGGCGGCGATCGGGTGACGGACCGTCGACGGAGGAGATCGTCGCGATCATCCGCGAGATGCGGGGAGAGTGAAGGTCGTCGACGCCTGCGTGCTCGTCCGCGCTCTCGGGTCGGGCCGCCCGAGCGGGAGCCTGCTGGACGAGCTGACCGAGGACGGCGACCTTCACGCGCCACACCTCGTGGATGTCGAGGTCGTGCAGACGCTCCGCCGACTGGTCGCACACGGCGCGATCAGCGACGACCGGGCGCAGGACGCGCGGCTCGACCTGGACGACCTCCCGCTGACCCGATACCCGCACGGTGCGCTGCTCGGTCGGGCCTGGGAGCTGCGGCACGTGCTCACCACCTACGACGCCGTGTACGTCGCGCTCGCCGAGGCGCTCGACGCGCCGCTCGTCACCTGTGATGCGCGGCTGACACGAGCGCCGGGGATCCGCGCGCGCATCGAGCTGGTCGCCACGGGATCGTAGGAGTCACCCCGTGTTGCGCAGCGCCGCCGCGATCCCGGCGATCGACCGCAACAGCGGTCGCAGCGCGGCCTCGTCTCCCCCGCGCCAGCGCTTCAGCAGCTCGACCTGGATCGCGTTCATCGGATCGACGTAGGGGTTGCGCAGCCGCACCGACTGCTGCAGCACCGGGTGGCGGTCGAGCAGGTCACGCGCCTCGACGATCTCGAGCACCCGTGCGACGGCCCGGTCGTGCTCGGCGCGGATCGCGTCGAAGACCTGTTCGGCGAGCCCGGCGCCGGGGACGAGCTCGAGGTACCGCTCCGCGATCTCCATGCTCGTCTTGGCGAGCGACATCTCGAGGTTCTCCACGAGCGCCCGGAAGAAGGGCCACGCGCGAAAGAGGGCACGGAGCTCGTCGACCGGCCGGGCCGCGAGCCCCGCTCCGGCCCCGAGCCAGGCGGGCAGGATGCAGCGGGTCTGCGTCCAGGAGAAGACCCATGGGATCGCCCGGAGCGCCTCGAGCTCCGCAGCACCGGCCGCCTCGGGTCGGGAGGCTGGGCGGGAGCCGATCTCGAGCAGTCGCAGCTCGTCGAGCGGCGTGAACGCGCGCATGAAGCCGGGGAACGCGGGGTCGTCCCACACGATCGCGCGGTAGGCGGCGTTCGCGGCCGACGAGACCTCCTCGATCGACTCGCGCGCCCCGCTGGGCGCCTCGTGGACGACACGGTTCGGCAGTGTGGCGAGCAACGTCGCCGAGACCGCCGCCTCGAGGTTGCGACGGGCGAGGCCCGGAAGCCCGTACTTGAACGCGATCGTCTCGCCCTGCTCGGTCACCTTCAGCCGCCCGTCGACGGCGTGCGGTGGCTGGGCGAGGATCGCCGCGTACGTCGGCCCTCCGCCCCGCCCGGCGCTGCCACCGCGTCCGTGGAAGACGGTGAGCTCGACTCCACGCTCTCCCGCGAGCCAGGAGAGCGCCTCCTGCGCCCGGTAGATCTCCCACTGGGCCGTGACGACGCCGCCGTCCTTGCCGGAGTCGGAGTAGCCGACCATCACCTCGAGCGTCGGTCGCGGCGAGCGGTCGAGCAGCTCCGCGGCAAGAGCTGCGGCCCCGCGCAGGTCGTCGATCGTCTCGAGCAGCGGGACGACCGTCACGTCGAGGTCGGCCTCGGCGGCCAGCGCCTCGGCTGCGAGCACGTCGTCCGCGCTCCGCGTCATCGAGACGACGAGCGTGTCGATCACCTCCGGGCCGTGCACGGCCTGCAGCGCCGCCGCCTCCGCCAGCACGGGCCGAAGCTCGCCGGGCGCGCCGTGCAGCGTCCGGGCGTGCACCCGCAGGTCGAGCGCCGCGCCGTGGAGGCCGAAGACGTCGAGTCGTCGGCGCAGCGCCGCGAGGCCGCCATCGGCGATCCGCGCGCCGCGGTGGGCGCGCAGGCTGGCCTCGATCACCTCCAGCTCGGCACGCAGCTCGTCCAGCGAAAACGGCGCCGTCGCACCCAGCCGCTCCCAGATCGTGGTCAGCCGTCGGCGATAGGGCTCGGTCGGGTTCGCGTCCGGCGGGAGCGGGACGTCACCGACCGCCGGGTCGGCCGCGACGATCGTCGTCGACATCCCCCAGGCCGCTGCGAGCGCGCGGACGTCGCGTCGGACGAGCTCCCTGACGACCTCGTGGGAGCGCTCCACTGCCTCGCGCACCGTGTCGGCGCCCGCGTGGGGGTTGCCGTCGAGGTCGCCGCCGATCCACGACCCGAATCGCAGCGGCGTGCCGGGCAGCTGCCGGCGCCACTCCTCCACGAGCGCAGGAGCGGCGTCCCAGAGGCTCTCCTCGAGGAACCAGAGACCCTGGCGGATCTCGTCCACGACGCGTGGCCGTGCGGAACGCACCTCGTCCGTCTGCCAGAGGATCGTGACCTCCTCAGCGATCGCGTCCTCGACGCTCCGGCGCTCGCGCGGGGTGAGGCGCGGGTCGTCGAGCTCGGCGAGCAGCGCGGCAAGGTGCCGATGGCGCTCGAGCACCGTGCGCGGCAGCGCCTCGGTCGGGTGCGCCGTCAGCACGAGCTCGACGTCCACGCGCGCTGCCGCCTCCCGCAGCTCCTGGTCTGCGACGCCTGCCGCGGTGAGCCGCTCCACCGCCTCCGCGATCGACTCGCGTGGCGTGGCGCCCGCGTGCTCGAGCTCGCGTCGTCGCCGGACGCGGTGGTGCTGCTCGGCGATGTTCGCGAGGTGGAAGTAGACCGTGAACGCGCGCAGGATCGTCGCCTGCGCGGGGACGTCGAGGCCCGCGATCGTCTCCGCCAGGGCCCGGCGGGCGCCCGCGTCACCGCGCCGGCCGAGGCGCGCGAGCAGCCGGATCCGCTCCTCGAGCGCGTACGTCTCCTCCCCCTCCTGCTCGACGAGCACCCGCCCGAGGAGGTCGCCGAGGAGCCTGACGTTCGCGCGCAGCGCCGCGTCGGTGCGATGGGCCACGGCGCCAACCTAGACGCTGCACGTGGGGCGCCGCGCCGCGCTCAACAACGGTGCACATCCCGCCGATACACGGGAGGTGCGGCTCCTCCCCCAGCGCGATCGCCCCCTGCCCTCCGGGGAGGACGGCGCGCGCTCGGGGGCCGAGCTCGACGCCCTGGTCGAGACGACGCTCCTGCTCGCCGACGGCCTCGACACGCCGCGCCTGCTCGAGGCGATCGTCGACCGCGCCACCGGGCTCGTAGGCGCGCGCGACGCCTTCGTGTACCTCGTCGAGGCCGACGGCAAGACCCTGACGGTGCACATCGGGCGCGGGATCTTCTCCGAGCGGATCGGCTTCCAGGTCGGGCTCGGCGAGGGGATCGCGGGCCGGGTCGCCCGCGACGGCGAGCCGCTCTCCGTGCCCGACTACCCGTCGTGGCCGGGGCGTCTCGACGAGCTCGCGCACGCGTTCCACGCGATCGTCGGCGTGCCGCTGCGCGGCAGCGCCGGCGTGATCGGCGTGCTCGGCGTGGCGCACACCAGCCCCCACGCCATCTTCGACGACCGTCAGATCGCCGTGCTCGACCGGTTCGGCCGGCTCGCCGCGATCGCGCTCGACAACGCCCGGCTCCTGGAGCAGGTGCAGCAGGAGCTCGAACGGCGCCGCCGCACCGAGGAGGAGCTGCTCGACACCGTCGCCCGGCTCAGCCGGTCGGAGCTCGAGCTGCGGCACGCCCACGCCGAGACGATCCGCCGTCTCGCCGATGCCGCCGAGTTCCGCGACACGGAGACGGGCCGCCACACCGAGCGGATGAGCCGCATGTGCTGGCAGGTCGCGCGCAAGCTCGGCATCGACGAGGAGCGCTGCGACCTGATCCGCGACGCGAGCCCGCTCCACGACATCGGCAAGATCGCGATCCCCGACGAGGTGCTGCTCGAGCCGGGCCCGCTCACTGACGAGCAGCGCGCGGTGATCGAGCGACACCCGGAGGTGGGCTACGCGCTGCTCTCCGGCTCGTCGTCCGAGGTGCTCGACCTCGCGGCCACCATCGCGCTGACCCATCACGAGCGCTGGGACGGCAAGGGCTATCCGCACGGGATCGCCGGCGAGGCGATCCCGCTCGAGGGACGGATCGCGTCGGTCGCCGACGTCTTCGACGCGCTCACCACCGACCGCGTGTACCGACCGGCGCTGACGATCGACGAGGCGGTGCGGCTGATGCGGGAGGATCGCGGGACGCGGTTCGACCCGCTCGTCCTCGACGCCCTGCTCGCCGTCGTCCACGACGCCCAGGTGTCCGCCAACGTCGAGCAGGTGTTCGCCCCTGCCGACCACGACCCCATCGCGGACGCCGCCGTCGCGGAGGTGCGGCCCTCTGCCGGCGCCCGCAGAGGCAAGATCTCCGACCGCGACCTTCGACGCGCCTGTCGCGCCGCGGAGCGCAGCATCGGCACCGCGCGCTCGCGCGACGCGATCGAGACTGCGCTGGAGGCGCTCTGCGCGCCGTTCGGCGGGAGACTGCTCGCCAGCGTCTACGCGGTCGAGCACGAGCGGCTGTGGCTGGTCGCGCAGCACGGATACGCGGAGGTGCGTGACGGCTTCTCGCTCGAGCACGGCGTGATGGGCCGTGCGGCGCGCTCGGGAACGATCCAGCTCGTCGCCGACGTGACGGCCGATGCGGACTTCATCGCAGCGACCGGCGGGATCGTCAGCGAGGCGGTCGTCCCCTATGCGCAGGACGGGGACGTGATCGCCGTGCTCAACATCGAGAGCATCGGCGTCCCGCTGCCGTCCGGTGCGGGCGGGGCGATCGCGCCGCTCGCCGGGCTCCTCGGGGCGCGGGTCTCGGACGGCCGGTCGGGTCTCGGGTCGGACATCGGAGAGCTGGTGCGGCTGTGCGTCCAGGCGAGCTCGCTGCGCGGGATCGGTGCGATCGCCGAGCTCGCGACCCGGACGGTCGGCCGCATCCTCGGGCTCGCCTCGGCGCAGCTCGACCTCTGGCGCGAGGCAGACGAGCAACCGAGGCTCGTCCACTTCTGGCGTCGGGACGACGTGCACGTGGAGCCCCTCCCCGCAGAGGCGCTGCGCAGCCTCGACGCGGCGAGCGACGCCCCCACGATGTCGAGCATCGTGGCGACCAAGCAGGTCGGCCTGCGCGACGACCCGAGCGACGCGATCGTCGTCCTGCCGCTGCGCGCGGCCGGTGAGATGGTGGGGATGATCGCCGGCCGCGTCGTCGGGCAGCCGCCGGCGCAGGATCGGCTGGAGGCGGCGATGCTCTTCGCGCAGCACACGGCCGCGCTGATCGACGTGGCGACGGCACTGCGCCGTGAACAGCGCGCAGCGGTGACCGACCAGCTCACCGGCCTGCTCAACCGCCGCGGCTTCGAGGAGCGGTTCCAGACCGAGCTCCAGCGTGCCGCGCGCGACGCGGGCAACGTCTCGATCCTGCTCTGCGACTGCGATGGGCTGAAGACGATCAACGACCTGCGCGGCCACGAGATGGGCGACGCGCTGCTGGAGCTCGTCGCCAGCTGCCTGCGCACGCACAAGCGGGCGACCGACGTCGCCGCGCGCTTCGGTGGCGACGAGTTCGCGCTCCTGCTCCCCGATGCGGACATCGAGACGGCGCTGGCCGTGGCCGAGCGCATTCGCGATGCGATCGGCGACGAGATCATCGGAGGGTTCCGACCGAGCGCGTCGTTCGGAGCGGCGTCGTTCCCGCTGCACGGGCAGACGACGCTCGAGGTGGTGAAGGCGGCCGACGACGCCCTCTATCGCGCCAAGCAGCGCGGCGGCGACGAGATCGTCTCACTCCAGGGCTGACGCGCGACGGGCTCGGGTCTCGTCCCACCTGCCTCGGCTACCCGTCGCCGAAGACGTTGCCGAGCACGTTCAGGAGCAGGAAGAGACCGACGAGCAGCGCCCACACGAGCGGGCCCAAGCTCCGGCCGCGACCGGCCTCGTCGTCGGCGGACTCCCCGTCGGCCGGCGGCGAGCCGGGGACGGGCTCCGGCAGCCCGGGCTCTCCCGCACCGGTCGCGGTGGCGACGGTCTCGGCCCAGTGCCCGAGCGTCTCGGCGAGGCTCCGCTCGCGCTGCGACCCAACCTCCACCGCATCCGCCGGGCCTGCTGTCAGCGCACCGACGGCCGCGCGCATCCGCTCCGCTTCGGACGCGTAGGCCGCATCGGCCGCCGCCGCGCGCGCGGCCAGCTGCGCAGCCTCGTCGAGCCCGTCCTCGTCGCCTGCCAGCCGCAGCGGCTCGAGGACGTTCCAGAGCACGACCATCGCCTCGTCGACGTCGCCCCGCTCGAGCGAGCGGCGTGCATCACGAAGGGATGCCATGCCTCAATCGTGCCACCGAACCCGCCCCCGGGACGATCGCGAGACGCGGCGAGCCCCTACCCCTGCTGCGAGCGCGAGGACGTCAGCGACAGCCGGTCGCGATCGCGAGCGCGTGGCAGACGCGCTCCATCTGCTCGGGGCCGAGCGCGCAGATCCGCTCGCGGAAGTGCGCCTTCTGCAGAACGCGGGTGTTGTCGAGCGAGAGGACGCAGCGATCGGGCATGCCGTCGTCCGGCCCCAGCTCGACCTCGGACGCGATGCCGCGCACCGTGCGCGTGGCCGGAACCCCGAGGACGCTCGCCAGCACGTCGATCGACGCATCTCGGGAAAGGATCAGGTGCGGACGCGGGCCGGCGTCCGGCCGCTCGACCCACCAGACCTCGCCCCGTCTCACCAGGGCTCCTCGCGGAGGGACTCGCGCGTCGACCACTCCGCCCAGTCGCGCTCCTCGTCCGTCTGCGGAATCCGGGTGTACCCCTCCACGATCTCGCGGTCGATCCGTTCGCTCTCGAGCTGCGCCACGAGCCGGTCGATCGCCTCGACGATCACCGCCGCCCGGCTCGCCCGACCGGCTGCGACGAGCGCATCGATCGCCACGACGCGATCGTCCGGCATACGAACCGTTATCATCTTCGACATACGACAAGTATTACATCACGCAGGCGCATCGGCAAGCGCGCTCAGCTCGCGGCGCAGCTCCTTGATCTCGTCGCGCAGCTTGGCCGCGTACTCGAAGCGCAGCTCCTCGGCCGCGGCGAGCATCTCCTCCTCGAGCGTGACGACGAGCCGCTCGATCTCCTCCCCGCTCATGCCCTCGGCCTCGGCCTTGCCCCGCCGGCGACGGCCCGGGACCGTGGGCGCGTCGAGCGCGAGGAACTCGGCGATGTCGGAGACGCTCTTGACGATGGAGGTCGGGACGATCCCGTGCTCCTCGTTGTACGCGAGCTGCGTCGCGCGGCGGCGGTTCGTCTCCTCGAGCGCCCCCTGGATCGCCTCGGTCGTCTTGTCGGCGTACATCAGCACCCTGCCGTGCACGTTCCGCGCAGCGCGCCCGATGGTCTGCAGCAGCGCGGTCTTGCCGCGGAGGAACCCCTCCTTGTCGGCATCGAGGACTGCGACGAGCGACACCTCGGGGAGGTCGAGGCCCTCCCGCAGGAGGTTCACGCCCACGAGCACGTCGTAGTCGCCGAGGCGCAGCTCGCGGATGATCTGGATCCGCTCGAGCGTGTCGACCTCCGAGTGCAGGTAGCGCGCCTTCACCCCCGCCTCGACGAGGTAGTCGGTGAGGTCCTCGGCCATCTTCTTCGTCAGCGTCGTGACGAGCGTGCGCTCGCCCACCTCCTCGCGGCGGCGGATCTCGCCGAGCAGGTCGTCGATCTGGTTGCGCGTGGCGCGCAGCTCGACCTCCGGGTCGACGACGCCGGTCGGCCGGATCAGCTGCTCGGCGACCACCGTGGACTCACGGAGCTCGTACGCACCGGGGGTCGCCGAGACGAACACCATCTGCCCGACCTTGCCGAGGAACTCGTCGAAGCGGAGCGGGCGGTTGTCCATCGCCGAGGGGAGGCGGAAGCCGTAGTCGACGAGGGTCTGCTTGCGCGAGCGGTCGCCCTCGTACATCCCTCCGATCTGCGGGATCGTCTGGTGCGACTCGTCCACGAACACGACGAAGTCGTCGGGGAAGTAGTCGATCAGCGTGAAGGGGTGCGAGCCCGCCGGCCGACCCTCCAGCACGCGCGAGTAGTTCTCGATGCCGGAGCAGAAGCCGAGCTCCTTGAGCATCTCCAGGTCGTACTCCGTGCGCTGGCGGATGCGGTGCGCCTCGAGCATGCGCCCCTGCTCCTCGAACAGGCGCACCTGCGCCTCGAGCTCGGCGCGGATCTCGTCGACGGCACGCTCGATCGTCGGGCGCGACGTGACGTACTCGGTCGCCGGCCAGATCGCGAGGTTGTCGAGCCGGGAGAGCACCTCGCCGGTGAGCGGGTGGAAGTGCGAGATCTGCTCCACCTCGTCGCCGAAGAAGGAGATGCGGTAGGCGGTCTCGCTGTTCGCCGGCTGCACCTCGAGCAGGTCGCCCTTGACGCGGAACCGCCCCCGTCCGAGCACCGTGTCGTTGCGCACGTACTGGCTCGCGACGAGCTTCGCGAGCACGGCATCCCGGTCGTGCTCGGCGCCGACGTCGAGGATCAGCACGCGCTCACGCCACTCCTCCGGCGAGCCGAGCCCGTAGATGCAGGAGACCGAGGCGACCACGATCACGTCGCGGCGCGTGAGCAGCGCGCTCGTCGCGGCGAGCCGCAGCCTGGCGATGTCGTCGTTCTGGGAGGAGTCCTTCTCGATGTAGAGGTCGGCCTGGGGAACATACGCCTCGGGCTGGTAGTAGTCGTAGTACGAGACGAAGTACTCGACCGCGTTCGACGGGAAGAAGCCCCTGAACTCCCCGTAAAGCTGCGCCGCGAGCGTCTTGTTCGGCGCCAGGATCAGCGCCGGCCGCTGCGTCTCGGCGATCACGTGCGCCATGGTGAAGGTCTTGCCCGAGCCGGTGACGCCGAGCAGCACC
>CAZUVW010000042.1:0-1971 GCA_964623875.1 uncultured Gaiellales bacterium
CTCGACGTCGTCGAGCGAGAGGAGCCGGGAGCCTGGCCGCAGCTGACGATCGGAGACGGTCTCGTCTACCGCGGGATGCCGCTCGGCTACGAGCTCACCTCGCTCGTGCTCGCCATCGTCGAGGCCGGCCGGGCCGAGCCCTCGCTCGCGCCGGCGTCCCGACTGCGCCTCGCGGCGCTCGGCCAGCCGATCGAGCTGCTCGTGTACGTCACCCCCACCTGACCACACTGCCCGCCGGCCGTGCTGCTGGCGACCCGCTGCGCCCTCGCGCTGCCCGAGGTGACGGCGATCGCGATCGAGGCGTCCGAGTTCCCCGACGAGGCCGACCGACACGGGGTGCACGGCGTCCCGGCGATCGTGGTCAACGACCGGCCGGCCTGGGCGGGGAGCGTCCCGGAGGCGGCCTTCGTCGACCGCGTGGTCGCGGCGGTCGCCGGCCAGGTCTGACCGTACACTGCGAGGGTGGACGCCCTCGACCGCGCGAACGAGCTGCTGGAGCGCTACGCGCAGCTCGCCCGCGCCGAGCTGCCGGCCGGCACGGAGGTGTTCGACGCGCACACGCACCTCGGCGAGGACATCGACGGCATGGTGGGCGATCGCGACGAGCTGCTCGAGGTGCAGCGAGCCTACGGCATCACCCGCTCGTTCGTGTTCTGCCTCGACGAGCCCGACCGTCATCCCGCCTTCTCGGCCGCCAACGACAGGACGCTGGCGCATGCGGCCGCCTCGGACGGGATGCTCGTGCCGTTCGTGCGGCTCGACCTGAACGAGGCACCGGTCGAGGAGGCCCAGCGCGCGCTCGACCGGGGCGCCCGCGGGATCAAGCTGCATCCGCGCGCGCAGCGGTTCCTGCCCGACGACCCGCGCCTCGAGCCGGTGTTCGCGCTCGCCGCGGACCACGGCGTGCCGATCCTCATCCACGGCGGGCGCGGGCTGCCGCCGATCGCGGATGGCCTGGCACGGCTGGTCGAGCGGCACTCGCCTCCCGCGCTCGTGATCGCCCATGCGGGGATCGTCGACCTCGCCGCCATGGCGGCGAACTTCGCCGGCCGCGCGGGCGTGTTCTTCGACACCTCCGTGTGGAGCCCGCTCGACCTGCTCGACCTGTTCCGCGTCGTCCCGCCCGAGCAGGTCGTCTACGCCTCCGACTACCCCTACGGGCGGCAGCCGAACTCCCTCCTGATGGCGGTGCGCACGGCCAGGGCGGCCGGGCTCGACCCGCACGAGGTGCGGATGCTGCTCGGGGGCACGGCGGCGCGGATCGCCGACGGGCTGCCTCCCGTCCACCCGACCGCTCCTCGCGGCCCCGACGAGGTCGCCCACCCCGTCACCTTCGCCCGCATCCACCAGTACCTCACGATGGCATCGACGATGCTCTGGCTACGACAACCCGACACGTTCGGCGTGCTCGGCCTCGCGCTCAACGCGTGCGACGAGCGAGCGAACGGGCATCGGGAGGAGACCGATCAGCTGCGCGAGCTGCTGCTCGCCACGCGCGAGCTGTGGGAGCTCGCCGGCACGAGCGACGACGAGGCGCTCACGCGCCGCACGACCCGCGGCGCCTTCCGGCTGGTCCACCTCGCGAGCGTGCTGTCGGTGACGAACCCGTAGGATCGCGAGCCGTGCGCGTCGTCCTCCTGCTCTGCGTGCTCGCGCTCCTCGCCGCCGTCGGCTGCGGCTCGGACGGGGAGACCCCCACGTCGTCCTCGACCGAGGAGACCGTGACCGAGGGCGGAACGAGCGCGGAGGAGGCCGCGCCGTCGGGAGAGGCGGTCTGCGCCGACGTGGACGCCCCCGCACCGCGCGAGGACGGGGGTGCGACCGCTCCGGAGGAGCGGCTCGACCCCGAGACGACCTTCACCCTCGCCTTCGAGACGAGCTGCGGCACGTTCACCGTCACGCTCGACCAGACCTCGGCGCCCGCGACCAGGACCACGGCACCGAACAGGGCGCAGGCGAATGCCAGAGGGG
>CAZUVW010000042.1:1981-17274 GCA_964623875.1 uncultured Gaiellales bacterium
GCCCGCGACCAGCGCCTCGCTCGTCGCGCTCGCGCGGGACGGCTTCTTCGACGACACGGTCTTCCACCGGATCGTCCCGGGCTTCGTGATCCAGGGCGGCGATCCGACGCAGTCCGGATCGGGTGGGCCCGGATACTCCACCGTCGACCCGCCGGCGCAGGACGCCGAGTACGAGCGCGGCGTCGTCGCGATGGCCAAGACCCAGGTCGAGCCGCCCGGGACGGCAGGAAGCCAGTTCTTCGTGGTGACCGCCGACGCGGGACTCCCACCGGAGTACGCGATCGTGGGCCGCGTGACTCAGGGGCTCGACGTCGTGGACGCGATCGACGCGCAGGGCGACGCCGCGACGGAGCTGCCGCTGAAGCCGATCGTGGTGGAGTCGGTCACGGTGACGGAGACCGGGTGAGCCGTATCGCCGCGGTCGTCCTCGCCGCGGGCGAGGGCTCCCGCTTCGGCGGCCCGAAGCAGCGACTGCTCCTCCCATTGGTGCTCGACCGCCTGCGACGCAGTCCCGTCGACGAGACGCTGGTCGTCGCCGGCGCCCACCCACTCGACGACCTCGTCGCTCCACCCGTCCGGCTCGTGCGCTGCACCGAATGGGAGGTCGGTCCGGGAGCCTCGCTGCGCTGCGGCCTCGCCGCGCTGGCGGCCGACGTCGAGGCCGCGGTGGTCGTGCTCGCCGACGGCCCCGACCTGGCACCCGAGGCGATCGCGCGGATCGTGTCGGACTGGCGCGAGCGCGGCGGGCCCGTCGTCGCAGCCTCCTACGACGGCGCGCGCGGCCATCCGCTGCTCGTCGAGCGCTCGAGGTGGGGTGACGTCCCCGACGGGGGCCTCAGAGGCCTCGCCGCCAGGCTCGTGCCCTGCGACGATCTGGGCGCCCCCGGAGACGTCGACGCGCCGGGGGACCTCCCCGCGACGTTCCGGCCGGACAGCCGTTAGCAGGACGGGCAGGACGGGCAGGACGGGCGGGGCAAGCCCCGCCCCTACAGCGTCTGGCCGCGCAGCTCCTGGAGCTTCTCCATCAGACCGACGGGCATCCGCTCCATCGAGCTGACGCGGATGTACTTGCGCAGCGTCTCCTCGAAGCGGTACCGCCGCCGACAGTAGTCGCAGCCGTTCAGGTGCGACTCCGCCTCGGCCTGCTCTGCCTGGGTCAGCTCCCGGTCGAGGTAGCCGTGCAGCAGCTCCTCGCACTTGTCGCACGGACCGTGCCCGCTCATGCCACCGCCTCCTCCGCGAGTCTCTGCCGCAAGAGCTTGCGACCGCGATGCAGCCGGGACATCACCGTCCCGATGGGGATGTCGAGGATCTGCGCGGCGTCGGCGTAGCTGAACTCGCCGATGTCGACGAGCACGACGACGTCGCGAAAGTCGTGGGGGACCTCGGAGAGCGCGTTCACGATCGAGTCCTGCGAGAGACGCTCCACCACCCGCTCCTGGTCGAGCACCTGCTCACCCGCCTGCTCGGCCATGCGGTTCGCGAGGTAGTAGTCGCCCTCGTCGAGCGAGGTCTCGTCCGGTCGCCGCTGGACGCGGCGACCGCGGTCGAGGTTGAGGTTGGTGAGGATCCGCAGGAGCCACGCCCGGAGGTTGGTGCCAGGTGTGTACGACTGCCAGCTGCGGAACGCCCTCGCATACGTGTCCTGGACGAGATCCTCGGCCTCCTCACGTGTCCTCACCATCCTTCGCGCCACCCGGTACACCTGGTCGGCGAGCGCGAGCGCCTCTTCTTCGAAGCGCACCCGGTCGCGAGCCTCGCCCGCGACCCGACGCGCATCGGTCTCCGGCTCGAGCCCGTCCACCGATCTACCGTAGCAATGGCCCTACGCGGGGGTGAAACGGTGGTGAAGGCCACCGTATTCCGCATCGGTGGGGGCCAGTGCCTCGTAGAAGCCCCCGCGACGCATCGCCTCGAGCAGCGCGCCGCGCGTCGTCGCGGCGTCGTCGTAGGTGAGCGTCACCTCGCCCATCAGGGTGCCCCTCGCCGCCAGGAGCCCGTCGTGCCCCTCGAGCACCGCCGCCAGCCGGGCGACGCAGCGCTCGCATCGGAACCCGTCGACGAGGATCGTCTCCGTCACCTCGGCCATCAGGGAGCGCTCCTCACTGCGAGACACCGCTCTTGCCGCGGATGCCGTGCACGGGACGTCCCGCCGCCTCCCACGCGTAGTACGACGCGCTCGGGCCGAACGACTGGACGTACGCGACGATCCGGGGGTTGCGACCGACCTCCTTCGCCCGTTGCGCATGCCACAAGAGGTTCGGGTCGTCCTGCTCCTGCCACACCAGCACGAGGTGTGCGGCCGTCATGAACTCGGCGACGAACGTGCAGCCGTCCGCCGGGCACGGGAAGGGATCGGTCCGGACGCACCACCAGCCCGCGTGATCGGCGCCGTCGTCGGAGCGCCACAGCTCCTCGTCCACCGACCCGCCTTCGAACGTGATCGAGCCGATTCGCTCCGCCGCGTCCTGCATCCCGGCACGATAGACGCAGCGCGAACGGGCTTGCACGACGCACGCGAGACCGCCCGGGTGGGCGGTCTCGGCGGGCCGGGTGGCAGGCAGGCGTCCGGCCCGAGCGGGCGCGCGTGCGAGGGCGCGGGGCTAGCCGCCGAAGGATGCGGGCTGGCGCCCGAGCTCCACGCGAATCGTCTTCATGGCGCCGTCGCGCACGACGTCCAGCGTCACGGTGTCCCCGGGCTCGCGCTTCATGAGCTCAGCGCGCAGACCGGCGATCGTCGAGACCGGGGCGCCGTCGATCGCCACGAGCAGGTCGCCACCGAGCACGTAGCTCTGACCCGCGACGACCCGCGACTCGCTCCCGCCCCGGAGGCCGGCGGCGGCGGCGGGGCTGTCCGGCTGGACGGTCTGCACCAGCACCCCGGGTCGGTCGAGCCCGAGCTGGTCGACGAGACCGTCGTTGACCTCGGCGAGCGTGATGCCGAGGTAGGCGCGGTCGACCACTCCGTCCTCGAGCAGCTGCGAGACGACGCTCTCGACGGTGTTCGACGGCACCGCGAAGCCGATGCCGACGTTGCCGGCCGAGCCGCCCGCCGTCTCGATCTGCGAGTTGACGCCGATCACCTGGCCGCGGCCATCGAGCAGCGGGCCCCCCGAGTTGCCCTGGTTGATGGGGGCGTCGGTCTGGATGACCTGGTCGATCGTGTAGCCGTTGGGCGCCGTCACGGCCCGCTGCAGGGCGCTGACGATTCCCGAGGTGACGGTGCGCTCGAGACCGAACGGGTTCCCGATCGCGACCACCGGGTCGCCCACCTGGACGCGATCGGAGTCGGCGAGGGCGAGCGGCGTCAGCGCGCCGGCGCCGGCATCCACCTTCAGGAGCGCGAGGTCGGTCGACGGGTCGCTCCCGACCAGCGTCGCATCGAGCGTGTCCTTGTTCGAGAAGCTGACCTCGATCGTGTCGGCCTGGTCGATGACGTGGAAGTTGGTCACGATGTGGCCCTCGTCGTCGATCACGAAGCCGGAGCCCAGCCCACCGCCGCCCGCCCCCGACGTGGTCACCTGAACGACGCCGCTGCCCGCTCGCCGGTAGATCTCACCCACGCTCAGCCGCTCGCCGTCTGCCACCGTCGGCGTGGCCCGGGTCTCCACGACGGTGGTCACGGACGACGCCGTGTCGTCGAACGCGCCGAACGCGGCCGCGCCGGCGAGCGCCGCGCCGCCGCCGAGGAGGGCAGCGGCAGCGAGCGCGGCGAACGCACCGATGGTCGCCCCTGGACGACGTCGCTCGGGGGAGGGGGTCGGCTCGCGTGCGGCGTCGGTGGGAGCGCTCATGGCCCCGTTGTACCGCGCACCCGGTGAACGCCGCGTTCAGCCGCGTTAAGCGGGAGTTGTCGCCCGCGCCGCGCGGGTCCGCTCAGGGCTGCGTCGGGTCGACGGCCACGAGCCGGACGACCCGCTCGCGCTCCGGCCCGAGCGCCTCGTCGAGCTTGCGCTCGAGCTCACCCGAGGTGGAGAGCTCCTCCGTGATGTCCGCGCCGCCGATCAGCTCGCCCTTCACGAACACCTGGGGGATCGTCGGCCAGTCGGTCAGCGCGGAGAGCTCCTGCCGGATGCGGGGGTCGGGGAGGATGTCGACCGCGGTGATCGGCGCGCCTGCGCTCCACAGCGCCTGCAGCGCCCGAAGGGAGTTGCCGCAGGCCGGCCGGTCCGGCGTCCCCTTCATGAAGATCGTGACCGGCTCGGTCTCGATCACCTGCTGGATCTGGTCGCGCAGCGTCATGCTCGTCCCTTCGTCGTGATGCGGAGCTCGTGGATCGTCCCGTCGGCGAGCGGCTCGGCGAGCGCCCGGTTGACGAGCCGGTGCTGCTCGACGAGCGACAGCCCGTCGAACGCCGCCGCGGCCACGACGGCCACGTGGAAGTGGTCGCCGGTGCCCGTTCGGTCGGTCACCTCGACGACGGCGTCGGGGAAGGCCCCCTGCAGCAGCGCGTGGATCGTCTCCGTCGGCATCGGCGATGATGGTAACGACCGTGGCGCAGACATCCTTCCTCCTCTCGCTCCCGGAGCGGCTGGTCCGCGCGCTCGCTGCCTCGCTCGGCGGCAGCGTGCACGAGACGTTCGAGCTCGCGTTGCCCCGCGTCGTCCGGACCTCGCGGCTCTACGAGGCGACCGCCAAGAACCTCCTCAGGGTGACGACGGAGCTCGTCGGGGGCGTCGAGCCCCGATCGCCTCCGGAGCTCGAGCACGAGCCGGACGCGTCGCGGCTCGCGATGCGCAAGGGGGTCGGCAACGCGATGGAGCTCGGCTCGATCGCAGCGTTCGGCTTCTCGCCGCTGTGGGTGCTCGCAGCAGCGGCCGACGTGACCGGCGGGTCGCGTGCCTACCTCGACACGCTCGTCCGAGAGCTCGTGCGCGAGGGGCTGCTGCCCGGCGACGTGCGGGTCGACTCCGTCGACCAGCTGCTCGCTGCGCTGCAGGGCGTCTCGGGGACGTCCGCGCGGATGATCGACATCCCCCCACTCGAGGTGGAGGCGCTCCGGCAGTCGCTCGACGGCCTGCGGCGCGACGCTGCCTCCCTCCCGTCCCAGGACGAGCTGGCACGGGTCTACCAGGCGATCCGGCGGGCGGCGGAGCGCGAGGGCATGTCGATGCTCGACGTCTCTGTGGGGCTCGGCTTCGCCTTCTTCAACTCGGCGCGCAAGGTGGGGCGTCAGCACCTGCTCGACCCCTACACGGAGGACCTGCGCCCGCTGTGGGACGAGGGGTTCGGGGGGTACGCGCACCGCGTTTCACGGCCGTACGCGGACGCGGTCGCGCGTCACTTCGACCCGTCGGCGCCGTCGCTGACGGAGCGGGGCATCGAGCGCCTGCGCGGCTCGCGCTCCTGACGGGGCGCCCGAGGCACGCGCGCTCGGCCGCTGGGGAGGCTCTGCGCGCGAGCGCGCGGGACGCGAGGAGGCCGCGATCCCCTGCCTAGAATCGCCACGTGACGTCGTCGGCCGCCCGCGGGGCGCGCAACCCGATCGGTCGGGCCTTCCGAATCCTCGGCTGGATGGCCGGGCGTGAAGGGGGCCCGTGGGGGGTGCGCGAGATCGCCAAGGGCGTGGAGATGAACCCCAGCACGGTGCACCGACTGCTCGGGCTGCTCGAGGAGGAGGGGCTCGTGCGCCAGGACGAGCCCGGCGGTGGGTACGCCATCGGCACCGAGCTCCTGCGGCTCGCGTGGACGGCGGCGGGCACGCACCCCGTCCGGGCCGTGGCGCTGCCGCACATGCGCGCCCTCGTCGAGGCGAGCGGCGAGATGGCGACGCTCGGGCTCTACGACCCGGTCAGACGCCAGTCGTGCGTGGTCGCGGTCGTCGAGAGCGAGGCGCCGTTCCGGTTCGTGTCGCAGCTGCACGAGTGGCGCGACCTGCACACGGGCGCGAGCGGCCGCGCGGTGATGGCGTTCCTGCCCGAGGAGGAGCGGCGCGCGATCGTCGAGCGAACGCGGCTCGCGCCCGCGACCGAGCACACGATCACGAGTCCCGACGAGCTCGAGGAGGTGCTCGCCGGCGTTCGCGCGAGCGGGTACGCGTTCAGCCAGGAGGAGCGACGGCTCGGCGGGATCGGCATCGCCGCGCCGCTCTTCGGGCCGACCGGGCACGTGATCGGCGAGGTCGGCCTGAGCGTGCCGACGCAGCGCTTCGAGCCCGAGGACGAGGCGCGTCTGGCTGCGCTCGTCGTCGCCTGCGCCGCGCGCATCAGCGCCGAGCTCGGCGGCGGCGGTTGACCGCGCTCGCACGCACCTGTATCCTTTAGAGGAATAGATGTTCATCTGAAAGAAACAGAGAGGATCGCGATGACCCACCCGAACACGTTCGCCGCGCGCTCGACGCTGACGACCGCCGGCGGGACGCACGAGGTGTTCCGGCTGGAGGCGCTGCAGTCACGCTACGACGTCGCGCGCCTCCCCTACACGCTGCGGATCCTGCTCGAGAACGTCCTGCGTCGGGAGGACGGCGTGACCGTGACGGCCGCCGACGTCGACGCCGTCGCCGGCTGGGACGCGGCGGCGCAGCCGTCGAAGGAGGTCAGCTTCGCCCCGGCCCGCGTCCTGCTGCAGGACTTCACCGGCGTGCCGGCTGTCGTCGACCTCGCGGCGATGCGCGAGGCGATGGCGCGGCTCGGCGGCGACCCGTCGCGAATCGACCCGCTGATCCCGGCCGAGCTCGTGATCGACCACTCGGTGCAGGTGGACGACTTCGCCACCCGGCTCGCGATCACGCGCAACGCCGAGCTCGAGTTCGAGCGCAACCGCGAGCGCTACGCCTTCCTCCGCTGGGGACAGGGCGCGTTCGAGGCTCTCAAGGTCGTCCCGCCGAACACGGGCATCTGCCACCAGGTGAACCTCGAGCATCTCGCCCGCGTCGTCGAAGCGCGGGACGGACGACTGTTCCCGGACACGCTCGTCGGCACCGACTCGCACACGACGATGGTCAACGGGCTCGGGGTGCTCGGCTGGGGGGTCGGCGGGATCGAGGCCGAGGCGGCGATGCTGGGCGAGGCGATCTCGATGCTCGTGCCGCAGGTGGTCGGGTTCCGGCTCCACGGATCGCTCCCCGAAGGCGCGACCGCGACCGACCTCGTGCTGACGGTCACGGAGATCCTCCGCCGAACGGGAGTGGTGGGGAAGCTCGTCGAGTACTTCGGCGAGGGCCTCGCCGGGCTCCCGCTCGCCGACCGCGCGACGATCGCGAACATGGCGCCCGAGTACGGCGCGACCTGCGGCTTCTTCCCGGTGGACGACGAGACGCTCCGCTACCTGCGCCTGACGGGGCGCAGCGACGAGCACGTGGCGCTCGTCGAGGCGTACTGCAAGGAGAACCTGCTCTGGCACGATCCCTCCGCGCCGGCGACCTACACCGAGGTCGTCGAGCTCGACCTCGGGGCGGTCGAGCCCTCGCTCGCCGGCCCACGGCGGCCGCAGGATCGCGTCCCGCTGAGCCGGGCGAAGGCAGCCTTCGAGGAGGCGCTGCCGGGCCTCGGCGTCGAGCGCGGGGCGGTCGCCACGCTCGTCGAAGCGCGGCTCGAGGACGGCGAGACGGTCGAGCTCGACCACGGCGCGGTGGTGATCGCCGCGATCACCTCCTGCACGAACACCTCGAACCCGGCCGTGATGGTGGCTGCCGGACTCCTCGCCCGGAAGGCCGTCGAGCGAGGCCTCACGCGCCGGCCGTGGGTGAAGTCGAGCCTCGCTCCCGGATCGAAGGTCGTGACCGAGTACTACGACCGTGCGGGCCTGACGCCGTACCTCGAAGCGCTCGGCTTCCACACGGTGGGGTACGGCTGCACGACGTGCATCGGCAACTCGGGGCCGCTGCCGGAGGCGATCTCGACGGCGATCGCAGAGGGCGGCCTCGTCGCCTGCGCCGTGCTCTCGGGCAACCGCAACTTCGAGGCCCGTGTCCACCCGGAGGTGCGCGCGAACTACCTCGCCTCGCCCCCGCTCGTGATCGCGTACGCGCTGGCGGGGTCGCTCGACGTCGACCTCACCACGGAGCCGCTCGGCCATGCCCCCGACGGTGAGCCCGTCTACCTGTCGGACGTCTGGCCGTCGAACGCCGAGATCCAGGACGTGGTCGAGGGCGCGATCGGTCGCGAGATGTTCGTGCGGACGTACGGGGACGTGTACGCGGGCGATCCCGCGTGGCGCGAGCTGCCCGTGCCGGAGGGCGCGCTGTTCCACTGGGACGAGGCCTCGACCTACGTGCGCCGTCCGACCTACTTCGACGGCATGGCGCTGGAACGCGGGACGATCGACGACGTCGTCGGGGCTCGGTGTCTCGTCTCCCTCGGGGACTCGGTGACGACCGACCACATCTCGCCGGCAGGCTCGATCAGGCCGGACTCGCCCGCGGGGCAGTACCTGCTCGCTCACGGGGTCGACCGCAGGGACTTCAACTCGCTGGGCTCACGCCGCGGCAACCACGAGGTCATGGTGCGGGGGACGTTCGCCAACGTGCGACTGCGCAACCAGCTCGTGCCCGGCTCCGAGGGCACGTGGACCGTCCATCTGCCGTCGGGGGAGGAGATGACGATCTTCGACGCGGCCGAGCGGTACCGGGCGGAGGGCGTGCCGACGATCGTCCTCGCAGGGCAGGAGTACGGCTCGGGCTCCTCGCGCGACTGGGCGGCCAAGGGGCCGAAGCTGCTCGGGGTCCGCGCCGTGATCGCGGAGAGCTACGAGCGCATCCACCGCTCGAACCTCCTGATGATGGGCATCCTCCCGCTCCAGCATCTCCCCGGGGAGAGCCGCGAGTCGCTCGGTTTGACGGGGCGCGAGGTGTTCTCGATCACGGGGCTCGAGGACGGCGAGGCGCGCGAGGTCGAGGTCACCGCGGACGACCGCTCGTTCCGCGCGCTGCTCCGCCTCGACACGCCGCGCGAGCGCGAGTACGTCCGCCACGGCGGGATCCTCCCCTACGTGCTGCGCAAGCTCCTCGCCTGACGCGCGACGGCCTGCTTCTCGCCCCCGGCTGGGGCGTGCGGTGGGGCCCGGTGTCAGACACCCGATCCTGTCAAGGGCCAAACGTGCCGATTTCGTGCCAATCGCTCCCCAGGCGGTGGGACTACGCCGCCACGGCATGCATCTGCCCGACCGCGACCGAGCCGACCGGCGCTTCCAGCGACGGGTCGACGACGAACTCCTCGTATCGCCTTCTCGCCGTCCTCACATCGCCGCCGAACAGGCCGAGGATCTCATCGACCCGCAGATATGCGGGAGCGGTCTCCCGGCCGGCTGTTGCCGCGAAGCTCGTCCACCGCGCATCGACAGGCGACGCGCAGAGACCGGCCTCGACGGGATTCCGGACGACGTACCGAAGCGTCCAGAGGAGCTGCTCCTCGGTCTCCTGCAGCACCGCGCCGAATCGGTTCTCGAACACGTGCGCCCGCCTCCCCCATCGCTTGTCGAATCGGAGCGCGTGCCGGTGGTTCACGCGCTGCATGAGCGTCGACAGTCCCCCAGCCGGACTTCGCGCCATGAGGTGCCAGTGGTTGGGCATGAGAGCCCAGGCGAACACGTCGATCGCTCGGAGGCGCAGAGCCTCGTCGAGCAGTCCGGCGAAGTCCCGGTAGTCGGGCTCGACGAGGAAGATCGCTTGGCGGTTGCTGCCACGCGAGAAGAGGTGGTAGATCCCGTCCTCCGTCCAGGTTCTCGGCTTCCTCGGCACCCGTTCACCGTACAGGCAACAGAGAGTGGAGAGCCGCGGTGTGGAGCGATTGGCACAGAATCGGCACACCTCGACCTTGACACGGTTCGGTGTCTGACACCGGGAGGGCGCGCGCGGCCTCCCGCCCTACGATGGGCGGCGTGCGGGACGAGACGACGTCGTGGGGGATCGAGCCCGTGCCGGCGCGGATGCGCGCTCTCTCCGGCCCGGACCTGGCGCTGCTCTGGGGCAACCTCGGCGTCTCGCTCCTGGTGATCGTCGCCGGCGCGATCCTCGTGCCGGCGCTGTCGCTCCCGGCCGCGCTCGTCGCGATCGCCGTCGGCGGAGTGATCGGCAACGCGATGATCGGGACGGCAGGCGCGATCGGCGCGCAGGCAGGGGTGCCGGGGATGGCCCTGACCCGCGCTCCGCTCGGGTCGCGGGGGTCGGTGCTGCCGACCGCGATCAACGTCGTGCAGTGCATCGGCTGGACGACGTTCGAGCTGCTCGTGATCGCCACGGCCGCAGCGGCGCTCTCGGACGAGCTGGTCGGGTTCGAGGCCCGCTGGGCGTGGACGCTGGTCTTCGGAGGTGCAGCCCTCGCCCTCGGCCTGCTCGGGCCGGTCGCGGTCTCGCGGCGCGTGCTCCGCCGGGTCGCCGTGTGGGCAGTGCCGCTCGCCGTCGGGTACCTGACGTGGTGGGCGCTGCGCGGCGGCGGGCTCGGGGACGCGTGGTCGACGCCCGGGGAGGGCGGTCTCTCGCTCTGGGGCGGGATCGACGTCGTGGTCGCCGTCACCGTCTCGTGGGTGCCGCTGGTGGCCGACTACACGCGCTTCGCGACCTCGTCGCGAGCTGCCTTCTGGGGCACCGGCCTCGGCTACCTCGTCCCCGATGTCTGGCTGCTCGCGCTCGGTGCGTGCCTCGTGCTCACGCAGGGCCTGGGCGACCCGGCCGCGCTTCCCGCGGCCGTCGCCGCCGGTGGCGCCGCAGCGGTCGCGGCGCTCCTCGCGCTGACGGTGGCGGAGACCGACGAGGCGTTCGCGAACGCCTACTCCGGTGCCGTCTCGCTCCAGAACCTCCTCCCCCACCTGCCGCAACGCGCGCTCGTCGTCGGGACGACGGCGCTCGGGACGCTCGGCGCGCTCCTCCTCGAGCTCGCCTCGTTCCAGTCGTTCCTGCTCCTGCTCGGATCGCTCTTCGTCCCGCTGTTCGCGGTCCTGCTCGCGGACTGGCTGCTGGCCGGGCGGAGGTACACGCGTGCCGACGTCTTCGACGGCCCCGGCTGGCGGCCGGGGATGATCGCGGCCTGGGTGAGCGGGTTCGCCGTCTACCAGTTGCTCGCGCCGACCGGCCCCGGGTGGTGGGTCGAGCAGGTACGGCGCCTCGACCCGCCGACCTGGGGGATCGGAGCCACGCTGCCGAGCTTCGCGGCCGCGTTCGGCGTGGCGCTCGCGGTCGCGGCGGCCGGACGGCGACTCCGACCCGCGTCCGCTCGCGGCTGATCCACCCCGCTGTGCTGCGGGCGGGCGTCTACCATCCCGCGATGCCGCGCTCCGCGATCGTGGGCGACCTCGTGCTCGACGAGGTCGCAGGCGCTCCACCGCGTCCCGGCGGCGCGGTCTTCTACTGCGGCACGGCGCTGCGACGGATCGACCCGGAGGCAGACGTGGTGCTCGTCTGCCGTTGCGCCGACCGTGACCGGAGCGCGCTGCTGCCGGCCGTCGAGGCGCTCGGGTTCCCGGTCGTCTGGCGGCCGGCCGCCCAGACCACGCGCTTCGCCTTCCGCTACGAGGGCGATCGCCGCATCATGCGACTCGAGGAGCGAGGCGACCCCTGGACTCCGGAGGACGTCGGCGGCTGGGTCGCCGACGCGATCGGCGACGCCGAGTGGGTGCTGGTCGGGGCGTTGACCCGGGAGGACTTCCCGCTCGAGACGCTGGCAGCGCTGAGCGCGCGCGGTCATCGACTCGCCCTGGATGCCCAGGGGCTCGTCCGGCGAGGCACGCTCGGCCCCCTCCAGACCTCCGGCGACGTCGATCGGCGGGTCTTCGAGCACGTCACCGCGCTCAAGCTCAACGACGAGGAGGCAGAGGCGCTCTGCGGCGGGACCGACGAGAGCCACCTCCGCACGCTCGGCGTCCCGGAGATCGTCCTCACGCTCGGATCGCGGGGCGCGTTGATCGTGTCGGGCGAGGAGGTCGATCACGTGGACGCGATCCCCGTGGACGGGCCGGTCGACCCGACCGGGGCAGGCGACTCGTTCCTCGTCGCATACGCGGTCGAGCGCCGGCGCGGCGCGACGCCGGCCGAGGCCGGAGCGTTCGCCAGCCGGTTCGTCTCGACGATCATCGCCCGCTGATGCAGGTGCTCGTCGCCTTCGCCCTGGGCGTCGCGCGACTCGACGTCGACGAGGCGACCTGGGAGCTCGTCGACGACGACCTCGAGTCGGCACCCGGGGAGGCGATCGGGCTGCCGCTCGTCGTCACCTCGGTGCGCTGCGGCGCCCGGATCGTCGCGCTGCTCGACCGCCGCCCCCCTCTGGCGATCTCCGACGACGCAGGCGTGACGTGGTCCGAGGCGGGGAGCGGCCTGCCCGCCGGCGTGGCGCTCGCGATCTCCGCCGACCACCCGGACGACCTCGTCTACGCCTCCGCCGACCGTCTGTTCGTCTCTCGGGACGGCGGCCGGTTCTGGTCGGCGCTGCCGCCCGAGCTCGAGGGGATCACCGCGGTCGCCGTCGTCTAGTTGGTCGAGGTCCTCCGCGCAGGGTGCAGCGCGTGTGGAATCGAGCGACGTCATTCGACACGAGGAGACGACATGGCAGGGCTCGACGATCTGATCGGCAGCCTCACGAACGCCCAGTCGGGCGGCGGCGGTGGCCTGGAGGACATGCTGGGCGGGCTGCTCGGCGGCGGGCAGGGTGGCGGCCAGGCGGGCGCGCAAGCGGGCGGTGGAGGGCTCGACGACCTGCTCGGCGGGCTGCTCGGCGGTGGCGGCTCGGGTGACTCGAGCGGTGGCGGCTCGAGCGGTCTCGCGAGCCTGGCCGGCGTGATCGGCCCGCTGATCGCGTCGTTCCTGGCGAACGGCGGGCTCTCCAAGCTGATCAACGGGATGCAGGCGCAGGGGCTCTCCGCACAGGCAGACTCGTGGATCTCGACAGGGCCGAACGAGCCGATCGGCGCCGACGACGTGCGTCACGTGCTCGGGGACGAGGAGGTCGCGCAGGTCGCGGAGCAGCTCGGGACGGACCCGGACACGGCCGCGCAGGTCCTCGCGCAGATCACGCCCAACGTCGTCAACGCCGTCACGCCAGAGGGGCAGCTCCCGGACGACGCCGACCTCGATCGCCTCGTCGGGGTCCTCAACGGCTTCGCGCAGTAGCGCGGCCGGCTCGCTCTGGGGCGGCGCCGAGGCGCGCGGCGCCGCCCCTGGACTCCAGGCGCGACTACAGACGGAACTCGCCGCGCGCGACGACGACGGCCGCGCCGCCGACCTCGACCGCGTCGATCAGCCCGCCCCCGCCGTCGGCCCGAGCATGCAGGAGGGACGGACGCCCGATCTCCACGCCCTGCGAGAGCACGATCTCGTCGCCCCAGGCGATGCGCCCGTGCCGGGCGAGGTGGCAGGCGACGGGGCCGGCCGCCGAGCCGGTCGCGGGATCCTCCCCGTTCGCCCAGAACATGCGCGTCTTCCAGCGCAGACCGTCACCCGCGACGCAGTTCACCCCGGTGACGCCCAGGGCGGCGATCGCGGCAGCGTCGGGACGGAGGTCCGCCACCTCGGCCTCGGCGCCGAGCGTGACGACGATGTGGCGGGCGCCGTTGTCGTAGAGCTCGATCGGCAGCGTCGCCCGCTCGACGCCGAGCGCGTCGAGCACGACGTCCGGATCGTCGACGGGCACGACGGACGGGACGGGCTGCCGCATGCGGCCGAACACGATCCGGCCCGACTGGTCGCGCTCGAGGGCGACCGGCACGATCCCGGCGCCCGTCTCGAGCTCGAGGACGCCGAGCTGGAGCGGCGCTCCGAGCACGAACGCCGCACCGAGGGTCGGGTGCCCGGCGAACGGCATCTCGGCGCGCGGGTTGAAGATCCGGATCCGCACGGTCCCTCCCTGCTCCGGGGGCAGCACGAACACGGTCTCCGAGAAGCCGACCTCCAGCGCGAGCGCCTGCATCAGGTCGTCGGGGATGGCGCGTGCGTCCGTGAAGACGGCGAGCTGGTTGCCGGTCAGCGGCGTGTCGGTGAAGACGTCGGCGACGACGAAGCGGTACCCGGCCACGCCCCGGTTATACCGACCGCTCGTCCTCCCGCCACTTCGCGTGGTGCTCCGCCGCCCAGTCGGCGCGCACCTCGCCGGTCGTCATCCCGCGCAGAGCGTGGCGGGTCGTGGGATGGACGAGCGCGAGGTAGAGATGGCCCATGAGCAGCGCGAGCGAGACGAGCGTGAGCGCCTCGTGCACCGTCCCCGCGCCGTCGAGCAGGAAGGTGTGGTCGCGCTCACCGAGCCACAGGAAGATGCCCGAGAGCGCGAACAGCAGCGCGAAGGCGACGGTGACGATCGTGTTGAGCTTCTGGCCGGCGTTGAACCTGCCCTGCGGCGCGCGGCGCCCGGTCAGCCAGCGGCGGTCGTCGTGGTCGATCGTCTCGATCTCGCGCCAGTCGGTCGCGAGCCGGCGGCGATCCCCCACGACGGCGATCGCGACGAGCGCGACCGCCCAGGCGAGCGCCGTCCACAGATGGACGTTCTTGACGAGGTTGCGCCGGGCCACGACCTCCGACAGCGCCGGGAGGTAGAGCACGAGGCCGCTCGCGAGCATCAGCAGGAACCCCGTCGCGTGCGCCCAGTGCAGGGCGCGCTCGGTGCGTCCGAACCGGACGACGAGCGCCTGCTCGGCCGGCTCAGGCGCCGAGCCCATTCGAGCCGCCCACCCAGGCGTCGCGGTCGTAGCCGCGCTGCTCCCAGTAACCGCGATGATCCGTGTCGGTGAGCAGCTCGATCCGCGTCACCCACTTGACGCTCTTGTACCCGTACATGCGGGGCACGACCACCCGGGCGGGCGCGCCGTGCGGGCGCGACAGCGGCGCCCCGTCCATGTCGAGCGCCAGCATGACGTCGGGCGCCAGCGCCTGCTCCAGCGTGAGCGTGTCGTCGTAGGGAACCTCATCCGAGACGAACCGCAGGACCGCCGCCGTCGACAGCGGCCGCGCGGCGGACAGGAGGTCGCTGAAGCGGACGCCGCCCCAGGCGACGTCCTCGACCGACCAGCCGGTGACGCAGTGGAAGTCGGAGATCTGGGTCGCCCGAGGGAGCGCCCGCAGGTCGTCGAGCGCGAGAGTCACGGGCCGCTCGACGGCGCCGTCGATCCGCAGCCGGTAGGAGACGGGGTCGATCGTCGGCAGCGACGAGCCGATCGAGTAGATGCGCCAGCCAGAGGTGGGGACGGCCGCCTGCACCCGATCCGGCACGATCCGTCCCAGCAGACCGGCGACGTCCCGTGCGACGAAGAGCCCGGCTGCGCCCGCGCCGAGCAGACCGAGGAACGCCGCCCTGCCGATCGTGCGATCGTCCACGCTCCCTGTATACGGGCTGTTCCTTACGCACGGCTTACGACGGACGACGCCTGGTCGACGAGCG
>CAZUVW010000043.1:0-17184 GCA_964623875.1 uncultured Gaiellales bacterium
TACGCTGTCGCGATGCTCGGGATCGCGCTGACCGTGGCCGTGGTCATCGGGCTCGGCGCGTCGTCGTGGCTGCTGGCGTCGTGCCTGCGCCACGCCTCGCTCGCGCCGTTCCTGCTCACCGTCTACCTGCTCGGCTGGGCGCAGCTCGTCCTCGCCGCGCTGGTGCTCTCCGCCGTGAGGAGCTTCGGGCGCACGGGGCTCGTGATCGCCGCGCTCGCGTGGCTGGCGCTCGCGATCGCGGTCTGGAACGCCAGGGGGAGGCCGTCCTGGCCCGCGGTGCGCCCGCCCCTCCGCTGGGCGCTCGGCGAGCTCCGCAGCCCGGCACTGGGGATCCTCGCTGCCACCGTCGGCGCCGCCTACGCCTACCTCGTCGTGCTCGGGATCGTCGTCCCGCAGAACGACGGCGATCCACTCGTGTACCAGCTCGCCCGGGCGGCGCTCTGGGTGCAGGACGGCGCGATCGGGATCGTCGGCTCGGCGATCGAGCCGCGGCTCGACGTGAACCCGATCGTCGCCGAGGTCGGCCAGGCGGCGACGCTGGCGCTCGCCGGCAGCGAGCGGCTCGTGTGGCTGGGGCAGCTGACAGCGGTCGCGGCGTGCAGCCTCGGCGCGTTCGCGCTCGCGCGCCGCGTCGGGCTGAGCGCGCGTGCCGGGCTGACGAGCGCCCTCGTCGTCCCGACGCTGCCCGTCGTCGTGACGCAGGCGACGACTGCCTACAACGACCTCGTGCTGGCGTCGTTCGTCGTCGCCGCGCTCGTGTTCGCGCTCGGGCGGACGCGCTCCGAGCTGATCGGGCTCGCTCTGGCGGCTGCGCTCGCCGTGGGCACGAAGTTCACGGCGGCGTTCGTCCTCCCGATCGCGGCTCTGGTCGCGCTGCTCGGGCACCCCTGGCGGCAGGCTCTCGTGAGGATCGCGGCGATCGGAACGGGCGCCGCCCTCGGGTCCGGGTGGATCGTGGTCAACCTCGTGCGCACGGGTGACCCCGACGGCGGGCTGGCCGAGTTCGCGAGCCAGGTTCCGTCGCGCGACGTGGAGAGCACGGCGTACGCGGTGCAGCGGCTCCTGCTCGACGCAATCGAGCTCCCGGGTTCGACCGGCGGAGGCGAAGACCTCTACGTGCTGACCGGCATCACCGTCGTGCTAGTCGGGCTCGTGCTGCTCTTCGTCAGGCCGGGCACCGGTGTCCCCGTCGCTCTCGCCGGTCTCGCCCTGTTCGTCACACCGACTCTGATCCCGCGCCTCCACACGTGGGTCGCGTTCGGCTTCGCCAAGGTCTGGAGTCAGCTCGACCGTGCCGACACGGCGCGCGCCCTCCGGCTGAAGAGCGTCGAGCTGCGCGCAGACGGGGTAGCGAGCTGGTTCGGGCCCCTTGCACTGGTGATGGGGTGCGGGGTGATGGTCGTCGCCATCCGTCGCGTACGGCGCGGCACGCTCGACCGCGCCGCCCTGGGACTCGCAGTCGCACCCGGCCTCGCAATCGCGAGCATCGCGCTCGGAGTGACGTACGACCCCTGGCGGGGGCGCTTCCTCATCGCGGCGGCGGTGGCGAGCGTGGCGCTGTGGGGGATCGCCTTCGAGCGACGGGCCACCGCGCTCGCGCTCAGCTTCGTCGCAGCGACGACCCTGGCCCTCTCGACGCTCCAGTACTACGGCAGGCCGTCAGGCATGCCGAACCTCTCGAGTCCGCGGGGCCCCGTGTGGCAGCTGGAGCGATGGGAAGCGCAGACCCAGCTGCGGCGGTTCACGCAGCGCGAGCAGGGCGAGGTCGCCGTCATCCGCTTCGTCGAGCGGAGCGTCGATCCACGAGCACCGATCGCGACCTCGCTCTGGGGCAACGACTTCCTCTTCCCGTACTTCGGCGAGCGCCTCGAGCGCCGCGTGACGCTCCTCGACCCCGAGGATCGCGTCCCCAAGGACGCCCGCTGGCTCGTGGCCGCACCCGAGGTGGCCGTCACCGGCTGCTCGGAGAGCTGGCGCAGGCGCATCGACCACGTGTCCGGCTGGCGCGTGCTCGAGCGCACGGCACCCGATGCGTGTGCCAGTACGGCCGTGCTGGGCGCGGCAGCCTAGGACGGGAGGCCGGCGAATCCGAACCCTCGGGCATCATGTCGCCCCGTGGCGCAGCCGACCGACCTCGTGACCGAAGCGGAGCCCGAGAGCAACGCTCGCCCGGAGCCGCAGCCCGTCGTGGGGGATCGAGACGGCTCCGGCCGGGGGATCACACGACCCACGGGCCTCGCCCTGCTCGCGATCGCGACGCTCGCAGTCGCGATGGCGCTGATCCAGCAGGACTGGAGCCAGAGCGCCGCCTCGCACTTCGCGCTGATCCGCTCGCTCGCCGCGGGCACGGCCGAGATCGACCCGCGGGTGTCGGTCGACACCGCCTACATCGGCGGGCGCTACTACGCGAACAAGGCGCCGGGGCTCGCGTTCGTGACGCTCCCCGCGTACCTGGCACTGCGTGCCGCGGGGTGGCAGGAGGGAGGGCTCGAGCCCCTCGAGCGCTACCGCGAGCGCCTGTGGCAGGTCGGGCTCTTCGCGGCCGTCCTGCCCGCGATCGCGCTGGCGCTCCTGATGCTCGTCGCCGTCGAGCGCGTGACGCCGGGGGTCGGTGGGCTCACCGCGGTGCTGCTCGCCACCGGCACCCTGCTGCTCCCCTTCACGACGCTGCTCTTCGGGCACGTGCTCTCGGCCACCGTGGGATTCGCGGCGTTCGTCGTCCTCCTGCTCGATCGGGAGCGAGGACCTTCGACGCGGCTCGTCGCGCTCGGCGGGCTGCTCGCCGGGCTCGCGATCGTCGTCGAGTACCCGCTCGGGATCGTGGCGGTCGTGCTCGCGGCCTACGCCGCGCTCGGCACCAACGCCCTTCGCCGATTCGGGGCGTACGCGCTCGGAGGCGTGGTCGGCGTGCTGCCGCTAGCGGCCTACAACACCTGGGCGTTCGGCTCGCCGACCGTGCTCAGCTACACGAACGTCCTCACGGAGCCCGGCGACGGCGGCCCCCCGAAGCTCGGCTCCGAGCAGTCGACCGGCTTCTACGGCGTCAACCTGCCCGACCCGCGCGTCGCCGCCTCGCTGCTCGTGTCGGAGAAGGGGCTGTTCGTCGTGGCGCCGCTCTGTGCAGTCGCGCTCGTCGGACTGCCGGCGCTCTGGCGCGCGGGCCGCAAGCCCGAGGCGCTCGTGTGCGCGGCGGTGCCGGCGCTGTTCCTCGCCTACAACGCCTCGTACTACATCCCGTTCGGTGGCCAGGGCCCGGGGCCGCGCTTCCTCGTGCCCGCGATCCCCTTCCTCGCCCTCCCGCTGGGCATGGTGCTGAAGCGTCACCTCTGGCCGGCGCTGGCAGTCGCGCTCGTGTCGATCGCGGTGATGGCGGTGGTGACCTTCACCAACCCGCTGACCAGCGACGACCACACCATCGGCGAGTCGCTCCGGGAGCTCGCCCGCGGCGAGGTGGTGTGGTCGCCGCTCGAGATCCCCGGCCTGTGGGCGCTCCTCCCGTCCGCGATCCTGCTCGCGATCGCCGTCGGTCTCGCGATCGCCAGCGCACGACCGAGCCGGCCCGAGCCCCGCGAGGCCGTCGTCGCCGTGGTGGCCGTGCTCGCGTGGGCGGTGATGGCGGTCGCCGCGCCCCGGCTGCTCCCGGCGGACCCGGATCACGGCACGGTGTCCGGCACCCTCGCGGTCGTCGTGCTGGCCGTGATCCTCGTCGCGACGCTCGCGCTCGTCGCGCGTCGCGGGGCGGTGCTCGCAGCGGCCGCCGTGCCGCTCGTCCTGCTCGCCGTGCCCGCCGTGGTCACGCGGCAGCGACTGGCGCTGCTCGTCACGCTCTGCGCTCTCGCGCTGCTCCTCGTCGCGGCCCGCGCGACGCATGCTCGCGCCGCCGGAGGGCCGGGCCGCAGCATCGGCACTGCATGACATCGTCTGCGGCGATGCCCGCACGCCCGTGCCCGGTCTGCGCTGCGCCGCTCGATCCCGGCCCGAAGCCGCTCTTCGTCGTCGACGGACACGCGATCGTGCGCTGCGCTCGGTGCGGCCTCGTCCAACGCGCCGTCTTCCCGACGCGGGACGAGCTCGCGGCGCTGTACGCGACCGACTACTTCGTGGCCGCGGAGGGCACGCTCGGCGCGGAGGGCTACCTCGACTACGTCGCCGACGCCGACGTGCACCGCGCGAACGCCCGGCGGAGGCTGCAGCTGCTCGCGCGCCACGCGGCCCGCGGCCCGCTGCTGGACGTCGGCTGCGCAGCGGGGTTCTTCGTCCACGAGGCTGCCAGCGCCGGCTGGGCGGCCCGCGGGATCGACGTCTCCGAGCCGATGGTCTCCTGGGGCGTCGAGCACCTCGGCGCCGACCTCCGCACGGCGACGCTCGCCGACCTCCGGCCAGCGGACGAGCTCGAGGCGTGCGTGACGATGTGGGACTACCTCGAGCACTCGCTCGCACCCCGCGCGGACGTCGAGGCCGCGTTCGCGCGACTGCGGCCCGGCGGGGTGCTCGCGCTCTCGACAGGCGACGCGGGCTCTGTCCTCGCCCGCCTCTCGCTGCGCCGCTGGCACCTGATGACCCCGCGGCACCACAACGCCTTCTTCTCCCGCGCGACGATCCGCCGGCTGCTCGAGTCGGTCGGGTTCGAGGTGGTCTCGATCGGCGCACCCGCGTCGGTGTTCCCGCTCCGCTACCTGGCGCACAAGGGCGGGCTCGTGGTCGACGTGCGCCCGGTGCACGCGCTCTCGCGGCGCCTCGCACGGTCACGCCTCGGCAGCGTCGCGCTGCCGGTCAACCTCTGGGACGTGATGACGGTCGTCGCGCGCCGACCCGTCACGGGGGACGCCTAGGACCGTGGCAGCGCTCCGCCGCATCGCGCCGTTCGCCGTGGCTGCGGCGCTCGTGGCGGCGGTCTCGCTCTGGACGCTCGCACCGCGCCTGAGCTCGACGTTCCCCTCGATGGTCGACGACTGGTACGCGATCAGCCGCTCCCCGGACCAGCTCCGCGACGCGCTCACCCTGCGGATGACCGAGGAGCAGCGCTACCGACCCGGGTGGGTGGCGTGGAACGCGCTCCAGTGGCACACCCTGGGCGGCCCCGAGGACCTCCGCCCGGCGCGCGCATGGGGCGTCGCGCGCGCGCTGGTGCTCGTGCTGGGCCTCGTCGCCGCGGGGACGGTCGTGGTCTCCCGCGGCAGCGCCCGCCGGCTCGGCGGAGCAGCCCACGCTGCGCTCGCAGGCGGCGCGGCGCTCGTCGTGGTCACCATCCCGGGGTTCGCCGTCGACCTCGCGCGGTACGGCCCGCAGGAGCCACTGCTCGTCGGTCTGATGTGCGGCGGCGCCGCCCTGATGACGGTCGCGTTCCGGCGCTCGCTCGCGGGCCGCAGCGGCGTCGCAGGCGCAGCGGCCCTCGGCGGCCTGGGGGCGCTCGCGTGGGCCGCGGGCGTCGCGCAGAAGGAGACCTCGGTCGCGGTGCTCGCGCTCGCGCCGTTCCTGTGGCTCGCCGTGCGGGACGACCTCCCCCGATTCCGAGCCCTCCCCCCCGGCCTGCGCCGCACGTTGCTCGCCGTGCTCGCGATCGCCGGGCTGGCGCTCGTGCCGATGCTCGCCCGCACGGTCCAGCTCACGGTCGCCGACGAGCGCGTCTACGACGCCGAGCCCACCGAGGGGCTCGTCTCGAAGACGCTGCGTCAGATCGAGCGGCTCGGCGCCGACCTCGGGTCGCAGACCGGGTGGGCGCTGGCGGTGGCCGCGGTCGCCGCGGTCGTCGTCGTGGGCCTCGCCCGCCGGGTCGACTGGCTCGCCGTGGGACTGCTGCTCACCGCCCTCGGATTCCTCGTCCTCGCAGCGCAGACGGAGATCGCGTTCAGCCGCTACTACCTCCCGACGCTCGCGCTCGCCGCGCTCGTGATCGTTCGTGCGGCTGCCCTGCTCCCGGTCGTGCCGGCCGCAGCGGCCGCTGTCGCGCTCATCGCCGTCGGCGTCTGGCAGGCGCCCGACGCCCGCGCGCTCGTGGACGAGTGGGTCGTGCGCGAAGCCGAGAAGGAGGACGTCGTTCGCGCGACGGCACAGCGGGCTGCCGGGGGGTGCCCGTTCGTCGCGACCGGCAACGAGGTCGAGCTCGTCGACGCTCTCCCGGTGCTGGTGCCGCTCGCCGTCGAGGACGCGAGCGGGTGCGCGCGCGGCGACCGCTTCGTCGTCGTGCTGTCGTCGAGCGGCAGCGACGACAGCGGCGACCCGCTCGTCCGGGCCTGCTCGCCCGGTGAGGTCGCCTTCGAGAACGCGGTCGGACGCATCCTGCGCTGCAGCGGCTGAGCGCGGGCCTCAGCCGCCGAGGTAGGCGAGCACGGCGAGCACCCGTCGATGGTCGTCGCTCGAGGCCGGGAGGTCGAGCTTCTCGAAGATGTTCGTCACGTGCTTCTCGACCGCACGGAGGGTGACGAACAGCCGGTCGGCGATCGCCTGGTTCGAGCGGCCCTCGGCGATCAGCTCCATCACCTCGCGCTCGCGCGGCGTCAGCTGAGCGAGCGGGTCGCCCGCGGGACGCCCGCCCACGAGCTGACTGACGACCTCGGGGTCGAGCGCGGAGCCGCCCTCTGCCACGCGCTTGACGGCGGACGCGAACTGGTCGATGTCGGCGATGCGGTCCTTGAGCAGGTAGCCGACGCCCTCCCCGCGCGCGAGCAGCTCCGTCGCGTACCCCGCTTCGACGTACTGCGAGAGCACGAGCACGCTGGTGTCCGGGTAGCGCTCGCGGATCTCGCGGGCCGCGCGCAGCCCCTCGTCGGTGTGCGTCGGCGGCATCTTGATGTCGACGATCGCGACGTCGGGCCGGTGGAGGCCGATGTGGCGGAGCAGGTCCTCGGCCGTCCCCGCCTGCGAGACGACCTCGAAGCCCGACTCGTCGAGCAGCCGGGCGATCCCCTCCCGGAGCAGCACCGAGTCCTCGGCGATCGCGACCCGGTGGCCCGCGCCCAGCTGCGAGACCGTGTTGCGCAGCGGCGGGAAGTCGCGCGGGAGGTCGTCGGCGAGCAGCTGGTGGATCCGCTCGGGCTCGGCGAGCCCTGCGAAGCGGTGGATGCCCAGGTCGCGCAGCTCGTAGCCGCTCGAGAAGGCCGCGGCGGTCGAGGAGAGCACGATCTCGCCGCCATGACCCGCCATCGCGATGCGCGCGGCGCGGATCACGTCCAGTCCCACGTAGCCCTCCTCGGTGAGGGTCGGCGTGCCCGTGTGCAGTCCGATCCGCATCCGCACCACGACGTCGTCCGGCCAGATCGCGTCACGCAGCGCGCGCTGCGCGTCGACCGCCGCGTCCACCGCATCGCCCGTGCGCGCGAACACGGCGAACACCTCGTCGCCGATCGCGTCCACCTCGATCCCGCCGTGCGCCCCGACGGCCTCGCGGACGAGCGCTCGGACGTCGGCGAGCAGGTCGACGTAGGCCTCGCCCATGCTCGCGACGAGCCGCGTCGAGCCCTCGACGTCGGCGATCAGGAAGGTGACGGTTCCGGTCGGCAGCTCGGGCATGGGCGGAGTCTACGAGCCGAGCACCGGCGCGTGACGGAGCGGGATCTCGGCGTGGACGATGGTCCCTCCCCCGGCCGGAGACTCGACGACGAGCCGGCCGTCCAGCGCGCCGACACGGTCGGCGAGCCCGCGGAGCCCGGAGCCGACCGACGGGTCGGCGCCGCCGACGCCGTCGTCCCGGACGAGCACGACCGCGAGCTCCGGCGTGTCCACGACGTCGACCCAGACGGTCGTGGCCTGCGCGTACTTGCAGACGTTCGCGATCGCCTCGGAGACGACGTAGTAGATGGCCGCCTCGACCTCGGGCGGGAGGCGTCCTCCGGGAAGGGTGACCTCGACCGGGATCGGCGTGCGTGCCGCGAGCGCCTCCAGCGCCGGCCCGAGCCCGCGGTCGCTGAGCACCGCGGGATGGATGCCGCGCGCGAGCTCGCGCAGCTCCTCGAGCGCCTGACCGAGCTCCTCCCGGGCGCCCGCCAACAGCTCTGCGACGCCGTCCCCGCCCGTCTCGAGCCTCGACTCGGCGAGGCGCAGCGCGACGGACAGCGCGACGAGGCGCTGCTGCGCGCCGTCGTGCAGGTTCCGCTCGAGCCGGCGGCGCGCCTCGTCTCCTGCAGTGACGAGGCGCTGGCGCGAGGCCCGCAGCTCGCGCTCCTGGAGGCGGGGCTCCGTCACGTCCATCCCCGAGACGAGGATCAGCCCGTCCGTGCGGCCGGTGACGTCGGCGACCGGTGAGGCCGTCCATGCGAAGGCGACCCGCTCCCCGTCGGATCGGATCCACTCCGACTCGATCTCGCCCGACGGCTTGCCGTCGGCCGCCGTCCGGAGCGCGACCCGCGCCTGCTCGCGGTCGGCGTCGGCGACGAGGTCGAGGAAGTCGGCGCCGACGAGGAGCGAGTCCCGCCAGCCGAGCGACTCGCGGAAGGCGCGATTGACGGCGGCGAGCGGGTTGTCGACGTCCCGATCGCGGATCCTGCCCCCGCGGTCGAGCACCACGATCGCGCTCGGCACCGTCTGGATCACCGTGGTCGTGGCGTCGCGCTCGCGCTGCAGCTCGAGCTCGCGGTGCTTGCGCAGCGTGACGTCGACGCCGCTCACGAGCAGGAGCTTGCGGTCGTCGATGGGTGGCAACGAGATGCACGACCACGACACGGAGAGGCGCTCGCCGCTCTTCGTCAGCCAGGTCGAGTCGCGGGGTGCGACCGACTCCCCCGCGATCACGCGCTCGATCACACCGCGCACGTCGTCGGCGTCCTCGGGCGCGACGAACCGCTCCCAGAAGACGTTGCCGCCCGTCTCCTCCGGCTGGTAGCCGAGGGTCCGCTCGAACGCCTTGTTCGACGCGAACGGCGCGAGGCGCCCCTCGTGGTCGATCAGGCAGAGCAGGCTCGGCGCGTTGTTCGCGATCGCGTTCAGGAACTCGCGCTCGCGCTCTCGCGCCGCCGCCTGCTCGTGGCGCTCCGTGATGTCGATGCCCGCGGCCACGATCCCCGAGACCGCCCCCGCTTCGTCGTGGATCGGCCCCGCGCGCCAGAAGACGACGTGCCGCTCACCGCGGGCGTTGACGAACGCGTTCTCGTACTCCCCCGCCTCGAAGTCCGGCCGGAGCTGCTCGTGTCGCGCGCTCACCTCCTCACGCTCGGCAGGGTCGATGAACACCTCCCAGAAGGTGCGACCCCGGATCTGCTCCTCGTCGTCGTAGCCCGCCACCTCGACCGCGGCGACGTTCTGGTTGCAGATGCGGCCGTCCGTGTCGAGGTGGAGGACGAGGCTCGGCGCGGTGTCCACGAGCGTCTCGAGCAGCGCGTACTGCGCCCGGGCCTCGGCCTGGAGGCCCTGCATCCGGAGCGCCAGGGCGGCGGCCCCGGCGACCGCCTCGACGAGCTCCCGCTCCTCGAGCAGGGAGGCGTCGTGGACGATCACGGCCACGGGCTGCCGCTCGTGCTCCACGACCGTCGTCGCCCTCCCCCCGTCGGCGCCGGGCAGCGCGAACGCCCCCCCGCCCTCGGCGACGTAGCGCTGGCCGTCCTGGATCCAGTACCCGATCTCCAGGGCGGGATCGTCGAGCGCGTCGGCGAGCGCGTCCCGGAGTGGGGCACCGGCGTTGAGGGCGCGCACCAGCTCGCCGACGGAGCCCCGGGCGAGCCGGCTGCGGAGCAGGCCGTAGAGGAACGCCAGCGGGATCAGCAGGAGCGAGACGATCTGCAGGAGCCACGTCGCCGCGGTGACGCCGCCGGAGATGTCGGAGACCACGACCCGCGTGGCGACCACGACCACCGCGAACGCGGTTGCCGCCAGCACGGGGGTCAGGACGCGCCGCAGCGCGATCGAGGCATGCCGCCAGCGCTGCACGAGCCGCGCGACGACGGCCGCGCCGACGACGACGACCGCCGCGTTCAGGCTCCAGGCGACGACCGCGCTGACCACCGCGTCGTCGGTCGCGTCGAGGAGGTTCTCGGGGCATCGCGCCTCCTCCGGGCACAGCTCGTCCGGGTCCGCGACGAGGAGGAAGGCGATCTGGCCGACGCTCGCCAGCAGGATGGTCAGGGTGACGAGGACGCGGTCGACCCGGGCGCGGAGCTCTCCGGTCGGGTAGCCGAGGGCGAGGGCGACGACGAGGCCGTAGGCGATCGCCGAGAACGCCGAGCCGACCGTGAAGAGGAACTCGTTCGACGAGGCGGCGAGGGCTCCGGGGAAGAAGGAGAAGCCGACGGCGATCATCAGCTTGCCGGTCCGGTTGTGCGGCCGTCGGCGCGCGGCGACGATCCCCGACAGGACGAACCCGAGGGACACGGCCACGTACAGCCCGGCCGCGATCAACGGCTCGCCGATGTGGTCGCTCGAGGCGACGAGCACCACGACGCCCGCCGAGAGGGCGAGCGCCAGCGCGACGACGGCCGTCGCGGTGCGGCGCCTCATCGCGCGAGCGCGAGGAGGCGCTCGACGGCCTGTCCGGTCAGGTCGGCCTTGGGGATGAACCCCCGCGCGCCGCAGCTGGCGATCAGCTCGGCGTAGTCCTCGGCGTCCCTGCTCGAGACGAGCACGATCGCCGTCCCGTCGAGGTCGCCGCACTCCTCGCAGATGTCGAAGCCCGTCATGTCGGGCAGCTGGACGTCGAGCACCACGACGTCGGGCCGCAGTGCGCGGAGCATGGCGAGAGCCGACGTGCCGTCCACCGCCTCGCCGATCACGTCGAAGCCGTCCGACTCGAGGATCGCACGCGCCGACGCGCGGAAGCTCGGGTGGTCGTCGACGATCAGGACGGTGGTGGCCATCACACGGATGGAAGCAGAGGGAGCAGCTGCATCACGGTGTGGTGAACCGTACTCCTGTCCGAGGCGCCAGCGCTCCCGGCTCGGTCGTGCCGCAGCCGCACCGCGTGGACGCGCCCGGTCGGGGCAACGGAATGCGCACCAGCCGCCGCTCGAGGCTGCGCATTGCGAGGTCGCAGCGGGTGGGATCGCAGCTCCCGCTGGTGCATACTCCGCCGATGACGATGACCGACACCTCCGCTCACGACCACCTGCTCACCGAGCGCGCGCGCTACGTCTCGGCCGGGGTCTCGACGCCACGCCTGGTCGTGCGCCACGCCGAGGGCGCGCGCGTCGTGGACGTCGACGGCCGCAGCTTCCTCGACTTCGCCGGCGGCATCGGCTGCCAGAACACCGGTCACCGCTTCGCGCCGGTGGTCGACGCGATCAAGGCTCAGGCCGATGCCTACCTGCACCAGTGCTTCATGGTCGGCGTGTACGAGCCGTACATCGAGACCTGCCGGCTGCTCGCCGAGCTGTCGCCGTGCGTCGGCGCCGACCAGAAGTCGATCCTCGTCAACTCCGGCGCCGAGGCGAACGAGAACGCCGTCAAGATCGCGCGCTCGTTCACCGGCCGACCGGCCGTGATCGTCTTCGACAACGCGTTCCACGGACGCACGCTGCTGACGATGACGATGACGAGCAAGGTGAAGCCGTACAAGGCCGGCTTCGGGCCGTTCGCGCCGGAGGTCTACCGCGCGCCCGCGCCGTATCCCTACCGCGGCGTGACGAGCGACGACGCGATCGAGGGCCTCGAGAAGCTCTTCAAGAGCGAGGTCGATCCGGCGACCGTCGCGTGCGTCGTGCTCGAGCCCGTGCAGGGCGAGGGCGGGTTCGTCGAGATGCCGCCCGACTACCCGGCGCGGCTGCTCGAGGTGTGTCGCGCCCACGGGATCCTGTACGTGGACGACGAGGTGCAGTCGGGCGTCGGCCGCACCGGGAAGATATGGGCGATCGAGCACTACGACGGCGTCGAGCCCGACCTGCTGGTCTCGGGGAAGTCGATCGGCGGCGGTCTGCCGCTCGCGGCGGTCACGGGCCGGGCCGAGATCATGGACAGCGTGCCCCCGGGCGGCCTGGGCGGGACGTTCGGCGGCAACCCGCTCTCCTGTGCGGCGGCGAACGTCGTGCTCGAGACGGTGCGCGAGCCGGAGTTCCTCGCTCGAGCGACGGCCCTCGGCGAGACGCTCCGCGTCCGGCTCGAGGCGCTGCGCGCCCGCCACCCGGAGATCGGCGAGGTGCGAGGGCTCGGACCGATGATCGCGTTCGAGCTCGCCGAGCGGACGCCCGACCGCGCCAAGGCGCTCGTGGACGCCGCCTTCGAGCGCGGCCTGCTGCTGCTGGCCTGCGGCCTCTACGGCAACGTGATCCGCCTGCTGCCGGCGCTCACGATCGCCGACGACGAGCTCGACGAGGGCCTGTCCCTGCTCGACGCGGCCTTCGACGCGATCGCGTGAGGTGGGCGGCGAGCCGGACATCCGCCTCCGCGGCGTCACGAAGCGCTTCGGCGACCTCGTCGCCGTGGACGCGATCGACCTCGAGATCGCGCGCGGCGAGTTCTTCACGATGCTCGGGCCGTCGGGCTCGGGCAAGACGACGACGCTGCGGATGATCGCCGGCTTCGAGCTGCCCGACGACGGCACCATCGAGCTCGCCGGCGAGGACGTCTCCCGACTGCCACCCTACGACCGCCCCGTCAACACCGTCTTCCAGGACTACGCGCTGTTCCCCCACATGACCGTGCAGCAGAACGTCGAGTACGGACTGATGGTGAAGAAGGTGCCGAAAGACGAGCGCCGACGGCGGGCGGGCGAGGCGCTCGAGATGGTGCGGCTCGGCTCGCACGGGGCGCGCAAGCCCGCCCAGCTCTCGGGCGGTCAGCGACAGCGCGTCGCGCTCGCCCGGGCGATCGTCAACCGCCCGAAGGTGCTGCTGCTCGACGAGCCGCTCGGCGCGCTCGACCTCAAGCTCCGGCAGGAGATGCAGATCGAGCTGAAGTCGATCCAGCAGGAGGTCGGCATCACGTTCGTGTACGTGACGCACGACCAGGAGGAGGCGCTGACGATGAGCGACCGGATGGCCGTCTTCAGCGAGGGCCGGATCGAGCAGATCGGCCCGCCGGCCGAGGTCTACGAGCACCCGCGCAGCGAGTTCATCGCAGGCTTCGTCGGCGTCTCGAACGTGATCGAGCGCGACGGGCGCCGGTACACCGTGCGCCCGGAGAAGATCGACCTGCTCGCCGAGACGGCGCAGCCCGACCCCGCCAGCCACGTGGAGGCGGGAGTCGTGCGGGACGTGCAGTATGTCGGTCCGGTGACCCGCTACCGGGTCACGCTCGACAAGGGCGGGGAGCTGCAGGTGTTGTCGCAGAACCTCGAGGAGAGCTCGAGCCAGGTGCTCGAGGCGCAGGGCAGACGGGTGCTGCTGCAGTGGCGTCCGGAGCAGGAGTCGGTGATCACGGAGAAGGAGGAGGGCTAGATGACAGAGCGCAGACGGCGCTACGTCGTGCGGGCCGCGCTCGGCTCGCTCGTCGCGGCGCTCGCGGTCGTCGCCGCAGGGTGCGGAGGGGACGACGGCGACAGCGGTGCGAGCACCGAGATCGAGGGCCTCGGCACGAGCCTGGAGGAGATCCAGGAGCTCGCGCGCGAGGAAGGCGAGGTCAACATCGTCCAGTGGCCCGGCTATGCCACGCTCGTGGACGAGTTCACCGCCGCCACCGGGTGCAAGGTCAACACGAAGGACGGGGCGAGCTCGGACGACATGATCTCGCTGATCCAGACCGGTGAGTACGACGGGGTCTCGGCCTCGGGCAACGCGAGCGTGCGACTCATGACGACCGGCGACGTGGCACCCGTCAACGTCGACTTCATCCCGAACTACGCCGACGTGCAGGAGGGCATCAAGAACCAGTCGTACAACTCGCTCGACGGCGAGCCGTACGGCGTGCCCCACGGGCGCGGCCCGAACTACCTGATGTTCCGCACGGACGTCGTGCCCGAGGACACCGACAGCTGGTCGGTGATCTGGCCCGACGGCTCCGGCCCGTACAACGGCAAGCTCTCCATCTACGACGACTCGATCTTCATCGCGGACGCTGCCGTCTACCTGAAGGCGACGCAGCCCGACCTCGGGATCGAGAATCCGTACCAGCTGAACCAGGAGCAGTTCGACGCGGCGGTGGCGCTGCTCAAGGAGCAGGCCCCGAACGTGGGCGAGTACTGGCCCGGTGACGTGGCGAAGCAGATCCAGTCGTTCACCAACGGCGACAGCGTCGTCGGCACGACGTGGCCGTACCAGTACGTCCAGCTCACCGCGGCGGATCCGCCGGTGCCCGTCAAGGCGATCAAGCCGAAGGAGGGCACCACGGGCTGGTCGGACACCTGGATGATCTACTCCGAGGCCGCCAATCCGAACTGCATGTACCTCTGGATGGATCACATGATCTCGCCGGAGGCGCAGGCGGCGGTGGCCGAGGGCTTCGGCGAGGCGCCGGTCAACCTCAAGGCGTGCGACCTCACGAAGAACCCGAACCACTGCGACGAGTACCACGCGGACGACGAGTCGTGGTGGGAGGACGTCTACTACTGGACGACGCCGGCCGCGGACTGCGCGGACGACGACGACGAGACCACCTGCAAGACGCAGGAGGACTGGAAGACGGCCTGGACGGAGATCCGCGGTTAGGTGCTCTCCCTGCGGGAGATCACCTAGAGGAGTGAGGCAGGGGGACGGCCCGTGGGCCGTCCCCCTGCGGCCTCGATGTCGACGGTCGATCCGACACCCCTAGCGTCTCCCGGGCCCGCAGGGCCCGGGAGACGGCTGTCGACGTTCCTGTTCCACCACGACCGCCTGCGGCTGTGGCTGCTGCTCGGGCCCCCGCTCGCGTGGCTCCTGCTCGTGTACTTCGGCTCGCTGTTCGTGCTGCTCCTCGCGAGCTTCTGGGACACGGACCCGTTCACCGCCGAGGTCGTCCACACGTTCACGCTGGAGAACTTCCAGCGGATCATCGAGACCCCGGTCTACCGCGACGTGGCCGTCCGCACGATCACGATGGCGATCGCGGTCACGCTCGCCGACATCGTGCTCGCGTTCCCGATCGCGTACTACATGGCACGGGTCGCCTCCCCCCGGGTGCGCGACCTGCTCGTGATCGCCGTCCTGATGCCGCTCTGGGCGAACTACCTCGTGAAGGCCTACGCGTGGCGCACGATCCTCTCCGAGGGCGGGATCGTCAACTGGGCGATCGGGCCGTTCGGGATCGTGTTCGACGGGTTCTCGCCCGTCGGGCTGTGGCTCGTGTTCACGTACCTGTGGCTGCCGTTCATGATCCTCCCCATCTACGCCGGCCTCGAGCGCATCCCAGGCTCGCTGCTCGAGGCCTCGTCCGACCTCGGCGGTCGCTCGTTCACGACGTTCCGACGCGTGATCCTGCCGCTCGCCTTCCCGGCCGTCGTCGCCGGCTCGATCTTCACCTTCTCGCTGACCCTGGGCGACTACATCGCGCCGGGCCTGATCACGAGCGAGCAGTTCATCGGCACCGTGATCTACAACCTCCGCGGGCAGGCGCTGCCCGTCGCGGCGGCGTACTCACTGGTTCCGATCACCGTGATCATCGGCTACCTGCTGGTCGCACGCCGGCTGAAGGCGTTCGAGTCGCTCTGATGGTCGAGTCGCGCGGCACCCGGATCCTGCTGCGCCTCGGCGCGGGGCTGACGCTCGCGTTCATGTACGTCCCGCTGCTCGTGATCGCGCTGTACGCGTTCAACGAGAACGTGACTCAGAAGTGGCCGATCGAGAACTACTCGACGAAGTGGTTCTCGGTGGCGTTCGAGGACGAGGGCGTGCGCGAGGCGCTGCTCCTCTCGGTGCAGGCCGCGATCGGTGCGACGGCGATCGCGCTCGTGCTGGGGACGCTCGCCTCGCTGGCGGTCGCGCGCTACCGCTTCTTCGGACGCGAGGTGATCACGTTCGCGGTGATCCTGCCGATCGCGCTCCCGGGCATCATCACCGGCCTCGCGCTGCAGGCCACGATCACCGACGTGCTCGGGCCGCTCGGCGTCTCGTTCGGCCTCGCGACGATCATCGTCGGCCACGCGACCTTCTGCGTGGTCGTCGTCTACAACAACGTCATCGCCCGGATGCGGCGCACCGCCGGGTCGCTCGACGAGGCCTCCGCCGACCTCGGAGCCGACGCGTGGCAGACGTTCCGCTACGTGATGTTCCCGCAGATGCGGACGGCGCTCCTCGCGGGCGGGCTGCTCGCGTTCGCCCTCTCGTTCGACGAGGTCGTGGTCACGATCTTCACCTCGGGCGCCCAGCAGACGCTGCCGATCTGGATCTTCGCCACGCTCGCGCGACCCGCCGAGCTGCCGATCGTGAACGTCGTCGCGCTGTTCGTGATCGTCGTCTCGATCATCCCCGTGTACATCGCACAGCGCCTCGCGGGCGGGAGCGGCCTCACCACGGACCGGCCACCGAAGGGCGCCGTCGCCGCGAGCATCGAAGCCGAGCCGTAGGGGCGGGGCTTGCCCCGCCCGACCGTCGGCACCCGGGCGCGGTGCGCCCGGGCCGGGCGCGCCCGGCCCTACGACACCGACCCGACGGCACCGGCGACGGCCACGACACCCCGTAGGGGCGGGGCTTGCCCCGCCCGACCGTCGGCACCCGGGCGCGATGCGCCCGGGCCGGGCGCGCCCGGCCCCTACGAGGCGCGGGTGACGCCGACCGGGCAGGCCACGCCGGTGCCGCCGAGGCCGCAGTACCCGTTCGGGTTCGCGGCCAGGTACTGCTGGTGGTAGCCCTCGGCGTAGTAGAAGGGTCCGGCCTGCACGATCTCGGTCGTGATCCGACCGAAGCCGGCGCGGTCGAGCTCCGCCTGGAACATGTCCCGGGTGGCGAGCGCCGCGTCGCGCTGCCGCTCGTCGTGCCAGTAGATCGCCGAGCGGTACTGCGTCCCGCGGTCGTTGCCCTGACGCATCCCCTGCGTCGGGTCGTGGCCCTCCCAGAAGACGCGCAGCAGCTCCTCGTAGCTCACGCGAGCCGGGTCGAACACGGCGAGCACGACCTCCGTGTGACCGGTGCGGCCCGAGCACACCTCCTCGTAGGTCGGGTTGGGGGTGAACCCGCCGGCGTAGCCGACGGCGGTCGTGTGGACACCCGCCGTCTGCCAGAACAGGCGCTCCTGGCTCTTCGTGTTCGACAACCCGGCGCGTGACTGGGAACGCCAGTACTCAGAGCGCCGCTCCTCGGGAGGGAGCGCCAACTCCCAGAACAGTCGTTCAGCCCCCCAAAAACATCCCATCCCGAAGATCGCCTGCTCGGTGCCCTCGGGGAACGGCGGAGTGATTGGCGTGCCAAGTACGCGATG
>CAZUVW010000044.1:0-2033 GCA_964623875.1 uncultured Gaiellales bacterium
CTGCGCCTGGTCGACCGTGAAGCTCGCCGCCTTCATGCGCGGCGGGTACTCGAGGAACGTCTGCAGGAATCCGCCGACGATGTCGTTCAGCGGGTACAGCATGAACGCGCGGTCGAGCACCCAGTCCCAGTACGTGTTGGAGGTCGTGTCGGCCCGCTCGAAGGGGTCGGTGCGGAGGTTGAAGATCTTCGGCACCCGGAGCGGGACGAACGGCTCGGCCCACACCTGGAGCGTCCCGCGGGCGCGCTGCTCCAGGAACACGAGCTTCCAGTTGTCGTAGCGCAGGGCGACGAGGTCGCCGTCGTCGGAGAAGTAGAAGAACTCCTTCCGTGGTCCCTCGTCGACCTCCCCCGTCAGGTAGGGCAGCAGGTCGTAGCCGTCCAGGTGCACCCTGAACGTCTTCCCGGCTGCCTCGTGGCCCGCGAGCAGCTCGTCCTTCACGTTCGGGTCGCCGGCTGCGGAGAGGAAGGTCGGCAGCCAGTCGAGGTGGCTGACGATCTCGTTCGAGACGGCCCCAGCCGGGATCCGGCCCGGCCAGCGCACGATCGCCGGCACGCGGAAGGCGCCTTCCCAGTTGGTGTTCTTCTCGCTGCGGAACGGCGTCGTCGCCGCATCAGGCCACGAGTTCATGTGCGGCCCGTTGTCGGTCGAGTACATCACGATCGTGTTCTCGTCGATCCCGAGCCGGTCGAGCGCGTCGAGCACCTTCCCGACGTGCTTGTCGTGGTCGACCATCGTGTCGTGGTAGGGCGACTGCCACTCGCCCGCCTGCCCGAGGCTCCGCTTCTTCGTGTAGGTGCGGAAGTGCATGTGCGTGGTGTTGATCCAGACGAAGAACGGCTTGCGCCGGTTGACCTGCCGCTGCATGAAGTCGACGGCGCGGTCGACGATCTCGTCGTCGATCGTCTCCATGCGCTTGCGCGTCAGCGGCCCGGTGTCCTTGATCGTGTGCCGGCCGCCGCTCGTCATCCGGCAGTCGAGCACGCCGCGCGGGCCGTAGCGCTCACGGAAGCTCGGGAACCGGTCCGGCTTCGGGTAGTCCGGGTGCTCCGGCTCCTCCTCGGCGTTGAGGTGGTAGAGGTTGCCGAAGAACTCGTCGAACCCGTGGCTCGTCGGCAGGTGCTCGTCGCCGTCGCCGAAGTGGTTCTTCCCGAACTGCCCGGTGGCGTAGCCGAGCGGCTTGAGCAGCTCCGCGATCGTCGGGTCCTCGCCCGAGAGGCCGAGCGGCGAGCCGGGCATCCCGACCTTGCTGAGGCCGGTGCGGTAGACACTCTGCCCGGTGATGAACGCCGACCTGCCGGCCGTGCAGCTCTGCTCGCCGTACGCGTCCGTGAAGCGCATCCCCTCGTCCGCCAGCCGGTCGATGTTGGGCGTGCGGTAGCCCATGAGCCCGTCGCTGTAGCAGCTCAGGTTGGAGATCCCGATGTCGTCGCCCCAGAAGACGACGATGTTCGGGCGTGACTCCTCCGTCATGCGTGGCTCCTCTCGGTTCGCGCAGGTCGCTGCCCTCGCCCCCAGTCTGTCACGTCTGCGACGGCCCACGACACTGCGGTGCCCTCCGCGGGCGAGGTGCGGCTAGCCTGGGCGGCGGAGCGGCATGGACCCGGTGGCCCAGCAGGTCTTCAAAACCTGTGCGGCGTGGCAGCCCCACGCTCGGTCGGTTCGACTCCGGCGCCGCTCCGTCGCAGCAGCACGGCGCGACGAGCCTCTCGGTGGAGGACTCGCGGTCGATCCCTTGTTCGGCGCAGGTGCGGCGACGTGTCGGCCCGGCTGGGGTGGGAGCAGAGGAGGGGTGGGCCTGCCGCGGGATCGCCGCGTCTGCGAGGCAGTGGTTCCCGCGTGAGCCTTGCGGGCGCTCCACGACGCGGCGCGGCCTGCGTGCATGCCAGAGTGGAGGACGAGCGACCGAGGAGGTTCGTGATGGATGCGTGTCCGGTGAGCCCCGTCAGGATCGAGGGGCGGCTCGACGCCGAGCTGAGCCGTTGGCTGTGGCTCGTCAAGTGGCTGCTCGCCATCCCCCACTACGTCGTGCT
>CAZUVW010000044.1:2133-17147 GCA_964623875.1 uncultured Gaiellales bacterium
GTGGCTGCTCGCCATCCCCCACTACGTCGTGCTGGCGGCGCTCCTCGGCTGGGGCGCCTCGTGGGATCGAGACTGGGCGGCGCCGGGACTGATCACCGTCCTCGTCGTGATCGCCGGGTTCGCGCTGCTGTTCACGACCCGCTATCCCCGTGGGCTGTTCGACTTCGTGCTCGGCCTCGACCGCTGGGTGGCGAGGGTCGTCGCGTACGTCGCGCTCATGACCGACGCGTACCCGCCGTTCCGCCTCGACCAGGGTGGCGAGGAGTCGGTCGCCGAGCCCGCGGCGGAGGCGCTCGGGGCGGTCGAGACGGCGACCCCGGCTGCCGCCCGCGAGCGGCGCGGCGGCGCAGGAGGCGTGGTGCTCGTGATCCTCGGCAGCATCGCGGCGCTGATCTCGCTCGGCCTCCTCGCCGGTGGCTGCGGCGCGGTCGCCGTCGACCGGACGCAGCGCGACGACGACGGGTTCCTCATGTCGCCGACGGAGGACTTCGCGACGGCGAGCTATGCGATCGCGTCCGAGAGGGCCGACATCGACGCGGCCGGTGCCGAGCGAGCGCTCGACGTCTTCCTGGGGACCGTCCGCATCCGCAGCGAGAGCGATCGCCCCGTGTTCGTCGGCATCGCGCCCGCGGCGGACGTCACTCGCTACCTGAGCGGTGTCGAGCACGCCGTCGTGACCGACTTCGAGCGACGGCCCGTCTACGTCTCCGTTCCAGGTGGAGCGCCGTCGTCGCTCCCGGGTGACGAGACGTTCTGGGTCGAGTCGACCACCGGCTCGGGGGAGCAGACCCTGGAGTGGGAGCCGGCCAGCGGGGACTGGCGAGCCGTCGTGATGAACGCCGACGGCAGCCGCGGGGTGGCCGCAGAGCTGAGCGTCGGCGCGGAGCTCGACCCGCTGCTGTGGATCGGCATCGGCCTGCTCGCCGCCGGAGCGCTCCTCGCGGGCGCGGCGGCGCTCCTGATCACCCTCGGCGTCCGCCACTGAGACGCCGCGAGCCGGTCGACCGCCGCTCAGACCGCGCGCACCTGCGCCTGCGGGATGGCCGCCAGAAGGTCATCGATCCCCGTCTCGAACACGGCGTGCGGTGTGCCGGCGGCGCACCACACCCGCGCGAAGCGGCGCAGCGACTCGTCGACGATCGTCGGCAGGTCGGTGTCGTGTCCGAGCGGCGGCACGCCGCCGATGGCGAAGCCCGTCGCGGCGCGCACCTCGTCGGCGGTCGCAGGCCGGCCCTCGACCGCGGTCACGCGTCGGTCGCCCGCGCAGAGCACCATCGTCGGCACGTCGTCCACGACGAAGACGAGCGACTTCACGATCTGCCCCACGTCGCAGCCGCACGCCGCTGCCGCCTCGGCAGCGGTGCGCGTCGAGTCCGGGAGAACGCGCACCTCGACCTCGAGCCCGCGCTCGGCGAGTCGTCCCTGCACCTTGGCCGCGGTGGGATGCACGCCTGCAGCCTACGGCGCTCGTCGGTGACAGGGCGGGCACGGCACGGCCGGGGTAGCGTTCGGGTGGGATGAGCGCACCGGCCAGGCGTCGGCACCGGCTCGAGCTCGATGCCGTCGCCGCCCACTGGCAGCTCGCGCTGGACGCGGCGCAGCGGGCGCTCGACGCGGCGCACGGGTCGCTGCCCGACCCCGAGCTCCACCACCGGGCGCAGGCCCTCGTCGCCGAGCGGCAGCTCACGGCCTCCCTGCTCCGGCTCCTCGCCGAGGCGGGCTCGGTGCGGCCTGCGCCGTGGCTCTCGCCCGTTCCCCTGCGTCCGCGGATGCTCGGCCTGGACGACACGATCCGCGCCTGCGTCTTCGACCTCGAGGGCGTGCTCACCGACGGCGCGGCCCTGCACGCGTGGGCCTGGGGCGAGGCCTTCGACGAGCTGCTGCGCCGCTTCGGCGACCGGACGGGGCGGTACGTCCCCCCGTTCGACCGGGACGCCGACTACCGCGCGTACGTCGAGGGTCGGCCGAGGCACGAGGGGGTCGAGACCTTCCTCCGCAGCCGCGGGATCCGGCTCCCGGTCGGACTGGCCGAGGACCCTGCGGGGATGGAGACGGTCTTCGGCGTCGCCCGGCTGAAGAGCGAGGCGCTCACCCGGCGACTCGACCAGCAGGGCGTGACGGCGCTGCCCGGTGCGCGCAGATACCTGGAGGCGGCCGGCCGGCTCGGCCTCGGCCGGGCGGTGCTCTCGGCCAGCGTCAGAGCGACGGAGATGCTCGAGGTCGCCGGGCTCGCACCCCTGGCGGAGGAGCGCGTCGACGCCGACCGGATCCGTGCGGAGGGACTGCGCTCACGCCCCGCGCCGGATGCGGTGCTGAGCGTCTGTCGCCACCTCGGCGTCGAGCCGGCGGACGCCGTCGCGTTCACGAGCAGCCCCCTCGGGCTGGAGGCGGCTCACGCCGCCGGGGTGGCCGTGGTCGGCGTCGGCGCCGGCGAGGTCGCGGCGGGCCTGATGCGCGCAGGTGCGGCGCGTGTCGTCCCGTCGCTCGTCGCGCTGCTCGACGTCCGCCTCACGGCCGGGCTCTGAGCGTCCGCAGGAGAGCCTTCCTCGGCAGCCGATCGGAAGCGTCAGTTCGCGAGTCCCTCGCCACGGAGCATCGTTCCGAGCGTCTCGCGGAGCACGCGGAGGTCGAGTCGCACGAGCTGCCATCCGGACAGCCGGCGCGTCGCGTCCACGTAGGCCAGGTCGCTGGCCTGGAAGTCGGCGTCGGCGGCGCCCTTGCTCGCCTGCGCCGGGCCGGTCCAGCCGGCCATCACCCGCAGCCGGTAGTCGACCCCGCGCGCCACCTGAGCGTCGACCATCGGGCGGGGCCAGGGGCGCGGCCCGACGAGGCTGATGTCGCCGCGCACGATGTTCCAGAGCTGTGGCAGCTCGTCGAGATACCAGCGCTTGAGCAGCCCGCCCGACCACGTCAGGTTCGCGACATCGCCCTCCCACGTGCGGGCGCTCCCGCCCCGCGCTGCGACCTCTGCCATCACGTCCTCGCGGAGCACCCGGAACTTGAGCAGCTCGAACTCGCGGCCGCGCGAGATCCGTCGCTCGCGCACGAACCAGCGACCCCGCGCGGAGGGATGGCGGACGTGATCGAGCCCGATCGCCGTCGCCGCGGCGGCGAACAGCGGGGATGCCGCGAGGGCGAGCGCGGCGCCACCGGCGCGATCGAGCACGCGCTTCGCCGTCGGATACGGCAGGGGCTCCGGCACCTCCGCCGACCCTACGACGACGGCCCTGGTGGCAGGGCGGGTGTGACGCTCAGCCCTGGGCACGATGCTCGACGGTCGCGTCGAGGTCGTCCGCGCGCGGAGGCAGGCGGGTGACCGCGGTCGCGTCGGCATCACCTACGTCGAGCAGCGTCTGCTCGACGGGAGGGCTGTACCACGCCGGGTCGACCGCGGGCGCGACCGTCGCCGGCACGGGCACCGGAGGCTGGGCGAGCAGCAGCTCCTCGCGGCGCCGGTCGGCGCGCGAGGCGGCCCACTCGATCAGGGCGACGAGCACCCAGGCGCCGACCATCACGCCGGCGATCGCCACGGCATCGAGGTCGGCGATCGCCGCCGCCGCGGCGCAGGCCGCGAGGAACAGCCCTTCGAGCAGCAGCCGCGGCGCGGCGGGCCTGCGACGCTCCGGGGCCTCGAGCACCGAGAGCCAGGTGTGCTGGTCGCCGTCGGGATCCTGCTCGGGCGGCAACGGCGTCGCGGCCCTGCGCACGTCCTCCCGGAGCGCTGCCACGGACGCCGACAGCTCGCGCAGCGCCTCGGCGACGTCCGGCTCGGTCTGCGGGTCGCTCACGCCTGATCGCCCTTCATCGCGTCGATCGCCTCCTGCGCCCTGGCATGGATCGCCGCCCGCCGCTCCTCGATCGTCGCGCCCGGCGCGGCTTCGTCCGACACGTCCGCGGTCGGCCCGGGGGCCGCGTCGGGTGCGCCTGACGCCCTCACCTCGTCGAGCTTGCGACGGAGCTCCTCCGCGGGATCCGGCTCGGAGCCGGGCGCCTCGGTGGGTCGCGCCTCACGCCGCCAGCGGTGGTAGAGCTTCGCCAGCGCGGCGACGCTCGCCAGTCCCGCCATCCAGCCGAACAGCCTGCGCATCCGTGCGATCGTACCGCTCCGCGCCGCTGCTACCCTTGGCGGGCTTCCTGCCACGCCACGCGTCGCCGGTTCCCGGGCGCCGCAGCCACGGCGGGGCCGACTCAGACCGAAGGAAGGAGACAGGGAACGCGTGAACGAGTACGAGATCCTGCTGCTGCTGGACCCCGACCTGGCCGAGGACAAGCAGGCCGAGGTCATCCAGCGGACGCGCACCTTGATCGAGCAGGGCGGCGGGACGTTCGAGCGCCAGGACGTGTGGGGCCGGCGGCGACTCGCCTACGAGATCGACCACAAGGAGGAGGGCGTGTACCACCTGCTCTCCTTCACCGCCACGGCCGAGACGCTGGACGAGATCTCGCGCGTGCTGCGGATCGACGACGGCGTGATGCGGCACATGGCGACGCGTCGGATCCAGGGAGGTCCTGCCGGGCCCGTAGCGGCGCCCGCCCCGATCGGCGAGGATGTCGGTGCCGAGCCCGCCGACGCCCCGGAGGAGGAGTAACGATGGCTTCCATCAACCGTGTCGTCCTGGTCGGCAACCTGACACGTGACCCGGAGCTCCGGCACACGCCGTCCGGGACGCCCGTCTGCTCCCTGCGGCTCGCGGTCAACACGCGGCGCAAGGACGAGACCGGCCAGTGGGTCGACAAGCCCAACTACTTCGACGTCACCGTCTGGGGAGCGCAGGGCGAGCGCTGCGCGCAGTACCTGGCCAAGGGCCGGCCCGTGGCGATCGACGGCCGCCTCGAGTGGCGAGAGTGGGAGAGCCAGGACGGCGGCAAGCGGCAGGCGGTCGAGGTCGTCGCCGACTCCGTGCAGTTCCTCGGCGGCCGCGACGGCGGTGGTGAGGGAGGCGGCGGCGGTCAGTACATCCCGGCCGACGCTCCGCAGCAGACCGCGACCGCCGACTTCCCGGCCTCCCCGACCGACGACGACATCCCGTTCTAGGAGCGAATCGCGCATGGCACAGAAGACCCAGACCCCGCGCAAGCGGCTCGGCCCCGGCGCAGCGAGCGGCAGGCGCAAGAGCTGCCACTTCTGCAAGGACAAGGTGGCCGAGGTCGACTACAAGAACGTCAACCAGCTGCGGCGGTACGTCTCCGAGAAGGGCAAGATCCGCAACCGGCGCATCACGGGCGCCTGCCGCCGTCATCAGCGGCAGGTGGCCGCCGCCGTCAAGCGGGCCCGCGAGATGGCGCTGCTGCCGTACGTGCAGGGGTAACGATGGAGATCATCCTTCTCCAGGACGTGGACAAGCTCGGCCTGAAGGGCGAGGTCGTCGACGTCAAGCGCGGGTACGCCCGCAACTTCCTCCTGCCGCGAAGGCTCGCCGAGGTCGCGACGCCGGGACGGGTGGCCGAGCTGCGCCGCATCGACGCCGAGCGGGCCAAGCACGAGGCGCGGACGGCCGAGCAGGCCGAGGCGATCGCCGACACGCTGACGAAGACCGTCCTGCGCTTCGAGGTGAAGTCCGGCCCGACCGGCGCCCTCTTCGGGTCGGTCACCGCGACCGACATCGCCGAGGAGCTCTGGCGGACGCGCAAGGTGCGCGTCGACCGGCGCAAGATCGAGACCGACTCGCTCAAGCGCATCGGCCGCTACAGCATCCCGGTGCACGTCTACGAGGGCGTCACCGCCGAGGTGAAGACGCTCGTCGTCCCCGAGGGCGGGGAGCTCCCGCCCGAGGAGGAGCTGGCGGCGATGGAGGCCGCGGAGGCGGCCGAGGCCGCCGCCGCCGCGGCGGCCCGGGGCGAGGCCGTCTCCCTGGAGGAGCTCGAGGAGCTCGAGGAGCTCGAGGAGCTCGAGCCCGAGGTGACCGACGAGGCGGTGGTGACCCAGGTGCAGGACGCCGGGCCCGAGGCGGACGAGCTCGAGGACGCCGAGGCCTGAGCGACGACCGAGCTCGCAGCGCGCCGGAGGGCGGCCGAACGGCCGCCCTCCGGCGTTCGCGGCACTCCACAGGCCGTCCCCCGGCTGTGGACGAGCGGGGGAAGTCCGCGCTCTCTGCACGGAATCCGTCCACAGCGCACCTGTGGAGCGATCGCGCAGATGCCCAGGAGATCCGGCCGATGCTTGTGGAAGAATCACAGAACACGTGTTCGTTCTCCCTGCATCCGGGGCTCTCGGGCGCGCCGCCACGCGCGCTCAGCGGCGTCCGCGGACCGCGGTTTCCACACGGCGACGCGGCCTGCCGGGAACGGGTTTGATGCAGCCGTGACCGATCTGGCCACCCCGCGAGCCCAGGCCGTCGTCCCGCCGCAGAACCTCGAGGCCGAGGAGTCGGTGATCGGCGCGATGCTGCTGTCGCCGACGGCGATCGGCACCGTCACGGAGATCCTCGACGCCTCCGACTTCTACCGCGAGTCCCACGGCACGATGTACCGCGCGGCGCTCGCCCTCTGGGGCAAGGGGGAGCCGGTCGACGCGATCACGCTCACCGACGAGCTGGAGGAGCGGGGGGAGCTGGAGCGCGTCGGCGGCACCGCGCGCATCGCGGAGCTGGCGGCGCTCGTCCCCTCCACCTCGAACGTCGAGCACTACGCCCGGATCGTCAAGGAGACGGCGACCCTGCGCGCGCTCATCCGCGTTGGCCAGGAGATCAGCCGGCTCGGCCAGGAGCGGCCGGGCGAGACCGTCAACCTCGTCGATCAGGCGGAGCAGATGGTGTTCGACCTGTCGCAGAAGCGCGTCACCGGCGACTTCTCGCACATCGAGGCGCTGCTCAAGGAGAGCTTCGAGCGGATCACCCACCTCTACGAGGCCGGCGTGGACGTCACCGGCGTCCCGTGCGGCTTCCGCGACCTGGATCGTCTCACCTCGGGGCTCCAGCCCGGGAACCTGATCATCCTCGCCGCCAGGCCGTCGATGGGGAAGTCCGCGCTCGCTCTCTGCATCGCGGCGAACCTCGGAGTCCGTCAGGGGACTCCCGTGGCGCTCTTCACGCTCGAGATGTCGAAGGCCGAGGTCACCCAGCGCCTCATGTGCAGCGAGGCGAAGGTCGAGTCGAACCGGCTGCGCTCGGGCAAGCTCGCTCCCGACGACTGGCCCCGCCTGACCTCGGCCTGCGACAAGCTGATGAAGGCGCCGATCTGGGTGGACGACACCGGCTCGATCACGATGATGGAGCTCCGCTCGAAGGCGCGGCGGCTCAAGTCGCGCGAGCCGCAGCTCGGCTTGATCATCGTCGACTACCTCCAGCTGATGACCTCGGGGGCGAACGCCGAGAACCGCGTCCAGGAGGTCTCGCAGATCTCGCGCAACCTGAAGGTGCTCGCGCGCGATCTCGACGTGCCGATCCTCGCGCTCTCGCAGCTCTCGCGCGCGGTGGAGGCGCGCACCGACAAGCGCCCGCTCCTCTCCGACCTTCGCGAGAGCGGCAGCATCGAGCAGGACGCCGACCTCGTGTTCTTCGTCTACCGCGACGAGTACTACAACCCCGAGGACTCCGAGTCCCAGGGGCTCGCCGAGGTGATCCTCGCGAAGCACCGCAACGGGCCGACCGACGCGGTCAAGCTGAGCTTCCTCAAGCGCTACGCGAAGTTCGCCGACCTCGCGGGCGCGTAGACCACGGCCCGCGCGCCGTCGTCACGGCGGACGCGCTACCGGGCGGCGGGTGTGCGGTGCCGCGGCACGCGCTGTCGCGCGACCCACGCATCGTGCGCCGCTCGAGCGTCGAGCCGCTCGGCGGCGTCGAGCGCCTTCCGGGCGTAGCGCGACGTGTCGCGGCCGAGGGCGCCGCTCAGCACCCACCGGCGCGTGAGGCGCACGAGGCGCAGGCGATCGCTCGTCACGTCGGGCGTCCGCTTCGGGTCGAGGTACACGGCGACCGCGAGCTTCTTGACGAGCGCCGGGTCGGCCGGCGCTCCGGTGGCCTGCTCGAGCCGATGGGCGACGAGCGCGGCGACGATCTGCAGCTCCCTGACCCCCACCTTGACCGCCAGGCCGATCGAGGTCGCGGTCGAGGCGACCATCACCCACGGGACCCGGGTGAAGCGGGCGCCGTGGGCCATCATCCGCACGATCGGGGTCGCCAGCATGACGACCCGCTGGACGTTGTCGGCGAGCGCCTCGACGTCCTCCGTGCGGGTGAGCAGCCGCTTGCCCTCGTCGGCCGAGGTCACGCGCTCCCCGGTGAGCAGCACGCGGTCGATCGCTCGGTCGACCAGCAGCCCGACTGCCTCGAAGAGCTCCTCGAGGCGGAGCTGCGCGCCCGTCGCGGCGTCCTTGCCGGCGGAGGTCGCCCGCGCGCGCGGTCCGGAGAGCATGACCGACCGACGATCGACGGGGTCAGTGTCCACGGGGTCAGTGTAGGGGCGACCCGTCCGAGCGGGCCGCCACGTCCCATGACCGGGGCACTCCAGGAGCCCTCGGGTGGGCGAGGCCGAGCGGTCAGCCGTCGCGATCGGCTGACCTCGCGCTGCCGAACGCCTGCTCAATGAGCGTGACCGTGGCTGCAGTCGGCGTGGTAGAGCTTGTCTCGAGTCGACCCAACGCCCGGGGTTGCGCGGCGTCCCTACAATGGCCGCGTGCCTTCGACCGTGATCGTCGGGGCGCAGTGGGGCGACGAGGGCAAGGGCAAGATCGTCGACCTGCTCGCGCAGGAGTCCGACCTCGTCTGCCGCTACCAAGGCGGCCCCAACGCGGGCCACACGATCGTCGTCGGCGACGAGACGTACAAGATCCGCCAGATCCCGTCCGGGATCGTCGGCGGCGTCGCAAGCGCGATCGGCGCCGGCTGCGTCGTCGACCCTGCCGTCCTGATCGGCGAGCTCGACGACCTCGAGGCCCGCGGCCACGCGACCGAGGGATGCGTCTTCGTCTCGGGGAACGCCCACCTGATCATGCCCTGGCACGTCGCGCTGGACGGGGCGCGCGAGCGACGGCTGGGGAACCTGCAGATCGGCACGACCCGCCGCGGCATCGGCCCCGCCTACGCCGACAAGGCGACGCGCATCGGGATCCGGGTGCAGGACCTGCTCGACCCGAAGATCCTGCGCCAGAAGGTCGAGCTCGCCGCCGGCGAGAAGAACGTCTGGCTCGAGCGGGTCTACGGGCTCGAGCCGTTCGACGTCGAGGAGGTCGTGCGGACGACGCTGCGACACGCCGAGCGCCTCGGCCCGTACGTCGCCGACACGTCGCTCCTCGTCGACCGCGCGCTGCGCGAGGGCGAGCGCGTCCTGTTCGAGGGGGCGCAGGGAACCTTGCTCGACCTCGACCACGGCACGTATCCGTTCGTCACCTCGTCGAGCCCCATCGCCGCGGGGGCGGCGGTCAGCTTCGGCATCGGCCCGCAGCGGATCGACGAGGTGCTCGGGGTCTCGAAGGCCTACGTGACCCGCGTCGGCGAGGGCCCGTTCCCGAGCGAGATCGAGGGCGACGCCCAGCAGCGCGTGCGGGAGCTCGGCGGGGAGTTCGGCACGGTCACGGGGCGTGAGCGGCGGTGCGGCTGGCTCGACCTCGTCGCGCTGCGGTTCGCGGTCCGCGTCAACGGCATCACGGCGCTCGCGCTGACGAAGCTCGACGTCCTCTCCGAGTTCTCGGAGATCCCGGTCTGCGTGCGCTACCGGCTGCCCGACGGGAGCGAGACGGAGGACTTCCCGGCCCATCAGAGCGACTTCCACCACTGCGCGCCGGTGTTCGAGACGCTCCCCGGGTGGGCCTGCGCCCTGGACGGCGACGTGCTGCCGCCGGCGGCGCGTGCGTACGTGGACGCCGTCGCCGGGGCGCTCGGCGTGCCGGTGACGCTCGTCGGCACCGGGGCCGCCCGCGAGGCCGTGCTGGCGCTCGACTGAGCGTCGTCCGCCTGGCTGCCGCGTAGACTCGCCGCGTGCGCGTGCTGCTCGTCGGGTCGGGGGGTCGGGAGCACGCGCTCGCATGGGCGCTCACGCGCTCGTCCAGCTCGACCGAGCTGCACGCCGCGCCGGGGAACCCCGGGATCGCAGCGCTCGCGGCCTGCCACCCCATCGTGGCCGAGGACGCCGAGGGCGTGCTGGGGCTCGCGCGCGGGCTCGCGGTCGACCTCGTGGTGATCGGGCCGGAGGCGCCGCTCGTGGGGGGCATCGCGGACACCTTGCGGCACGCCGGGATCGCGGTCTTCGGGCCGTCCGCGGCTGCCGCGCGGATCGAGGGGTCGAAGGCGTTCGCCAAGGAGGTGATGGCAGCCGCGGGGGTGCCCACCGCCAGGCTGCTCGACACACCCCGTGCGCCGTGCGTCGTCAAGGCCGACGGGCTCGCCGCGGGCAAGGGCGTCGTCGTCTGCCGCACGGAGGAGGAGCTCGTGCGCGGGCTCCACGCAGTGCGCGCCTTCGGCGGGCCGATCCTCGTCGAGGAGCTCCTCGAGGGGCCGGAGGTCTCCCTGTTCGCGGTCTGCGACGGCGCCGACGCGCTCCTGCTGCCGTCGGCGCGGGACTTCAAGCGCGCCTTCGACGGCGACGAGGGGCCGAACACCGGCGGCATGGGCTCGTACGCGCCGGTCCCGGAGATCGCCGCGGACACGGACGAGCTCCTCGCGACGGTCGTCCGTCCGGTGCTCGACGAGCTCGCCCGGCGCGGCGTCCCGTTCGTGGGGACGCTCTTCGTCGGGCTGATGCTCACCGCGGACGGCCCTCGCGTGCTGGAGTTCAACTGCCGCTTCGGCGACCCCGAGACGCAGTCCGTGCTGCCGCTCCTGGACGGCGACCTGCTGCAGGTGCTCGCCGCCGCCGCCGCCGGCGACCTGGCGGGAACGAGCATCGGCGTCGCGCCGGGTGCGTGCGTCACCGTCGTGCTCACCGCGGGGGGCTACCCCGCCAGCGGCGATCGCGGCTCGACGATCCACGGCGTCGCCGACGCCGAGCAGGCCGGTGCGCTCGTCTTCCATGCCGGCACCGCGCTGAGGGACGGGGCCCTCGTCACGAGCGGGGGCCGCATCCTCGGCGTGAGCGCGGTCGGAGAAACGCTGCGCGAGGCGCGGGCGAGCGCCTACGCGGCGGCGGACCTGATCGACTTCGACGGCGTGCGCCGTCGAGAGGACATCGCGCTCGCCGCGGCGTCGCTCCCAGGCTGACCCCGTCCACGGGTGAGGCCGGCTCGCGCACACGGCGTGACGTCGCATCGCGCGCGGCCCGAGAACAGGGTTCCGACGGCCTCTCTACAATCGTGGAAGTGATCGCCCGCTACTCCCGTCCGGCCATGTCGAGGATCTGGTCGGAGGAGGCGAAGCTCGAGCGCTGGCTCGCCGTCGAGCTCGCCGCGCTGGAGGGATGGGCGGCCGTCGGCGTCGTTCCCGCGGAGGCCGTCGCGACGATCCGCAGCACGGCCGTCACCCCGAGCCCCGAGCGGGTCGCCGAGCTCGAGCGCGCGACCAACCACGACGTCGCCGCGTTCGTCGGCGCCGTCGCCGAGGGGCTCGGCGAGGAGGGGAGATGGCTCCACTACGGCCTCACGTCCTCCGACGTCCTCGACACCGCCCTCTCGCTCGCGGTGCAGGAGGCCGGCGCGCTCCTCCTGGAGGGCGTCGACCGCGCGCTGGCCGCGGTCGTCGCACGAGCGGAGGAGCATCGTGACACGCTCTGCGCCGGACGGACGCACGGCGTCCATGCCGAGCCGACCACGTTCGGTGTGAAGCTCGCGGGCTGGGCGTTCGCCCTCGAGCGCGACCGGGAGCGGCTCGTGCGGGCGATCGACGGCCTGCGCGTCGGGAAGCTGTCGGGTGCGGTTGGGACGTACGCCGCGATCGACCCGGAGGTCGAGCGGGTCGCCTGCGCACGGCTCGGGCTCGAGCCGGCGCCGACCTCGACCCAGGTGCTCCAGCGCGACCGGCACGCCGAGCTGCTCTCCGCGCTCGCGCTCGTCGCCTCGTCCCTCGACCGTTTCGCGACCGAGATCCGTCACCTCGCCCGCACCGAGGTGCGCGAGGTCGAGGAGCCCTTCGGTCGGAGCCAGAAGGGCTCGTCGGCGATGCCGCACAAGCGCAACCCGATCACGGCGGAGCGGATCTGCGGGCTCGCGCGGGTCGTGCGGGCCAACGCGCTCGTCGGGCTGGAGAACGTGGCGCTGTGGCACGAGCGGGACATCTCCCACTCCTCGGCCGAGCGTGTCGTGATCCCCGACTCGTTCCTCGCCGTCGACTACGTGCTCGACCGCTTCGCCTGGCTCGTCGAGGGCCTCGTCGTGCGCGCGGCGCGGATGGAGCAGAACCTCTGGTCGAGCCACGGGCTGTTCTTCAGCCAGCGCCTGCTGCTCGCGCTCGTCGAGTCCGGGCTCGCCCGCGACGACGCCTACCGGCTCGTCCAGCGCAGCGCGATGCGCGCCTGGGACGAGGGGCTGGCGTTCCGCCCGCTCGTCGAGGCCGATGAGGAGGTGGCGAGCCGGGTCGACCTCGAGGCGGTGTTCGACCTCGGCGTGTACACGCGGCACGTGGACCTAGTCTTCGAGCGTCTCGGCGTGCTCGCTGCACGGCGCGGCCTGCTGGAGACGACCCGTGTCTGAGGTCGTCCATCTCGCCTCCGGGAAGGTGCGCGAGCTCTACGCGCTCGGCGAGGAGCGGCTGCTGCTCGTCGCCTCCGACCGCATCTCGACGTTCGACGTCGTCCTGCCGACGCCGATCCCCGACAAGGGCCGGGTGCTCACCGGGCTGTCGGCCTTCTGGTTCGCACGGACCGCCCACATCGTCCCGAACCACCTCCTGGCGCTGCGGCCCGACGGGCGCTCGATCGAGTGCCGCCGGCTCGAGATGCTCCCGGTGGAGCTCGTGGTGCGTGGCTACCTGTCCGGCTCCGGGTGGGTCGACTACCGCGCGACCGGGACCGTCTGCGGTCACCGGTTGCCGGCGGGTCTGCGCGAGTCCGAGCAGCTGCCGGAGCCGATCGTGACGCCGGCGACGAAGGCGGCGGAGGGGCACGACCTCAACATCACCGAGGCGGAGGCGGCAGCGCTCTGCGGCGTCGATCGCTACGACGCCGCGCGCGAGGCGGCGCTCGCGCTCTACGCCTTCGGCGCGGCGCACTGCGCGGCGCGCGGGATCGTCCTCGCCGACACGAAGTTCGAGCTCGGGATCGACCGCGACGGCGTCGTGACCCTCGCCGACGAGGCCATGACGCCCGACTCCTCGCGCTTCTGGCCGGCCGACGGCTACGCGCCGGGCGGCCCGCAGCCGTCGTTCGACAAGCAGTTCGTGCGCGACTGGTGCCTCGGCACCGGTTGGGATCGCACGGCTCCCGGCCCCGAGCTCCCCGATGACGTCGTCGCAGGCACACGCGCGCGCTACGTCGAGGCCTTCGAGCGCGTGACGGGCACCTCTTTCGACTCCTACGTCCAGAACCCCGAGGTGGTGCTGTGAGGCTGACCGTGCTGATCCGGCCGAAGGTGGGGATCCTCGATCCCCAGGGGGAGGCCGTGCGCGACTCGCTCGAGAAGCTCGGCTTTCCGGTGCGGGGCGCCCGCGTGGGGCGGCTCGTCGATCTCGAGCTCGCGACCGACGAGCCCGCCGAGGCGCGGGCCCAGGTGCAGCGCATGTGCGAAGAGCTGCTGGCGAACCCGCTGATCGAGAGCTTCGAGATCGTGGACGGCGAGGCGTGACCCCGCCTCGCGTCGCAGTCGTGACGTTCCCCGGCTCGAACGACGACGGGGATGCCCAGCTTGCACTCGAGCACCTCGGTGCCGAGGCCGTGCCCGTGTGGCATGCCGAGACGGCGCTTCCACCGGGCACGGGCGGGGTCGTGCTCCCCGGCGGCTTCTCCTACGGCGACTACCTGCGCTGCGGCGCGATCGCCCGGTTCGCGCCGGTGATGGAGGCCGTCGGGACCTTCGCGGCTGCCGGAGGCCCCGTGCTCGGGATCTGCAACGGCTTCCAGATCCTCTGCGAGGCGGGCCTTCTGCCGGGCGTGCTCCGGCCGAACCGCCAGCAGCAGTTCCTCTGCGCCGACGTCGAGGTCGTCGTCGAGACGACGCGCGTCCCGTACACGGCCGGCTGCGCGGTCGGCGAGCGGCTCGTGATCCCCGTCAAGCACGGCGAGGGCAGCTGGTACGCGGACGACGACCTCTACGCAGCCGTCGTCGATCGGGAGCAGATCGTGCTCCGCTACGTCCACGACGTCAACGGCGCACGTGACCGGGTCGCCGGCGTGACGAACGAGGCGGGGAACGTCCTCGGCCTGATGCCGCACCCGGAGCACGCCGTCGACCCGCTCCTGGGGCCGATCGGGGGCATCCCGATCCTCGAAGGGCTGATCGCGGCGGCCCGTGACCGCGTCGCGGTCGGGGTCTGACGACGGACGCCGTCACAGGGGCGCGTCTCCGGCGAGCGCCCGGCGCAGCTCCGGGGAGCGCTCGAGCGCCTCTCTCAACCGGTCGAGGTCGCGCATGCGCAGGGTGACCGGTCCGCGGCGCGCCGTGCCGTCGGTGGTGTAGGCGACGCGAACGAGCCGCTCGCCGTGCTCTGTCTCGACCAGCTCCACCACTGTCGCGAAGCGCCGCTCACCCGAGCGCTGCTGCACCTTCGCGGTCTCCAGCACACGCGCTCTGCCCCAGGGCGTCGTCGTCATCACGGGCAACGTAACGGTGGAGCCGACACGGGAGTGTGACGTCTCCGTGTCGAGACTGCTGGTGCTCGACGTCGCCGACCGCGCACATGTGCGACGCTTCTCTCGTGCTTGAGCTCTGGCAGGCCGAGTGGTGTCCCCACTCCCACCGGGTGCGGCTGCGGCTGACGGAGCTCGGGCTCGACTGGATCGCGAGGACGGTGCCCGTGGATCGAGCGAGGCGTGACGAGATGGAAGCGGCGACCGGCCTCCGATCGATCCCCACCCTCGTCGACGGAGACCGGATCGTCCACGGAGAGGACGCGATCGTCGCGCACCTCGAGCGGCTCGTCCGGGAGGAGCCTGCCGACGCGCCTTCCCACCGTGAGCAGATGCGCGCCGAGTGGCCGCACTGGCTCGACGCCCAC
>CAZUVW010000045.1:0-16625 GCA_964623875.1 uncultured Gaiellales bacterium
GCTCTCCTCATCTCCACGACGCCCTGCGCGGGTTCGCGCTGGGGGCGTTCGCGTTCTGCCTGCGCGAGCTCGAGACCGACGGTGGTCAGCTTCCCTTCGCCTTCGAGGAGCACGAGGCCCGGTCGGGGCCCGCGCTGTACGAGTACCGACCGCTCGTGCGTGACTTCGTCGAGCAGCGGGCGCACCTGCTCCGCGAGCGCGAGGACGCGCTCCTGGCGCTGGAGGAGCTCGAGCGGGAGCCGGCGGCCGCCATCTACGCGGTCGCGCACGCAGGACCGCGGCCGTCGCGTGACGACGCGCTGTACCGCACCGTCCTGCTCGATCTGCTCGTGCGCGTGGCCGAGGCGTGCGGGGGCTTCGACTGGCAGGACGACGTCTTCGAGCGCGCCTACGGCGAGCTGGAGCGGTCGCTCTTCGGCGAGCGTCGCACCTACACGGCGATCGCACCCCTCGTGGGGATCAGCGTCAGCCTGCAGCGGGAGCTCGCGCCAGGGCTCCGGATCCGCGCGGCTGCCGACGGCGAGCTCGCCCGCCACTGGCCCGAGGCCAAGGGTCTGCTGCCGCCGGGCTTCGGACGCGAGGCCGACCGGTACTGCGTGCTCGAGCTCCGCGCTGCGCTTGCCGGCGCCGACGACGTCCCCGACGCACCCGCGGAGATCGCCGACGCCGTCAGCGCGATCCGGCTGGCGACCGCCGCTCCCCTCGCGGCCGGCCCGGTGCTGTTCGAGACCCTCGACGGACGGCCGTACGGGATCCGGCCCGTGCTCCCGATCGCCGCCACCGCCCCCCAGGGCGACCCCGAGCGGCTGGACGAGTTCCGCGCAGGCGTCGCAGCCGAGCTCCTCGCGCGACTCGGGCTCGCCGACGGCGACCCGCACCTCGCCGAGGCCCTCGACCGCTGGGAGCTGGCGCTCTTCCAGCACGACCCCTTCCGCTCCGAGCAGCTGCGGGCGGCCTTCGCCGCGCTGCTCGGCGAGACCTGGCCGCTGCGGGCGGCGGTCCTGCTCGAGGGCGAGCCGGACGCGCGCGCAGCGCTCCATGCGGATCTCGCCGCGCTCGCCGACGCCGGAGCGGCGACCCTCGCCGCCCGCGACGCGGCGAGGCGAGTGCTCGTCGCCGTGCTCCGGCGCGGTGATCGCTCCGCCCTGACGGCGGAGCTCGACGCCGCGCTGCTCGGCGTCGGTGGGCGGCCGGCGCTACGGCGCGTCTCGTAGCGGCACCTGTCGTCCCTCGGGTCGAGCTGCGACCGGCGCACGCCGTCTGCCGGTCGGGTTCGGCGCCGAAGGCGGCGACCCGCGCGCCTCGTCTACCCTCGATCCATGGGACGGCTGATCCTCCTCACCGGCGCGACGGGGTACGTCGGCGGTCGTCTGCTCTCGGAGCTGGAATCGCGCGGAGAGCGCGTGCGCTGTCTCTCCCGGCGGCCCGAGGTCCTCACACCGCGCGTCGCGCCGACGACGGAGGTCGTCGCGGGCGACCTGCTCAGTCCCGACACCATCCCACCGGCGCTCGAGGGCGTCGACACCGTCTACTACCTCGTCCACTCCATGAGCTCGAGTCGTGCCTTCGGCGAGGCCGACCGCGAGGCCGCGCGCTCGTTCGCCGAGGCGGCGCGGGCTGCCGGGGTGCGCAAGGTGATCTACCTCGGTGGTCTCGGCCGCGGCCCGGGGCTGTCGGAGCACCTCGCGTCCCGTCAGGAGGTCGGCGAGATCCTCCGCGCCTCCGGGGTGCCGACGATCGAGCTGCGCGCCTCGATCGTGATCGGCTCGGGGAGCGCGTCGTTCGAGATGGTGCGCTCGCTCGTCGAGAAGCTCCCGGTGATGGTGACCCCGCGCTGGGTGCGCGTCCGCGCCCAGCCGATCGCGATCGAGGACGTGCTCGCGTACCTGCTCGCGGCGCTCGACCGAGAGCCGGCGGGCGGCGAGCTGTTCGAGATCGGCGGCGCCGACAGCGTCACCTACCTCGAGCTGATGCAGGAGTACGCGCGACAGCGCGGCCTGCGCCGCTTCATGATCCCCGTCCCGGTCCTCAGCCCGCGGCTCTCGTCGCTCTGGCTCTGGCTCGTCACCCCCGTCTACGCCGGCGTCGGGCGCAAGCTCGTCGACTCGCTCCGGAACGAGACCGTCGTGCTCGACGACGCTGCGCTGCGCGTGTTCGACGTCCGGCCGCGTTCGGCGGCGGAGGCGATCGCGCGCGCCCTCGCCAACGAGGACAGCGAGATCGCCCGGACGCGCTTCTCCGACGAGGCGTTCGCCGTGCCTGCCGGATTCGGCGGCGCGCGCAGGGGCTCCCGGCTCGTCGACTCCCGCTCCGTGGCCGTGCCTGTGCCTCCCGCCGTGGCGTTCGCGCCGATCCAGCGGATCGGCGGCGAGACGGGGTGGTACAAGGGGGCGCTGCTGTGGCGGCTGCGCGGCCTGCTCGACGTGCTCGTCGGCGGCCCGGGGCTCCGACGGGGGCGCCGCGACCCGGTCGGCCTCCGGGTCGGCGACACGCTCGACTTCTGGCGGGTCGAGGCGTTCGAGCCCGATCATCTCCTGCGCCTCCAGGCCGAGATGAAGGTGCCCGGGCGGGCGTGGCTGCAGTTCGAGGTGTCGGGTGACGGGCGCGGCGGGTCGATCGTCACGCAGACCGCGATCTTCGACCCGTCGGGGCTCTTCGGGCTCGTCTACTGGTACGGGATCTGGCCGCTCCACGGGTACGTCTTCGGCGGGATGCTCCGCGAGCTCCGCGCCGCGATGCTGTCGCCGCGCGCCGCCTGAGCGAGCCGGCACGAACCCGTTGCGATGCCGGCACGAAGCGGTGACGGGTGCCCCGTTACGGTCGTGGCATGGAGGAGGTGCGCAGCGTCCTCGAGCGGCTCGATCGGATCGACACCATGCGACGGGCGAACGCGGGCCCGGTCGAGCTGCTCGGGGAGCTGCGCCTCCTTCTCCGCGAAGCGGAGGCGTGGGTCGACGAGGAGGGAGGGGAGGTGGGAGCGGCGGCGGTCGCGCGTCTGCGATGCGCGCTCGCGCATGACATGATCGACGCGTGATCTCTCACTGGGACGAGGTCGAGTGGGTTCGACGCGAGCGGGGGCACATCGCGGCGGCGTGGCAGTCGCTGACCGGCGAGTCCTCCCGCTGGGTGGGGCTCCAGCGCATCCGGGTCGACCCCGGCAGGTGGGCGACCCCGCTCCACCTCGAGGCGTCGGAGGAGGAGATCTTCTTCGTGCTCGCCGGCGAGGGCGTGTCGGTGCAGTGGGACGGCGAGCGGGAGGAGGCCTACGCGATCGGTGCGGGGGACTGTCTCGTCCACCTGGCGCTGGAGCACGCGCACACGCTGTACGCCGGGCCCGCCGGGCTCGAGGTGCTCGCCTTCGGCGAACGGCACTACGCGGCGAACACCCTCCTGCCGCGTGCCGGCGTCTCGTGGCTCGGGCCGACCTGGGTGCTGCAGGGCGCCCCGGAGGACCACCCGTGGGCGCGCGAGGCGGCCGCCGGTCCGCCCGACATCGGCGTGCTCGCGCCGCGACCCTCCCGGATCGTCAACGTCGATGCGGTCGAGCCGACCGAGCGCCGCGGCGCGACCGTCACGCGCTCGAGCCGTGATCTCGGCTCCGCCGCGGGATCGCTCAAGACCGGCCTGGATCTCTACGACGTGGCGCCGGAGATGCTGATGAACCCGCCGCATGCGCACTCCGCCGAGGAGGAGATCTACGTGGTGCTCGACGGCGAGGGCGTCCTCGAGCGCTGGCCTCACCCACGGGCCGCGTCGCAGCCGGGCTTCTCCGGCGCGCTCGAGGAGCACGCCGTCCGGGCGGGCTCCGTGATCGCGCAGCCCGCCGGCTCGGGTCGCGCGCTGTCGCTGCGCGCGGGCAGTGACGGACTGCGCGTGCTCGCCTACGGGACGCGCGAGCCGAACGACATCACCTTCTACCCGCGGTCGGGGAAGATCTCCTTCCGTGGCGTCGGCGTGATCGGGCGGATCGAGCCGCTCGCCTACTGGGACGGCGAGGACTGAGACGGGGGAGCGCGAGGAACCGATCGGGATTGAAGGAGTAGGGCGGACCGCGGTGAACACGGCCACGTCATGGGTCTCGTCCGCCTGCTCCCCCGCGACCGTCGGCCGCAGCCGCCGGTCGTCGCCGCCCCCTCATCGGAGCCGCCGGTCGTGAGCGAGCCGCGCGAGGCCTTCGATCCCGCCGCGCTGCTCGCCGGCGCGGCCGAGCCCGTCGGCGCGCCGACCGAGGAGCCCTCCGGCGTGGCCCCTCCGGCTCCCGAGACGCCCACCCTCGCGCCCGTCGCGGGCGCAGCCGTGCCGGCGCCCGTCGGCGAGCGGACGGTGACACGCGTGATCGCGCTCGCCAACCAGAAGGGCGGCGTCGCCAAGACCACGACGACCCTGAACCTCGGCGTCGCGCTCGCCGAGCTCGGACACCGCGTCCTGCTCGTCGACCTGGACCCACAGGGCAACCTGACGATGAGCCAGGGCATGAACCCCGACGCGATCGAGCGGTCGATGTTCGACGTGCTCGTGCATCGGGTTCCGATCTCGGAGATCATCGCGAGCGCCGAGGTGGACATCGCCGTCTCGTCGATCGACCTGGCGGGCGCCGAGCTCGCGCTGTCCGCGCAGATCGGGCGTGAGCGCGCGCTGGAGAAGGCGCTGACGGAGGTGCGCGACCGCTACGACTTCGTGCTCCTCGACACGCCTCCCTCGCTCGGGCTGCTCACGATCAACGCCTTCGTCGCCGCCACCGGCGTGATCGTGCCGGTGCAGTGCGAGTACCTCTCGCTGCGCGGTCTCGTCCAGCTCGAGAACACGCTGGCGATGGTGCGCGAGCACCTCAACCCGCGGGTCAAGGTGGAGGGCATCGTGCCGACGATGTACGACGGACGGACGCTGCACGCCCGCGAGGCGATCGAGATCCTCGAGGAGAGCTTCGGCGACCTCGTCTTCGCGACCCGGATCCGCAAGACGGTGCGCTATGCCGAGGCGCCCGTGAAGGGCAGCTCGGTGCTGCGGTACGACCCGAGCGGGTCGGCGGCCGAGGCGTACCGTGCGCTGGCCCGTGAGCTGCTCGGGAAGGAGGCTGCAGATGGCGCGCAAGCGCGCGAGCATGCGTGAGGGGCCGCTCGCCGAGCTGTTCCGCGCGACCGAGGCTGCGAGCCGCGGTGAGGACCCGCCCGCGCCGGAGAGCCCGTCCGAGCAGCAGGAGCTCCCGGTCGACGCAGCGGCGCTCGCGGCTCCCACGTCCGAGCCCGACACGCTGGACGCGACCGTCGAGCACGTCTACGACTTCGAGGTGGGGGACGCGCCCGCGCCGGACGACGTCAGCGAGGGCGACGACGCGCCGGCCGCGCCGGCCGTCCGTGCGGCCCCCGAGCCGGCGGTCGTCGAGGAGTCCGCCGCGGTCGTCGCCGCCGAGCCGGAGCCGGTCGAGGAGCCGCCGTACGCGCCGCCCGCGAGCCGCTTCGTCGCGCCGATGCCCGAGGGCGCCGCGCGCCTCAACGTCGCGGGCGACGCCTCGTCGTACCTCGCGGTGATCCGCGTCGTCGGCGTCGGCGGCGCCGGGATCAACGCCGTCAACCGGATGATGGACGCCGGGATCGCGCAGGTCGACTTCGTCGCGGTCAACACGGACGCGCAGCAGCTCGAGCTCTCGGACGCCCCGGTCAAGATCCACATCGGCGAGAGCCTCACCCAGGGGCTCGGGTCGGGTGCCGATCCCGAGGTGGGACGGCGGGCCGCCGAGGAGGGCTACGACCAGGTGCGACAGGCCCTCCGCGGCAGCGACATGGTCTTCGTCACCGCGGGCGAGGGAGGCGGCACCGGCACCGGCGCCGCGCCGGTGATCGCCCGGATCGCGCGCGAGCTCGGAGCGCTGACGGTCGGGATCGTCACCACGCCGTTCCGGTTCGAGGGCACGCGCAGGCGCACCGCCGCCGACTCGGGCGTCGAGCAGCTCCGGGCGGCCTGCGACACCGTGATCGTGATCCCGAACGATCGGCTCCTCGAGGTGCTCGACCGGACGACCTCGATGGTGGACGCCTTCCGGATCGCGGACGACGTCCTCCGCCAGGGCGTGCAGGGGATCTGCGACCTGATCACGATGCCCGGCCTGATCAACCTCGACTTCGCGGACGTCCGCACGGTGATGTCGGACGCCGGCTCGGCGCTGATGGGGATCGGCTACTCCGAGTCGACCGACAACCGGGCTCGCGAGGCCGCGGAGCGGGCGCTCCGCTCGCCGCTGATCGACACCGAGATCGTCGGGGCGCGTGGGATCCTGCTCTCCGTCGCGGGCGGCGAGGACCTGACGCTCCTGGAGGTGAACGACGCGGCCGAGGTCGTGCGGCGCGCGGCCACCGACGACACGAACATCATCTTCGGGGCGACGGTCGACGAGCGGCTCAACGGGCAGGTCTGGGTGACCGTGGTCGCGACGGGGCTGGGCGGCTCACGCCGGCGCGCGTACAGCCCGTCGTTCACGGGCACGGCCGCTCCCTCCGCGACGCGGTCGGGGTCGGGCGGCGACGGGGAGCTGCCGAGCTTCCTGCGCTGACAGGCCCCGTCCGCTCTACGCTCCCGGGATGAGGGGCGCGATCGCCGGGGGGAGCAGGCAGGCCGTCGAGGCCGGTGCCTGGGCGCTGCGCGAGGGTGGCACTGCGGTCGACGCGGCCGTCGCCGCCGTGCTCGGCGCCTTCGTCGCCGAGGGGCCGCTGACGGGCCCGGCCGGGGGAGGGTTCTGCCTCGTCGACCGTCCGGGCGAGGAGCCGGTGCTGCTCGACGGGTTCTTCGCCGTGCCGGCCGGTGCTCGCGGGGCGATGGACGAGGTCGTGATCGACTTCGCCGACGCGTCCACCCAGGTGTTCCACGTGGGTGCGAGCTCGGTGGCGGTGCCGGGTCTGCTCCCGTGCCTCGTGGAGGCGCACGCCCGGCACGGCCGCCTGCCGTGGGCGACGCTCTTCACGCCCGCGCTCGAGCTCGCCGGTCGCGGATTCGAGGCGTCGCCGGCGCAGGCGTTCCTGCACGAGATCCTACGACCGATCCTCGCCCGCGAGGAGGGCGGGCGGCGCGTGTACGGGCGTCCGGGGCTCGTGGACACGACCGATCTCGTCCCCGCGCTGCTCCTGCTGCGGCGCGGCGGGGCCGAGGCGGTGATCGAGCTGCTGCCCGACCTCGCGGAGGATCTCGCCCGGTACCGCCTCGAGGAGCGCGAGCCGCTCGAGACGGCCTTCGCCGGGGCGCGCGTGCTGACGGCGCCGCCGCCGTCGGTCGGCGGGGGTGTCGTCGCACGCGGCCTGGCCGAGCTGGCCGCTGCGGTCGAGGCCCAGCCGGGGAGCGTGGACGCGGCGCTGCAGCTCGTCGCCGCGCTGTCGGCCGGGTACACGGCCCCGGCGGGGGGGACGAAGCCGACGGGGACGACCCACGTCTCCGCGATCGACGGCGACGGAGCCGTCGCCTCGCTCTCCTCGACCCTCGGGTCGGGCTCCGGGGTGTTCCGTCACGGCTTCCAGCTGAACAACATGCTGGGCGAGCTCGACGTGATCGGCGAGGGGGAGCATGCTCCGGGGTCGCGCCTGCCGAGCATGATGGCCCCGACGCTCGCCCTCGTGGACGACCGACCCCGTCTCGCGCTCGGGAGCGCGGGCTCGGTGCGCCTCGCCGGGGCGATCGTGCAGGTGCTGGAGGGCGTGGTGCGCCACGGGCTCGCGGTGACGGAGGCGATCGACCGGCCGCGCCTCCACGTGGACGGCGGGACAGTCCACGTCGAGGGTGGCTGGGACGACGGCGTCGTCGAGGCCCTCGCCGAGACCGGCTGGCACGTCGTGCCCTGGGCCGACCGGAACCTCTACTTCGGCGGGGTGAGCGGCGTGGAGGTGCGGCCGTCGGGCTCAGCGGGCGCGGCCGGGGATCCGCGCCGCGGCGGTCACGGGCTCGTCGTGCCGTGATCACCGTTCGCGCTGCGGAGCCCTCCGACGCGGCGCGGCTCGTGGAGCTCGCCCACGCGGTCGCGCGCGAGCCGGACGGCTGGCTGCTCGGCACGGACAGCGACCGGACGGTGGCGGACGAGCGGCGCTACCTGCGAGCCGTCCGCCGGCACGCCGACGCGCGCGTGTTCGTGGCGGAGCTGGAGGGCGTCGTCGTCGCGCGCCTGTCCGTGGCGCGAGACCCGCACCCTGCGAGTCGCCACGTCGCGGACGTGGGCCTGTTCGTGGACGCCGGCCATCGGCGGCGCGGCGTGGGGCGGCTGCTGCTCCAGCAGGCCGTGGCATGGGCGCGGTCGGCGGGCATCCGGAAGCTCGAGCTCCACGTGTTCCCGTGGAACGCGCCTGCGATCGCGCTCTACGAGTCCTTCGGGTTCGTCCGGGAGGGCTACCGCGTCGGCCACTACCGGCGCGGCGACACCGACGTCGACGCGATCCTGATGGCGCTCCGTGTCGTCGACGACCCGGTGCCTTCCGTGGCGCCCGCTCCGTGACGCGGGTCAGCGCCCTCGACGCCAGCCCGTCACCATCGCGCGCTGCGCTGTCGTCTGCGGGGAGGGCATGAACGAGTCGAGCACCGTCCGGCGGAGACGCGCGATCGTGGCGATCGGGTCGCCTCGGTCGAGCCCGTGCCGCACCAGCCAGCAGCCGACGACGGTGCCCGTCCGCCCGATGCCTCCCCAGCAGTGCACGTAGGCGGTGCCGCCGTCGGCGAGCACGGCGTCGACGTCGTCGAGGATGCGCGTCATGTGCGGCACGGTCGTCGTGCCCATGTCGACGATCGCGTGGGGGAGGCGCGTCCCTCGCTCGAGCAGGTGGGCGTACGGCTCCAGCAGGTCGGCTGGATGCGTGAGGTCGACGAAGTGCGTGACGCCGTGCTCCTCGAAGCGGCGCACCCGCGCCTGCGCCCGCACGGGATCGTGCGAGCCTGGGTACTCGCCCGCCAGCAGCCCGTCGGCCACCGCGTAGCAGTCTCGGATCGGGAGCTCCGTCGAGATGGTGCGCAGCGTAGACCGCGGACGCCCTCGGACACCGCGCCGCGGTCGTGCAGACTGCTCGCGTGGACACGTCGCTGCCGCCGCCGCGCACAGGGCGCACGCACCGCGACGTGCGTCGCGTCCGGCTCGCGGACATGGACCCGGGCGGCAGAGTGCGGCTCGATGCGATCGCGCGTCTGCTGCAGGACGTCGCGATCGACGACGTCCAGGAGACCGGCTGGGGCGCGCCGGAGCACCTCTGGTTCGTCCGGCGGATGCGCGTCGACGTCCTCGCGCCGCTCACCGCCGATCGTCGGATCGAGCTCGTGACCTGGTGCAGTGGGGTCGCGGCGATCGCGGCCGGCCGTCGCTGGTCGCTGCGCGGTGACGCAGGAGGGCGCGTCGAGGTGGACAGCGTCTGGATCCACCTCGACGCCGAGGCGCGCCCGGCGCGTGTCGGCGACTTCGGCGCCTATGGGGTCGCAGCCGCGGGACGAGCGGTCTCGACCAGGCTGCGGCTCCCGGAGCCGCCTGCCGTCGTCTCACGGGCGCGCTGGCAGCTGCGCGCCACCGACCTCGACCTCCACGGCCACGTCAACAACGCGGTGCACTGGCAGGCGGTCGAGGACGCGCTCGCGGGCAGCTCGGTGGTCGGCCTCGGCGATCCGCTGCGCGCCGAGCTCGAGTACCGGGAGCCGGTCGATCTCGGCGACGCGGTCGAGCTGAGCGGCACGACGACGCCCGACGGGGTCGTGGTCGGGCTCCACGTCGGCCCGATCCTCAAGGCCGTCGCGCTCGTCGCGCCGCTCGACGCGGCGGCCTAGCGCTCGACCAGGACGTGTCCGAGCGTCGCGGCGAGCCCCGCCGGATCGTCCACGCTCACCTCGATGCGTCGCGGATGGACGCGGACCCCGACCGAGCGGCCGTCCGCCGGCTCGTCGAGCACGAGACGGGCGATCGGGGAGGCGGCGCCGTTGACGATCCAGGTCCCCTCCCTCCACGTGTGGACGCCGATCGCCCACGGTCGGGCGGGCGCGGCCTCGACGGCGACGAGCGATCGTCGCGCGAATCGCGACCGGAACCAGAAGCCCGCGCGCACGGTGACCGTCTCCGGGCCGATCGTGATCCCCGAGTTGCGGGGTGACATGCCGAGCACGACGAACAGCGGCTCGAGCAGGCCGAACCGGAGCGGGATCCGGATCTCCTCCGATGCAGCGCTCTCGCACGACACGTCGCGTTCAGGATAGGCCCTCCTCGCGCCGTCGGACGGCCGTCCACGCGGTCGTCGACGAGAACCCGCGTCGGGCCAGGAAGGCAGCCGCCCGCCGGCGACCGGCGTCGCCCTCCCCGAACGAGCGCCGGCCGAGCGCCGCGAGCGCAGCGGCCGTCTCGTCCACGTCGTCGTACGCCTCTGCGAGCGCCTGCTCCGCGACGTCGCGCGGCAGCAGGCGGGCGGCCAGCGACCGCTCTGCACGCCGTCGTCCATACCCTCGATCGCGGTGGCCCCGCGCGAGCTCTCCGGCGAGGCGGGCGTCGTCGAGGTACCCGTAGCCGAGCGCGAGCCGGACGGTCTCGGCGCCGATCCGCGGCGGAATCCCGCGATGCGCGAGCTTGGCCTCGATCTCCGCGACCGACTGCGCGCGCGCCGCGAGCGAGCGGACGACGAACAGGCGCGCCCGGGTGCGCTGCAGCGCCTCCTCGAGCGCCGAGCGCCGGGTGGCGTCGACCAGCTCGCCGTCGTCGACCCCGAGCTCGAGCAGCTCCTCGTCGGTCACGCGCAGCCAGAGGTCGCCGTCGAGTCGCAGCGTCACCGCCCGTGCCCGTCGGCGCGCACGGTCGGGCTCGTCGCGCTGCACCGCCAGCACCGACATGGGGGAACCGTAGACCCTGGGTCGTCGCAGCGCCGCCGCGGCCAGCGGTGCGCGACGCGTAGGCTGTCCGTACGTGCCGAGCCTCAGGCGGATCGTGCTGCTCGTCCCGGTCGTCGCAGCTCTCTCGGCTCTCGTGGCGGCATCGGCGCTCGCTCCCGGGGGGCGTGCCTCCGAGCGGCGTCCGTCCACGTCGGGGGCGCCGTCGTCCGTCTCGGCCGCCCTCGCGGCGACGGCGATCTCCTGCGCCACGCCCGCCAGCGCCGATCGCCCCGCGATCGAGCCGGGACCCGCCGTGCACCTCGTCTACGCGATCCCGGCCGACGGCGACGACCGGCTCACGGAGACCGCGCCCGCGATCGAGGGGCAGGTCGCGGCGATCGAGGCCTGGTGGCGTCGCGAGGATCCGGGTCGGGTGCCGCGATTCGACCGCTACGAGGCCTCGTGCGGCAGGCAGCTCGACATCGTCACCGTCCGCCTCGACCGGAGCTCTCGCTCCCTCGCCCGGCTCGCCGACATCGGCCTCGTCATCGTGGACGACCTCCAGGCGGCCGGGCTGCTCGGGCCGTTCCGCACCGTGCTCGCCTGGTACGACGGGCCAGGCGGCCTGCCCGAGGTGTGCGGCGAGGGGGCCGGAGAGCTCGACGAGGAGGGGATCGCGCTCATCTTCACGCGCGCCTGCCCGGGCGTCCCGGGCGAGCTGATCGCCGCGCACGAGCTCGTGCATGCGCTCGGAGCGCTCCCCGCCGGCGCGCCCAACGCCTGCCCCGACGACGATGGGCATCCCTGCGACGATCCCGACGACGTGATCTGGCCGCGAGCCGCCACCAGGCCGCTCGACGGCGTGAGGCTCGACGCGGCCCACGACGACTACTACGCCCATGCAGGGGTGCAGCCCGACCTGCGCGACTCCGTCTTCCTGCGCCGGCTCGACGAGCGCCGAACCCGCCTCGAGCTCACGGTCGCCGGACCGGGAGCGGTGGCGAGCGACGTCCCCGGGGTGCGCTGCGGCGCGAGCTGCGCGACCGTCTGGGACGCTCGCCTGCCGGTCAGGCTCACCGCGACGCCTGCTGCTGGCAAGCGGTTCGCCCGCTGGGAGGGTGCGTGTCGTGGTCGTGGCGCGTGCGTCGTCGACCTCGCGGGCGGGAGGGTCGCAGTGAGGGCGGTCTTCGCTCCCCCCGTCTTTCCGCTCGTGATCACGGTGCGCGGGAGCGGCGTCGTCGCGCAGGGCGACGCGACACGCTGCCGTCGGTCGTGCACGCTCGACCTGGCGTCGTATGCGCCGGTCAGGCTGATCGCCCGCCCGGCCAGGGGCTGGCGGCTCACCCGTTGGGGGGGAGCGTGCCGGGGTGCCGGCGCGACGTGCACCGTCACGCTGGAGCGCGCGAGCAGCGTCCGCGCGGTCTTCGTGCCGGTGCGGCAGGCGGGCTGAGCTGCTCGCGCGTGCGCGACTGCCTCGATCCGGGGCTGTCTACAGCTCGCGCGGCAGCACGAGGTCGACGAGCGCGGCCCGGCCGGGTGCGAGCTCTGCCCACCCGTCGTGGTCGAGGGTGGCCAGCGCCCCGGTGGGCAGCTTCGCCTCGGCGCGGTCGCGGAGCGCGCCCGGGCGCGCGAGCGCCACGATCAGCTCCTGCAGTCCGGGGTTGTGGCCCACGACGAGCGCGGACTCGACGTCGAGCGACCGCAGGCGCGTCAGCAGGGCGTGCGCGCTCGCCAGGTACAGGCCGTCCTCGAGGCGAACTTCCGGATCGCCGAGCGCCGGCAACAGCGCGTCGAGCGTCGCCCGCGTGCGCACCGCGGTCGAGCACAGCACGAGCTCGGGCAGCACCCCGGCCGTTGCGCAGTGGCGGCGGAGCGCGCCGCAGGCCTTCTGCCCGCGGGCGGACAGCGGGCGCTCGTGGTCCGGCAGAGCCGCATCGTCCCACGACGACTTCGCATGTCGGAGAAGCCACAGGCGGGGCACCCGGTGAGCGTACTCCTGCTCGCGGGCGGGACGCCTCGTGCCGATCGGCGCGAGCGGGCCACGTCGGACGGGGGCAGTACGATGGCCGTCCCGTGAGTGCTCCGTTCGTCCACCTGCACGTCCACTCCGAGTACTCGATCCTCGACGGGGCCTGCCGGATCCCCGCGCTCGCGCAGAAGGCCGCCCGCCTCGACATGCCTGCCGTGGCGCTCACCGACCACGGCTCGCTCGCCGGCACGATCGAGCTCGTCAAGGCCGCGGCCGCGCAGGGCGTCAAGCCGATCGTCGGCTGCGAGGTCTACGTCGTCGACGAGCGGCGCCGGCAGGAGAAGGGGCAGGCGCACCTGACGCTGCTCGCGTCCGACAACGAGGGCTACGCGAACCTGATCAGGCTCAGCTCGCTCGCCTACCTCGAGGGCTACTACTACCGACCACGTGCCGACTGGGAGCTGCTCGAGCGGCACGCGAAGGGGCTCATCGCGCTGTCGGGGTGCCTCTCGGGCCGGGTCTCGCGCGCGCTCGTGGAGAGCCGGGAGCGCGACGCAGAGCTCGAGCTCGACCGGCTGGAGCAGATCTACGGCCGCGACAACGTCTACGTCGAGCTGCAGAACGCGGGTCTCGAGGTGCAGCAGCAGCTCGTCGCGCAGCTCGCCTCGCTCGCGGGGAAGCGCGGTCTGCCGCTCGTCGCGACGGGTGACGTGCACTACCTCGACGCCGCCGACGCCGTCTCCCACGAGGCCCTGCTCTGCATCCAGTCCGGGGACTCGCTGCGCAACCCGAACCACTGGCGCTTCGAGACGAACGAGTTCTTCTTCAAGACGCCCGAGGAGATGGCGCTCGACTTCCCGGGGCACGAGGACGCACTGCGACGGAGCCTCGAGGTCGCCGAGCGCTGCAACGTCGAGATCGAGCTCGGTCGGATCCACCTGCCGCGGTTCCCGGTCCCCGACGGGCGCGACGCGTTCGACTACCTCGTCGAGCTGTGCGAGAAGGGGCTCGTCCGCCGCTACGGCGCCTCGACGCCCGAGCTCGACGACCGGTTGCGGTTCGAGCTCAAGACGATCCGCGAGATGGGGTTCGCGGACTACTTCCTGATCGTCGCCGACTTCATCGGGTTCGCCAAGCGGGACGGCGTCTCGGTCGGCCCCGGTCGAGGGTCTGCTGCGGGGTCGCTCGCCGCCTACTGCCTCGGCATCACCGACATCGACCCGATGCGCTACGGCCTGCTCTTCGAGCGCTTCCTCAACCCGGCCCGCAAGGACATGCCCGACATGGACATCGACTTCGCGGTCGAGGGCCGGGAGCGCGTGATCAACTACGTCGCCGAGAAGTACGGGCGGGACCGGGTCGCGCAGATCATCACGTTCTCGACCATGGCGGCTCGGGCCGCGCTCCGCGACGCGGGACGGGTGCTCGAGGTGCCCTACGGCGTCGTCGACCGGATCGCGAAGCTCGTCCCCGAAGGGCCAGGTCAGACCCTCGAGGACGCGCTCAAGCCGGGCGGCGAGCTGCGACAGGCGGTGGACAGCGATCCCGTCGCGAAGGAGATCGTCGACCTCGCCCGCCCGCTCGAGGGGCTCACGCGAGCCGACTCGATCCACGCCGCCGGCGTCGTGATCGGCGCACAGCCGCTGATCGAGGTCGTCCCCCTCCAGCAGAAGGGCGCCGACGCCGAGGTCGTGACCCAGTTCTCGATGAAGAACGTCGAGGCGCTCGGGCTGCTCAAGGTCGACTTCCTGGGGCTCCGCAACCTCGACGTGATCGACAAGGCGGTCCAGCTGATCGGGGGCGACCTCGACATCGACGCGATCCCGCTCGACGACCGCAAGACCTACGAGATGCTCGCGCGGGCGGACTCGACCGGCGTCTTCCAGTTCGAGTCGTCGGGGATGCGCGACGCCCTCCGTGCCGTCAAGCCGACCGTCTTCGAGGATCTGATCGCGCTCGTCGCGCTCTACCGCCCCGGACCGATGCAGTACATCCCGACGTACGCGGCGCGCAAGAACGGCCGCGAGCCGGTCACGTTCATCGACGAGCGCCTGAAGGCGATCACCGGCGACACCTACGGGATCTGCATCTACCAGGAGCAGTACATGCAGATCGCCAAGCAGCTCGCGGGCTTCGAGCCCGCGGAGGCCGAAACGTTGCGTCGCGCGATCGGCAAGAAGATCCACGAGCTGATGGCGTCGCTGAAGCCGAAGTTCCTGGACGGCTGCGCGGCCAACGGCGTCTCCCCGCAGGTCGCCGACCAGCTCTGGAAGGACATGGAGTCCTCGCAGGACTACTCGTTCAACAAGGCGCACGCCGCCTGCTACGCGCTGATCGCCTACCGCACCGCGTGGCTGAAGGCGAACCACCCCTGCGAGTACATGGCCGCCCTGATCTCCAGCGTGATGAACACGAAGGATCGCGTCCCGATCTACGTCAATGCCTGCGACGAGATGGGGATCGAGGTGCTGCCCCCCGACGTGAACTCGTCGGCGGTCGACTTCGCGGTGGTCGAGGGCAAGATCCGCTTCGGTCTCAACGCGGTCAAGAACGTCGGCGAGACTGCCGCGCAGCGAATCGTCGCCGCACGCGACGAGGGAGGGCCGTTCGCGTCGATCTGGGACTTCACGGAGCGCGTCGACCCCACGGTCGTGAACAAGCGCTCGCTCGAGTCGCTCGTCAAGTGCGGGGCGCTCGACTCGACCGGCGCGTCGCGGATGGGGATGCTCGCCGTCCTCGAGCAGGCGCTCGCGGTCGGGCAGAAGCTCGCGCAGGACAGGCTGATGGGCCAGTCGTCGCTCTTCGACGGCGCGTTCGGCGACGCCGAGCCGGCCACGGTCGCGGCGCATCACGCGTCGATCCCGACCGGCGAGTTCGAGAAGTCAGAGCTGCTCCGGCTCGAGAAGGAGACGCTCGGGCTCTACGTCTCGGAGCACCCGTTGTCGGCCGTGCGCGACCAGCTGCGGCGCAAGACCGATGCCACCCTCGGCGAGCTCGAGCGGCGCCGTGACGGCGAGACCGTGACCGTCGGAGGGATCGTCTCCGAGGTCAAGCAGGTCACGACGAAGCGGGGCGACCTGATGGTCTTCCTCTCGCTCGACGACCCGACCGGCTCCGCGGAGGTCGTCGTCTTCAGCACCGCCTACAACACCGCGCGCGACCTCTGCGTCGTCGACCGGGTGGTCGTCGTGAAGGGACGGGTCGACCACAAGCAGCAGGGCGAGACGAAGGTGATCGCCATGGAGCTCACGCCCTTCGAGGCCGTGCCGGAGCGCCGGGAGGTCCGCTTCGCGCTCGATGCGCGCGAGGCGCGGGCAGGCGTGATCCGTGAGCTCGCGCGCCTCGTGCGGGAGTTCCCCGGTGACGCCCCGGTCTTCCTGGCGCTCGACACGAGCGAGGGGCCGAAGACGTTCGCGCTCGGACCGGAGTTCCGCGTCCGGCCCGACCCGGACTTCCTCGCCGAGGCGAAGGCGCTGCTTGGCTGCTCCTAGTTGCGCGAAGGCCGGGATCCGCAGGAGCGGATCCCGGCCCGCTTGATCCCCGCGTCCGGCTGCGCCAGACGCGGGGCACACCCCTAAAGGATCGAGGGGTGGGGGTGCTCTGGCTGGTGCTCGCGCGGCTTCGCCGCGCTCGGTGCAGACTTCCTGAAGAGTGTGGGCCCGCTTGGGGCGGAGCAGGTGCTTGCGCAGATCGAGCGTCGGCTACGGGATGGAGCGAACCGCTGCCTGCGCGGAGCGGCTGCACGAGGGCGGCGCAGCCGCGCGAGCGCCAACCAGCGCACCTCCAGACCCACAAGGCTTTAGGGATCTGCCCTCACGCCTGGCGCAGCCAGGCATGAGGGATCCCCGCGCAGGAA
>CAZUVW010000046.1:0-1214 GCA_964623875.1 uncultured Gaiellales bacterium
TCGCCGGCACGCTCAACCGCACCGACACGATCTGCATCTTCACGAACCAGCTGCGGGAGAAGATCGGCGTGATGTTCGGCTCGCCCGAGACGACCCCCGGCGGCCGAGCGCTCAAGTTCTACGCCTCCGTCCGCCTGGACATCCGTCGCATCGAGACCCTGAAGGACGGCGCCGAGGCGTTCGGCAACCGGGTGCGCGTGAAGATCGTGAAGAACAAGGTCGCGCCGCCGTTCAAGCAGGCCGAGTTCGACGTGATCTACGGCTCGGGCATCTCCTGGGAGGGCACCGTGCTCGACGTCGGGCTCGAGCGCAAGATCGTCACGAAGTCCGGCTCGTACTTCAGCCTCGGCGACGAGCGGCTCGGGCAGGGACGGCAGAACGCCACCGCGTTCCTTGCCGAGAACCCCGATCTCGTGCAGCAGATCCTCCAGCGCATCCAGGCCGACGCGGGGCCCGACCAGATCGTCTCGGCCCGGCTGCTGCCGCAGGCGGAGGCGGCCGCTGCCGACGTCACGCCGGTCGCCGACGAGGTCGTCGTGGAGGTCTGAGCACCGGTGCCCCCGGTCGTCACGGCGCTGCGCGCCCGCGGCCCGGCCCGGGTCGAGGTGCATCTCGACGGTGCGCTCTGGCGGGTCGTGCCGCTCGCGTGCGTCGCGGACGCCCGGCTCGACGTGGGGGTCGAGCTCGACCGCGCCCGCGCGCGATCGCTCAACCGCTCGCTCAAGGGACAGCGCGCGCTCGGTGCCGCGCTGCGCGCGCTCCGGGCAGCCGACCACACCAGGGCGAGCCTCGACGCACGACTCGTCCAGCGCGGCGTGGGGGAGGAGGAGCGCCGCACCGTGATCGCGATCGTCGAGCGCGCCGGGCTCGTCGACGACGCGCGGCTCGCCGTCCGTCGGGCCGAGACGCTCGCCCGGCGGGGCTACGGCGACGCTGCGATCCTCGCCGACCTCGAACGGCGCGGCGTGCCGGAGGCGACGGCCCGGGAGTCGCTCGTCGAGCTCGAGCCGGAGCGCGTCCGAGCCTGCCGACTCGTCGCCTCACGGGGTGGAGGACACGGCGCGCTGCGGCTGCTCGCGAGCCGCGGCTTCGCCGACGACGTCCTCGAGGAGCTCGTTGCGGTCGAGGTGGACGAGGGGCTAGGATGAGCGAGCAACCATCCGAACTCCCTGCAACGAGCGACTTCCGAAACCGTTGATCCTGTGACCCTCTTC
>CAZUVW010000046.1:1224-16412 GCA_964623875.1 uncultured Gaiellales bacterium
CTCTTCACGACCATCGAACTTCTCGAACCGACGCGCCGACCGGGCGCGCCGCAGGAGGACGTGCAGGCCTAGAGAGCCACCGCAGCACGGCGGCCCGGGAGCGCCCAGAGCGGCGGCGTACCGGATGTGAGCACACCGCGGGCGCGGCCCGCGGACAACTCGGCCCACTCCCCAGGAGCGGCAATGCTCACGGTCATCGCAGTGCTCGTCGGTCTTCTCGTCGGGGGTGCTGCGACCGCGCTCTGGCTGCGCAGCTCGAGCGCGTCCAGCCTGCGACGGGCGGAGGAGGAGCGACGACGGCTCGTCGCGGACGCCGACCGCGAGGCCGAGACGATCCGCCGCGAGGCCCAGGTCGACGCGCGAGAGCAGGCAGTTCGGCTCCGCGCCGAGGTCGAGCGCGAGGTGCAGGACCGGCGGGTCGAGATCGCGAAGGTCGAGGAGCGGGTCGTCCAGCGCGAGCTCGAGATCGAGGCCAAGCTGGAGGAGGTGACCCGTCGCGAGCAGGGCGTCGGCGACCGGGAGGTGCACCTCAAGCAGCTCCAGGAGGAGCTCAAGGCGGCACGGGACGACGCGCTCGCGGAGCTGCAGCGCGTGTCGGGGCTCACGGTCGGCGAGGCGCGCCAGCTGCTGCTGGAGCGGTCGGAGGACGTCGTGCGCCACGAGCTCGCCCGCTCGGTGCGACAGCTCGAGGAGGAGGCGCGGATGGACGCCCGACGGCGGGCGCGCGCGCTCGTCGCGGACGCGCTGCAGCGCGTCGCTGCGAGCCACACGGCGGAGACGACGGTCACGGTCGTCGAGCTCGCGAGCGACGACATGAAGGGACGGATCATCGGTCGGGAGGGCCGCAACATCCGCGCGCTGGAGCACCTGACCGGCGTGGACTTCATCATCGACGACACGCCGCACGCGGTCGTCCTCTCGTCGTTCGACGGGATCCGGAGAGAGATCGCGAAGACGACGCTCGAGAAGCTGATCGAGGACGGCCGCATCCACCCGGCCCGGATCGAGGAGATGTACTACCAGTCGAAGGCCGAGCTCGAGGAGCACATCGTCCAGGCGGGCGCGCAGGCGGTGTTCGAGGCCAACTGCGGCGAGATCCACGAGGAGCTCGTCAAGGTGCTGGGACGGCTGCGCTACCGCACGAGCTACGGCCAGAACGTGCTCAAGCACACGCTCGAGGTCGTCCACCTCGCGGGGATGATGGCGGCCGAGCTCCAGGCCGGCGTCAAGACCGCGAAGCGGGCCGCGCTGCTGCACGACGTCGGCAAGGCGATGACGCACGAGATGGAGGGCTCGCACGCGCTCGTCTCGGCCCAGCTCGCGCGCCGCTACGGGGAGAGCGAGGGGGTCGTGCACGCGATCGAGGCGCACCACTACGAGGTGCAGCCGCAGACGGTCGAGGCGGTGCTCGTGATCGCCGCCGACGCGATCTCCGCCTCGCGCCCCGGGGCACGAGGCGAGAGCCTGGAGCACTACATCAAGCGGCTCGAGGCGCTGGAGGAGATCGCGAGCGCGAAGCCGGGCGTGCAGAAGGCGTACGCGCTCCAGGCAGGCCGTGAGATCCGCGTGATCGTCGAGCCGACGGAGGTCGACGACGAGGGCACCGCGCTCCTGTCGTACGAGATCGCGAGGGAGATCGAGGACCAGCTGGAATATCCTGGCCAGGTGAAGGTGATCGTCATCCGGGAGTCCCGAGCAGTGGAGGTAGCGAAGTGACGACGGCGCAGTTCGGCATGCTCGGCACCGTGTTCGGTGCCGTGTGGTTCGCGGTGATCGTGCTGGTGACGATGTGGGCCCATCGGTCGGAGGGCGGCGCCACGTAGGTCGCCCGATTCGGGCGGCGCGGGGCCTACCCGCACCGGGGCTAGACTGGTCGCCTCGATGCGCCGCTACCACGTCACGACGTTCGGCTGCCAGATGAACGCTCACGACTCGGAGCGGATCAAGGGCATGCTCGAGTCCGTCGGGCTCGGCGAGACGCACGAGGTCGACGACGCGGACGTCGTGGTCTTCAACACCTGCACGGTCCGCGAGAAGCCCGACACGAAGCTCGCTGCCTACCTCGGCCAGGCGGCGGCGCGCAAGCGCGCGCACCCCGAGATGGTGATCGCGGTCGGCGGCTGCTACGCGGAGGCGCAGCGGCAGAGGATCTTCGAGACGTATCCGTTCGTCGACGTGGCGTTCGGGCCCGGCTCGATCCCGCACCTCGCGGAGTGGCTGGGGGCGGGCGGCGTCGGGGTCGAGCGTGGCCGCTTCGGCACGCACGAGCACTTCGCCGGCACCCTGCCGGAGCGACGCGAGCGACCCTTCCAGGCCTGGGTGCAGGTCTCGATGGGATGCAACTCGACGTGCTCGTACTGCATCGTGCCGGCGGTGCGCGGGCGCGAGCAGAGTCGGCGGCCGGGCGAGATCGTGGCTGAGGTGACGCGCCTCGCGCACGACGGGGTGCGCGAGGTCACGCTCCTCGGCCAGAACGTCAACTCGTGGGGGCGCGACCTCCTGCCGGACCTGCGCACCGAGTTCGGCGAGCTGCTCCGCGCCTGCGACGCCGTGGACGGGATCGAGCGCATCCGCTTCACGAGTCCGCATCCCAAGGACTTCCGGGAGCCCGTGATCGCCGCCATGGCCGAGTGCGACGCGGTGTGCGAGCAGGTGCACCTGCCGCTGCAGTCGGGCTCCTCCCGCATCCTCAGGGCGATGCGGCGCACGTACGACGCCGAGCGCTACCTGCGCCTCGTGGAGCGGCTCCGCACGGCGATCCCCGACCTCGCGCTCGGCACGGACGTGATCGTCGGCTTCCCCGGCGAGACGGAGGAGGACTTCCGTGCGACGCTCGACGTGGTCGCAGAGGTGCGATACGACTCGGCCTTCACCTTCGTCTACTCCCCGCGGGCGGGCACCGACGCCGCCGCGCTGCCCGACCAGGTGCCCGACGAGGTCAAGATCGAGCGGATGGAGCGCCTCGTCGCCCTCGTGCAGCGCATCGCCGGTGAGCGCAACGCCGAGCGCGTGGGACGCGTGGAGGAGGTGCTCGTCGAGGGGCCGAGCCGCACGGATCCGACGCAGCTGCGCGGCCGTACGCGCCGCAACACGACGGTCAACTTCACGGGCAGCGCGGAGGCCGGGGCGCTCGTCGACGTCCGCGTCGAGGCGGCCACCTCCACGACGCTGAGGGGGACGCAGGCCTCGCTCGTCGCCGCGTGAGCCGCTGCGCACGACGATGAGGCCGACGCGAGCCCGTCACGCCGCCGTGGCCCACGCGTGCAGATCACGCCGAGGCGCTCGACGCGGGCCTGGACGGAGGACGCCCCGCCGTCGGCGGGGCACGGGCCTGCGGGCCGGAGGATGAGCTCCACGCGGTCGGCGCGCGTGATCGCGCTCTTCGGCCCGACGGCCTCGGGGAAGACGGCGGTCGCGGAGGACGTCGCCGATCGGCTCGGCACCGAGGTCGTCTCCGCAGACGCACTGCAGGTCTACCGGGGGCTCGCGCTCCTCACGGCGCAGCCGTCGCGGCCGACGCGACTGGTCGCGATCCGGGAGGTCGGCGCGTCGATGTCGGTCGGGGAGTACGCCCGGCTCGCCCACGACGCGATCGACGAGCTCGTTCGCGAGCGGGGCGTCGCGGTCGTCGCTGGCGGCACTGGTCTCTACCTGCGCGCCGCGATCGCAGACCTGCGCATCCCCGAGGCGCCCGCGCCCGGCTCGCGGGCGCGGTGGGAGGCGCTCGTCGAGGCCGACCCGGCGCAGGCCCACGCCCGGCTGCGCGAGCTCGACCCGGCGGCAGCGCGGCTCGTCCACCCGAACGACCGACGGCGCGTCGTGCGAGCGCTGGAGCTCGCAGAGGCCGGACGGTCGCTCGCTCCGGACGAGGATCGGCTGTGGGAGGGGCCGCCCCGGCACCCGACGCTCGTCCTCGGGCTCGACGTGCCCCCGGCCGTGCTCGAGGAGCGGATCCGACTGCGTGCCGTGCAGATGTTCCACGCGGGCGTGGTCGACGAGGTGCGCGCGGCCGTGACGGCAGGCGTCTCCCGCACCGCCGCGCAGGCGCTGGGCATGCGAGAGATCCTCGAGCTCCCGCCCGACCAGGCGCTCGAGCGGCTCGTCGTGCGGACGCGGCGGTACGCCGCGTACCAGCGCAAGTGGATGCGGCGAATCCCGGGCATCGTCGTCGTCGACGCGAACCGGGCACCGACGTCGGTCGCGCAGGAGATCCTCGCGCTGGCGGAGGTCGCCGACCGACGGCGACCGACCGCGCGCGGAGACCAGCCGCCCGTGCGGTAGCGGGGATGCGGTGCAGTAGGGTGGCGGGCGTGACCGCGCGCGAGCTTGCCGTCGTCCGAGGGCGCTGATCGTGCGGTTCGCGAAGTGGCACGCGCTCGGGAACAGCTACCTCGTCGTCGAGCGAGACGAGGCGGGTCCGCTCGACGCCGAGCGCGTTCGACTGCTCTGCGATCGCGACCGGGGGATCGGGTCCGACGGCGTGCTCGAGCTCGTCTCCCGCAACGATGCGGAGGCGGAGGTCGTGATCTGGAACCCCGACGGGTCGACGGCCGAGATGTCGGGCAACGGCGTCCGGATCGCTGCCTGCTGGCTGGCGGCCTCGGTGGACGCGCACGAGGTGATCGTGACGACCGCCGGTCGCCGCGTGCACGCCCGGATCCTCGCTGGCGGCGATGCCGAGGTGGATCTCGGCGACGTCCGGGTCGAGAGGCCCGAGACGCTCGAGGTCGCCGGCGAGACGATCGAGCTGACCCGGGCGTCCGTCGGCAACCCGCACGCCGTGGTCAGGCGCGCAGAGCCGACGCGCGGCGACCTCCTGCGGCTCGGCCCTGCGCTCGAGACCCACGCGGCGTTCCCCGACCGCACCAACGTGCAGCTCGTCGACCCGGTGGGACCGAACGAGCTCCACGTTCTCGTCTGGGAGCGGGGTGCCGGCGAGACCGCCTCCTCCGGCTCCTCGGCGACCGCGGCCGCGGCGGTCGCGGTCGCGCGCGGCTGGTGCGTCAGCCCCGTCACGGTGCATCTGCCCGGCGGTGACCTCGTCGTGACCCTCGCCGGGAGCCGCGCCTCGCTCCTCGGCCCCGCCGTGGAGATCTGCCGGGGCACGACGGAGCTGGGGGAGCGGCGAGCGTGAGCGTCAGACGGCGATCTCGAACTCGCGCAGCACGTCGTTGAGCGACGTCTTCAGGTCGGTCGACGCGCTGCGCTCGCCCACGATCAGCGCGCACGGCAGGCCGTAGGCGCCGGCCGGGAAGTCCTTCTGCCGCACGCCCGGGAGCACGACCTTCCGCGGCGGCACCTCGCCGCGGTGCTCGACCGGCTCGGAGCCCGTCACGTCGATGATCGGGATCGAGGCCGAGAGCACGACGTTCGGCGCGATCACGGCCCCGGCGCCGACACGCACCCCCTCGACGATCACCGCCCGTGAGCCGATGAAGGCGCCATCCTCGACGATCACGGGCGCGGCCTGAGGCGGCTCGAGGACGCCGCCGATGCCGACCCCGCCGGCGAGGTGCACGTCGGCTCCGATCTGCGCGCACGAGCCCACCGTCGCCCAGGTGTCCACCATCGTGCGTGGGCCGACCCACGCCCCGATGTTCACGTAGCCGGGCATCAGCACGACGCCCTCGGACAAGAACGCCCCGTAGCGCGCGACGCCGGGCGGCACGACCCGCACGCCGCGCTCCGCGTAGTCGCGCTTGACGGGGATCTTGTCGAGGAACTGCAGGCCGCCGACCTCCATCGGCTCGACCTTCCGGAGCCGGAAGTAGAGGAGGATCGCCTTCTTGACCCACTCGTTCACCCGCCAGCCGCCGTCGAGCGGCTCCGCCACCCGCGCCTCCCCCCGGTCGAGGAGGGCGATCGCCTCCTCGATCGGGCCGGGCTCGAGAGCGCTCTGCTCCCACAGGCGGTCGATGCGCTCGGCGAGGCTCACGTCGCCATCATCGCGCATGCCCTCGCACCTCGGCGGCGAGAGCGTCGGTCGAGGTCACAGCGCCGTCTCCAGGATCTGCACCGCCCGCGCGCACTCCTCCTCCGTCGGCACGAGGGCGTAGCGCACGTACCCCTCGCCCGACGGGCCGAGGAACGACCCCGGCGCGACCACGATCCCGTGCGAGAGGAGCCGGGTCGCGTGCTCCTCCGCCGTCTCGCCTGCCGGGGCAGCGACCCACAGGTACATCGTCGCCGGGCCGCCGGCGTCGCGGATCCCGGTGCGCGCGAACAGGTCGAGGACGAGCGCCCGCTTGCGCCCGTAGGCGGCCCGAGCCCGTTCGACGTGCGCCTCGTCGCTCCAGGCGACGACCGAGGCGCGCTGAACGAACTCCTGCGGTGCCGTGCCGACGTTCGGCCGGAACCGGCGCAGCGCGGCGACGAGCTCCGGGTCGCCCGCGACGAAGCCCGAGCGGAAGCCGGTCATCGAGGAGCGCTTCGACAGCGTGTTGAAGACGACGATCCCGGTGAGGTCGTCGAGCTGCAGCGCGGAGGGGGGAGGGACGTCGAACCACAGCTCGCTGTAGGCCTCGTCGGAGGCGAGGACGAAGCCGTGACGCCGGGAGAGCTCCGCGGCACGCCCGATCACGTCCAGCGGCGCGACGGCGCCAGTGGGATTGTTGGGCGTGTTCAGCCAGAGCAGGGCGGTGCGCTCCCACGTGCTCGGAGGCACGGCGTCGAGGTCGGGCAGGAACCCGTTGACCTCGAGCAGGGGGAGCGCTTCGACGCGCGCACCCGCGAACTCCGCACCCCGACCGGAGACCGGGTAGCCGGGCTCGGTGACGACCACCGTGTCCTTGCCCGCGGGTCGGTCGAGCACGACCTGCGCGAACGAGAAGATGGCCTCCTTCGAGCCGAGGGTCGGGATCACCTGGCGATCCGGGTCGAGAGCGACGCCGAAGCGGCGACCGACCCAGGCAGCGACCGCCTCGCGCAGCTCGGGCAGACCCGCTGCCGCGGGATAGCCCATGCGCTCGCGGACGCCGTCTCTGAGCGCCTGGATGATCCGGGGATCGGTCGGCTCACGCGGGTCGCCCATCCCGAAGTCGATCACCTCGAGGCCCCGGGCACGGCGCTCGGCGGCGGCCTGGTTCAGGCGGACGAACGGGTACGTCTCCTGCGCGCGCAGGATCGGGGAGATCGACATCGCCGCGGACGCTACCGCGTGGCCCAGCGCAGCAACGTCTCGTAGCAGTGCACGAGCGCCGCGATCTCCACCCGCTCGTCGCGGCGATGGGCGAAGGCGGGATCGCCGGGGCCGAAGTTGACGGCGTCGATGCCCCGCGTCGTGAAGTCGGCGACGTTCGTCCAGGCCTGCTTCGGCTCGACGGCCGTTGCGCCCGCCTCGAGGAGGGCCTGGACGAGCGGCGCGTCGGCCACCACCCGGGCCGGCGGCGAGTTGCCGACGACCTCGAGCTCGGCGCCGTCGGGGAGCAGCGAGCGGAGCAGGGCGATCGCATCGTCGGGCTCGCGGTCGGGCGGATAGCGAAGGTTGACCGTGGCGACTGCGTGGTCGGGAACGACGTTGTCGGCGATCCCGCCCTCGATCCGGGTGAGCGTGACCGTCTCGAAGAAGCGGAGCCCTCCGACCACCGCCTCGCGCCGCGTGTGCTCCGCGATCGACGCGAGGCCGAGCACGGCGCGCTCGACGGCGTTGTCGGCCTGCCACGGGCGCGCTGCGTGCCCGCTCACACCGCGGAAGACGACGCGCGCCGAGAGGTTGCCGACGCAGCCGGCGTGGACCGCCCCGCCGGTTGGCTCGAGCAGGATCGCGAGATCGACTTCGTGCAGGACCGGCGCGCGCTCGAACAGCTCCGGAAGGGGGTTGAACGAGGGAGGGAGCTCCTCCTTCCCGAACAGGAGCAGGCCCACGTCGACCGTCTCGCTCGGCGCCTCGGCGAGCGTGCGCACGAGCTCGATCGCCACCGCGACCCCGCCCTTCATGTCCGCCGCGCCGAGCCCGTGCACCCAGCCGTCCGCGATGCGACCCGGCAGGTTGTCCTGCGCCGGCACCGTGTCGTAGTGCCCGGCGAGCACCACGAACGGCAGCCCGGGACGTCGGGACGGAGCCCACAGCGCGGCGTCGTCGGCGAGGTGGACGGCCGTCAGCGAGCCCGGGACGAGCCCGCGCAGGTGGGCGCGGATCGCCGCCTCGCCCAAGCTCTCGGACGGGATGTCGACGAGCGCGAGCGTGCGCGCGGCGAGCCGCTCCGCCAGGGTGGACACCCGGCCAGCGTACCCGGCATGATTGACGGTCGTGACCACGCACGCAGAGCACTCGCGGCCGGACGACGGGCCGGAGCGCGCTCTCGTGCTCGCCGTCCTGCCGAAGGGAGTGGACGCCGGCGACGAGCTCGCCGAGATCCGCGAGCTCGCGCGCACCGCGCTGGTCGAGCCGGTGACGGAGGTCGTGCAGCACCGCGTGCATCCCGACCCGAGGACCTACGTCGGCAAGGGCAAGCTCGAGGAGCTCCGCGAGGCGTACGCTGCCTCGGAGGCCGACGTGCTCGTGGTCGACGGGGAGCTCGACCCGGTCCAGCAGCGCGCGCTGGAGAACGCGCTCCAGTCGCGCGTGGTCGATCGGACGCAGCTGATCCTGGACATCTTCGCGCAGCACGCCGTCTCGGCCGAGGGCAAGCTCCAGGTCGAGCTGGCGCAGCTCGAGTACAACCTGCCGCGCATGAGAGGCATGTGGCAACACCTCGAGCGGCTCGGCGGCGGTCGCGGCACGGTGGGCGCCGGTGTCGGTACCCGCGGCCCGGGCGAGACGCAGCTCGAGAGCGACCGCCGCACCGCACGACGTCGGATCTCACAGCTCAAGCGCCGTCTGGCTGCGCTCGAGGCACAGCGTGTGACGCGCCGGAAGGAGCGCACGCGCTCCGAGACCCCCACCGTGGCGCTCGCGGGCTACACGAACGCCGGGAAGTCGACCCTCCTCAACGCGCTGACCGGCGCCGGGGTCTCCGTCGAGGATCGGCTGTTCGAGACCCTCGACCCGACGACGAGGGCCTTCGAGCACGACGGCAAGCGCTACCTCGTGACCGACACGGTCGGCTTCATCCGACGCCTCCCGACGCCGCTCGTCGAGGGGTTCGCATCGACGCTCGAGGAGACGCTCGTCGCGGACCTCGTCCTCCACGTCGCCGACGCGTCGCTCCCCGACGAGACGCTTCGCGAGCAGATCCGCTCCGTCGAGCACGTGCTCGGAGAGATCGGCGCCGGCGAGCTCCCGGTGGAGCTCGTGCTCAACAAGGTCGACCGCCTGGACGCCGCCGCCCGCGAGCGCGTCGCCAACCGCTACCCCGGCGCGCTGGAGGTCTCGGCCGCCACGGGCGAGGGCCTCGACGACCTTCGCGAGCGGATCGCCGAGCTCTTCGCGGATCGGTTCGAGGACGTGCGGCTGCTCGTCCCGTACGAGGACGGAGCAGCGCTGTCGGCGCTCTACGCGCTCGGCGCGCCGATCGCCGAGCGCCGTGACACGGACGAGGGGGTGTGGATCACCGCGCGCCTGCCGCAGCGCGAGGCGCGACGCTTCGCCCGCTACCTCGTCGTGGACGGTCACCTCGGGGCCACGAAGAGCGCGTGACCGACCTCGAGGTCACGCGGCTCCGGCCCGACGCGATCCTGCCCGCCCGCGCGTACCCCGGCGACGCCGGCCTCGATCTGTCGGCCTGCGACCCGGTGGTGATCGCGCCGGGCGAGCGCGTGGTCGTGGGCACGGGGGTGGCGGTCGCGATCCCGCCCGGTCACGCCGGGCTCGTCGTCCCGCGCTCCGGTCTGGCGGCACGTCACGGTCTGTCGGTCGTCAACGGCCCCGGGCTGATCGACGAGGGGTACCGCGGAGAGCTGAAGGTGATCCTGCTCAACACCGACCGCGAGCGGCCGGTCGCCATCGCGCCGGGCGACCGCGTCGCGCAGCTCGTGGTCGTCGCGGTCGCCGGGCTCGACCCGGTCGAGGTCGAGTCGCTCGGCGTGGCCGAGCGCGGGGCCGGCGGGCTGGGGTCGTCCGGGCGCTGATGCGACCCGAGCCGCGCATCCGGGTGTCGGCGATCCTGCGCTGGGGCGACGGGATTCTCCTCTGCCGCCACGAGAAGCGCGGCGCCGAGCACTGGCTGCTCCCCGGCGGAGGCGTTCGCAGCGGGGAGACGCTGCTCGAGGCGCTGCACCGCGAGCTCGACGAGGAGACGGGCATCGTCCGCGGGGGGGAGGAGCTGCCGATGGAGGGGCCCGTCGCGATCGTCGAGTCGATCTCGCCCGAGCGGAGCCTGTGGTCGAAGCACGTCGTCCACGTCGTGTTCGCCACCGAGCTGTCGGGCTCGCTGGCCGAGCTCGTCTCGCGCGACGCGGCAGTCCGCGGGCACCGGATCGTCTCGAGGGGGGAGCTCGACGGCGTGGCGCTCCACCCGCCGATCGGCCGCTTCCTCCGTCTCTGGCAGCCTGGCGACCCCTGCGTCTACCTGGGCTCGTTGTGGGCGCGCTGAACGGCCGCATGCTCGCGTGGGACGGGTGCCTCAACACCCGTGACCTCGGCGGCCTCCCGCTGCGCGGGGGTGGCACGACGCGCTTCGGGCAGGTGATCCGCTCGGACAACGTCCGGCACCTGAGCGACCGAGGCTGGGCTCAGCTGGCCGCCCACGGCGTGCGAACCGTGCTCGATCTGCGGTTCGAGGAGGAGCGCAGCGACGACCCGGCTCCGCCCGACGGGATCGACGTCGTGGGCATCTCCCTCTTCGGCGCTCACGACCCCGCCGAGGCGGCTCGCGTCGACGAGCTCCTCCGGCGCGCGCGCGACCCGGCGGAGGCGACGGGGTTCCTGTACGCGGACACCCTCTCCAGCAGGCGCTCCTGCGTGGCGGCGTCCGTGCGTGCCGTCGCGCGCTCGGGCGACGGCGCGGTCGTCGTCCACTGCTTCGTCGGCAAGGATCGCACCGGGATCGTGTCCGCCCTCCTGCTCGACCTCGCCGGAGTGGAGCACGACGCGATCGTGGAGGACTACGCGCTGACGGAGGGCCGCGTCGGCCCGCTGGTGGACACGTGGATCGCGGGGGCCGCCGATCCGCACGAGCGCGCGTACCGCGAGCGGATCTCCGGTGCGCCGCGCGAGGCGATGCAGTCCATGCTCCGGCTGCTCCGCTCTCGCTACGGGAACGCTCGCGGGTACCTGCTCGAGGCGGGGCTGGCGGAGACGGACCTCCGCCGGATCCGCGACCGGCTCGCGGGCGGCACGGTCGGCGAGCCGTGAGGATCGGCTCGCGCCGCAGAGGCGGCGCCTCGCGCTCAGCGGGCCCTGCGCCCGCCGCGCGCTCGCGCCCGCGCGGCCGCGACGCGGTGCGCCTCCTGCTCGAGCGCGTCGGGGAGCGGGTCGAGCGGCACGACGGCGTCTCCGCCCGCGTGCGCCAGCGCCCAGGCCAGCAGCACGTCGGCGAGCCACGGATTGCGGGGCAGGAGCGGGCCGTGGAGGTACGTGCCGATCGCCCGGTCGACGACGCAGCCCTCGTGGCCTGAAACCCCGTCGTTGCCGTGCCCGGCGACGACGCGGCCCAGCGGTCTGGCGCCCTCGTCGAGGAGCGTGCGCCCCGCGTGGTTCTCGAACCCCGCCACCGTGCGTCGCTCCCCCGGCGTCAGCTCGCACTCGAGGAGGACGTCGCCGATCATCCGAACGTCACCGGCGACCGTCTCCAGAGGGAACAGGCCTGCGCCGGGCATCCAGCTGCCGTCCCGACCGCGGTAGCCTCGGCCGAGGAGCTGGTAGCCGCCGCACACCGCGAGCGCCGCGACCCCTTCCTCGACGGCGGCGCGGATCACGTCCGCGCGAGCTGCGAGGTCGGGGGCGATCATCGCCTGCTCCCGGTCCTGACCGCCGCCCACGTAGAGGAGATCGTGCGCCCCGGGCTCGAGCGCGTCGCCGGGCCCGATCGCGTCGACCGCCAGCTCGTGGCCGCGGGCCGCCGCCCGGACGGCGAGCACGGCGATGTTGCCGCGGTCCGCGTAGATGTTGAGGTAGGCGGGGTAGAGGTGGGCGACCCGGATCCTCACGCGGTGCCCTCCTCCCAGAAGGGTCGAGCGAGCCCGCGGCGCGTGACGATCGCGCGGAGCGCGAGCATCGCCGTGTAGGTCGGCAGCACCCCGAGCTGCTCGCCGGGGCGTGCGAGGGCGAGGCCCCGGTCGAGCGCCTCCTCGAGCGACGGCACGACCTCGAGCCGCTCGCGGTCGAGACCCGCGTAGGTGAACCGGAGCGCGAGCTCGGCGGCGCGGTCCCCGCTCGCGACGATGCGCTCCGCACCGGCGAGCAGGGGCTCGAAGTCGACGTCCCAGATCCAGGAGACGTCCCGACCGTCGGCGATCGCGTCGTTGAGCGCGATCACGAGCACCCGCGGGATCCCGCCGTCGACGAGCGTCCGCACCGCCTCGTTCGCGCCGGCGGGGTTCTTGATCAGGAGCATGAGCAGCTCCCGCTCGCCGACGGCGATCCGCTCGAACCGGCCGAACGCGGCGCTGAACCCCTCCAGGCCCGCTGCGACGTGGCCGAGCTCCTCGCCGAGCGCGAGGCAGAGCGTGGCGGCCGCGCACGCGTTGTAGACGTTGTAGAGGCCCGGCAGCGGCAGGGCGACGGGTGTCGCGCCGGACGGCGTGGACAGCTCGACGCGCGAGCCGTCCAGCCCGTCCAGCTCGACCGCCCGTGCTGCGACGTCGAGCGCAGGCCGCCGGTGCCCGCACGCACGGCAGTGGTAGGCGCCGAGATGGCCGACGTAGGCGGCGGCGTAGTCGTAGGGCGTGCCGCAGCGGACGCAGTACTTCGAGTCGGCGGCATGCTGCAGCGCCGCTCGGGCGACACGAGGGTCGTCGACCCCGAAGCGGAGCGCGTGGGGGTGGCCGTCCGCGAGCTGGGCGACGAGCGGATCGTCGGCGTTGACGACGAGGCGCGTGGCGGGGGGAAGGGCCCCGATCGCGACCCGCCACCGCTCGGCGACGTGCTCGAGCTCCCCGTAGCGGTCGAGCTGGTCGCGGAAGAGGTTGCCGAGCACCAGCACGCGCGGCTGCACGCGCAGCAGCAGCTCGGGCAACGCGAACTCGTCCACCTCGAGCAGGCCGAGCTCCGCGTCTCGCGCCTGGAGGAGGGTGGAGGCGATGCCGGACGCGAGGTTCGCACCCGAGCTGTTCCACGCGAGGCGGTACCGCTCCTGCAGGATGCGCGCGGCCATCGCCGTGGTGGTGGTCTTCCCGTTCGTGGCCGAGACGATCACCGCTCCTGCGGATAGCCGGCGGGCGAGAGCGTCGATCGCGTCGGGGTCGACCTTCCAGAGGAGCTTGCCGGGAAGGGTCGTCCCGCCGCCACGGCCAGCTGCGCGGGACAGTCGGCCGGCCAGGCGGGCAGCGGTCGTCTCGACGGTCAGCCGTGCGCCCACAGGGCGAGGGTACCCGGCGTGCCTCGCCCTCGTCCGCTCGGCTCTACTTGCATTCCGTCCCAGGTGATCTACCATGATTGCATGGCCCGATCGCGGCGTCGCTACCGCGCCCTCGAGGGGATCGATCCGGAGGCGCTGGAGGCGTTTCGCATCGGTCTGCGCCGGCGCTACACGGATGCGGAGATCCTCGACGAGCTGCGCGCCTGCGCGGCTCGGCTCGGCCGCTCGCCGACGATGCGCGAGCTGGCGGCCGACGCCGAGGCCAAGGTGCACCCGCAGACGGTGATCGAGCACTTCGGGTCGTGGAACGCGGCGAAGCGCGCAGCCGGTCTGCAGCCGCGCCGCTTCATCAGCCGCGACGAGCTGCTCGACCAGCTCCGGTCGCTCGGCGAGGAGCTCGGCCGCGTGCCGACCGCACGGGACATCCAGGAGCGCCGGGGCCGAATGGCGTCGAAGTCGCTCATCTGGCACACCTTCGGCTCGCTGTCGGCCGCCCTACGCGAAGCGGGCTTCGACGTCCCCGTCGGGGAGGAGCGGCTCGAGCGCGCGGTGGCAGACGGCGCCGTGCTGGCGCGCCGCCTCGGCCGACTGCCGCGGATGGCGGACTGGAAGGCCGCGCGCGTCGAGCAGCCGACCCTGCTGTCGGAGTGGCAGGTCTACCGGATGATCGACGTCGAGGTCGGCCCGTGGGCGGCCTTCCAGTTCCTCGTGCGCGAGCGGCTGCGCGAGGAGGGGGTGGAGGTGCGCCCCGACGGCTCGGTCGTATAGCGGTCGGCTGCCACGGACGCTCGTCGCGAAGATGCCTCAAGTGGGGGACGCGAGCGGCCGATAGGCCTCTCGTGGACGCGAACGTCGCCGAGCCGCTGTTCGACAGCCCTGACGACCATCCGCCCGAGGCAGCCGAGGCGCCCGCGGCGACGCAGGACCCCCTCAAGCTCTACGTGCGCGCTCTCGGCGACGGGCGACTGCTGACGCCCGTGGAGGAGCGCGAGCTCGCCCGCCGCAAGGACGCCGGCGACCTGGAGGCGAAGCGCCGCCTGATCGAGTGCAACCTCCGCCTGGTGATGTCGGTCACGCGCAGCTACACACGCGCCGACGTGCCGCTGCTCGACCTGATCCAGGAGGGCAACCTCGGTCTGATCCGCGCGGTGGAGAAGTTCGACTGGACGATGGGCTACAAGCTCTCGACGTACGCGATGTGGTGGATCCGGCAGTCGGTGCAGCGCGCGCTGGCCGAGCAGAGCAGGACGATCCGGCTTCCGGTCCACGTCGCCGACCAGGTGCGGCGCGTCCAGCGGGCCCGGCGTGAGCTGGGTCAGACGCTGAGCCGCGACCCCTCGATCGAGGAGGTGGCGAAGCACAGCGGCTTCACGGTCGAGCGGGTGGGGGAGCTGCTCGAGCTGGTCCAGGAGCACGTCAGCCTCGAGACGCCCGTCGGCGACGGCGAGAGCACGATGAGCGACCTGATCGAGGACACGGGCGCGACGGCGCCGGAGAGCGAGGCGGCGAACCAGATGCGCGCGGTCGAGGTGCATCGCGCGGTCAAGCTGCTCAACCCTCGCCTCCAGAAGGTCCTGACCCTGCGCTTCGGTCTCGACGGGCGCGAGCCGATGACGCTCGAGCAGGCGGGCGTCGAGCTCGGCGTGACGCGTGAGCGCGTCCGGCAGCTCGAGACGCGTGCGCTGCGCGAGCTCCGAGCGCAGGCTCCGGGGCTCGAGTCGTTCCTGCAGTCGTAGCTACGGCGCGCCGACGGCCTGCACCTCGTGCGCGGCAGCCAGGTGGCGGAGCGAC
>CAZUVW010000047.1:0-12947 GCA_964623875.1 uncultured Gaiellales bacterium
GGGGAGAGCAGGGTGGCCGGGAAGAGCTGCGCGAACGCGACGATCCCGGCGGTCGTGGCGCCGCCCTGGTTGTACGCGTAGACGATGATCGCGATCCACGTGCCCCACTCGAGCGCGATGAAGGCCGCGAACGCAGCCATCACCCGCCGCAGCTCGCGGTTGCGGAGCACGAGCGCGAGCACCGCGGGGATGCGGCGCAGGTACGCCCCGAGCTGCCCGAGGCGGCTGCTCACCGGCGTGGCAGCCGTTCGTGGAACGCCTGCCGCACCGCCCGGTCGAGCGACGTCGAGAGCCGCATGGCGAACGCGAGCGAGCGCTCGGGGAGGACGACGACCCGCAGCGGGGTGCGCGCGGTGACGGTCGCCATGCGCGGGTAGCCGTAGCCCGCACCCCAGTCCAGCGCCCCCAGCTCGCCGAAGAAGTCGCCTGCCTCCAGCGTCGCGACCACCGTGCCGTCGACGTCGACCTCGACCTGGCCCTCGACGATCAGGAAGAAGTCGCCGCCTACCTCGGAGCGCCTCACGACCACCGTCCCGTCCGCGATCGTGCGCTCGACCGCGATCGCGGCGATGCGGTCGAGCGCTCCGGCGGGGGTGTCCGCGAGCACGGCAAGGCTGCGCAGCAGCGACGGCGGGACTCCGGCCTGCCCGCTCGGGGCTGGCCCGGCCCAGGCGAGCGCTCCGGTGTTCTGCTCCCCGAGCGCAGCCGCTGCGGCATCGGGGGAGACCGCCGCAGTGGCGAGCAGGTCGACGATCGCGTCGACGTCCTCGGAGCTCGTCGCGTGGTTGAGGACGCAGAGGCGGATCGCGGTGCGCCCGGCGAGCGTGGTCGTCGTGACGAGCCCGAGACCGGCGCGCTCCACCTCCAGCGCCAGCGCCCGGTTGAGCGCGTCCTCGACCTCGAGGCTCGCGGCCTCGGGGAACCGACGCCGCACGCAGGTGATCGAGAGCGAGGGCGGGGCGACGATCTCGAGCGCGTCGTACGAGGCGATCCGGTCGCGCGCCCGGTCGGCGAGGTCGAGCGAGCGGTCGATCGCCGCGCGGAACGCGGCCAGCCCGAACGTGCGGATCGAGAGCCAGACCTTGAGGGCGCGCGGCGCTCGCGAGAGCTGCAGCCCCATGTCGCCGAAGCTGACCTCGCCCTCCCGCGGCTGCGTCTCGCGCAGGTAGTCGGGGACGATCGTGAAGGCCCGACGGAGCCGATCGCCCTCCCGCACGAGCAGCGCGCCGCACTCCCACGGCTGGTACAGCCACTTGTGCGGATCGACGGTCACCGAGTCGGCGAGCTCGAGGCCCGACAGCAGCGCTCGACCGCGCTCCGTGAGCACGGCGAAGCCGCCGTACGCGGCGTCCACGTGCAGCCAGGCGCCGTGGTCGCGGCAGACGGCGGCGATCTCCGTCAGCGGATCGACTGCGCCGGTGTTCGTGGCTCCAGCGCTCGCGACGACGAACAGCGGCCGGAAGCCGCGCGCCTCGTCTGCAGCCAGCGCGGCGGCAAGCAGCGCCGGGTCGAGCCTGAACGACGCGTCGGTCGGGAGGACGCGCAGCTGGTCGGGCCGAAACCCGAGCGCGCGAGCGGCACGCGGCAGCGACGAGTGGGCCTGATCGGTCACGTACCCGACGAGCTCGGGCCCCATCGGCCCCGCGAGCGTCTCCCGGGCGCAGGCGATCGCCGTCAGGTTCGCGGCCGAGCCGCCGCTCACGAGGAGGCCCTGCGCCTCGGCCGGGTAGCCGATCCAGTCGGCGAACCACCGCACCACCTGAGCCTCCACGGCGCTGGGCCCTGCGGCCTCGGCCCACGAGCTGACGTCGATCGAGAGCGCGCTCCCGATCAGGTCCGCGAGCGCGCCCGGCCACGTTCCCCCGGTGGGGATGAAGCCCAGGAAGCCGCGGTGGTCGTTGCGCATCGCGAACGGGAGCACGTCTCGCGCGAGCGCGTCGAGCGCCGCGTCGAAGCCCTCCGGAGCGTCGGGTGGCGGCCCGGCGATGCGCGCCTCGAGCTCGGACGGGGTCGCGCGCACGACCGCCGGCCCGTCGGCGAGCAGGCGCTCGACGAGCAGGTCGACCGTCAGGTGGCCGATCCGTCGCATCTCGCTCGCCGACAGGGCGAGGGGGTCGTCGCGTGCCGGGCCCACCGCGCGATACTCGCAGGCGCGGAGCGCGTTGCCTACGTCACGGGGCGACCGAGCGGAACGCGCGGCGGGCGGCGACCGCGCCGAGCAGCCCGGCGATCGCGATCGCGGCGAGCACCGCGCCGAGCGTCCCGACGGTGCCCGCCGTCGTGCCGACCACGAGAGCGATCGTCGTGCCCCACGTCGCCCAGAGCACGGCGCCGAGAGCGTTCGCGACCACGAACTGCCGCATCGGCATCGCGTTCGTCCCCGCCAGGAGCCCACCGACGTGGCGGAGCACCGGGAACAACCGTGCGACCACGACGGTCGTGGTGCCGTGGCACGCCCAGAAGGCCTCGGCGCGCGCGAGGGCCTCCGCGCGGTGGCGCTCCCAGCGCCCGTGTCGCGTCAGAGCCCACCGGCCCCCACGCGCCCCTCCGAGGTAGCCGAGATGGCCGCCGACGACGGCACCGACGACGGCGCAGGCGAACAGTCCCGCGACGCGGACCTCGCCCTGCCCGGCGAGGACGACCGCCGTGATGAGGGTCGTCGTCCCGGGCGCGGGGAGCGCGGCGGACTTCGCGAGCGCGGCCGCGAACACGATCGGGTAGGCGAGCTCGAGCGGTGCGCCCCAGACAAATGCAAGAAGATTCACGAATCGGAGTGTAGTCGTCGTGGGGGAGCGGACGCCGGTCCTCGCCACCGATCCGCCCGCGGGGCATCGCTACGATTCCGTCGTGAAGGTCGGATGTCGGCACGAAGAGCGCGTCGAGCGGCTCCGCGAGGGCAGTTGCCGTGTGCAGACCGGCTGCGACGCGGCGCTTCGGCCCTCGTGACGGCTCAGGGGTTCGTCGACGTCCACGCCCACGTGGTGCCGTCCGGCGACGACGGCGCGGCGAGCGTCGACGAGGGCGTCTCGCTCTGCCGGGTGGCGTTCGAGACGGGCACGCGCGTCCTCTTCGCGACCCCGCACGTCCACGCGGCCTGGGACTCCTATCCCTGGAGCGACGCGCGAGCCGCCCTGTTCGAGCGGTCGTTCCTCGAGCAGCGCGAGCGCGTCGCTCCGTGGGGCCTCGACCTGCGCCGCGGGCGCGAGGTGTACCCGTCCGAGGCGCTGGCGACCGACCCGGCGGAGCTGCGACTCGAGGGCACGGACGCGGTGCTCGTCGAGTTCCCGGGCTGGTGGGTGGCAGCGGACGACGTCCTCGGGGTGACGCTCGCCGCCTGCGAGCGGATCGAGGAGGCGGGACTCACGCCGCTGCTCGCCCACCCCGAGCGCTCGCGCCCGATCGCGGAGGATCCGGCACGCGCGACGGCGTTCGCCGAGCGTGGCTGGCCGCTCTGCCTGAACAGCACGTCGCTCACGGAGGAGCCCGCGCGCGTCGCGCACCAGACGGCGCTCGAGCTGATCGACCTCGGGGTCGTGGCGATGGTCGCCTCGGATGCCCACGGCGCCCACCGGCTGCCGCGGCTCGATCTCGCGCTCGCCGTCGTCGCTCGGATCGTCGGCACCGACGAGGCGCTGCCGCTGTTCGACGGGAGCGCGGTGCCCGGGCTGCGCCAGCCCGCGTGAGCCGCCACTGCGCGGCCCGACCACCGCACAGGCCGCTACCCTCGCGCGGATGAGCAACGAGGCCGTCGAGAAGTCGCTCAGCCTGCTCGCGTTCCTCGGGCTCGCCGGCGTGATCGTCACCTGGGCCGGGATCCTCCTCGAGCGGGTCGGCGTGGGAGCCCTCGGCAGCCGGATCGCCCGCGGCGTGGACGGTGCGGAGATCGGCCTCGCCTGGGTCGTCGCCGCGACGGCGATGGCGGGGAGCCTCTGGTTCAGCGAGGTCGCGAACTACATCCCCTGCGTGCTGTGCTGGTACCAGCGGATCGCGATGTACCCGCTCGTGCTGCTGCTGCTCGTCGCGATGCTGCGGCGCGAGCGGTCGATCGCGCCCTACGCGCTGTTCCTCGCACTCGCGGGCCTCGTGGTGAGCGTCTACCACTACCAGCTCGAGTGGTTCCCCGACCAGAGCTCGATCTGCTCGACCACCGCGTCGGTGCCGTGCCACGTGAAGTGGTTCGAGCACTTCGGCGTGGCGACGATCCCCTTCCTCGCCGGCAGCGCGTTCCTGATGGTGATCACCCTGATGGGGCTCGCCTGGCGGAACGAGCGCGACGCCCGGCAGGCGATCGACGACCAGCCGGCGGCGGAGGCAGGGAGCGACGAGGAGACGGGCGAGGCCTCGGGCGTCGGCCGCGGACTGCTCCTCGCGATCGGACTCGCGATCCTCGTGCTCGCGGGCGCGATCGGCGCCGTGCTCCTGCTCCGCGACGACGACGGGTCCGACTCCGCTGCTCCGACGCCGATCGTTCGGCCCGGCGACGCGTCCGCCGGCGCGGCGGTGTTCGCGAGCGCCGGCTGCGGCGGGTGCCACGTCTTCGAGCCGGCCGGATCGGCGGGGAGCGCGGGCCCTGCGCTCGACGGCACGTCGCTCGCCGACGAGGAGCTCCGCGAGATCGTCGCCTACGGCAACGGCGCGATGCCCGCCTTCGACGGCGATCTCTCCCCTCAGGAGATCGCCGACGTGGCCGCGTACGTCCGCGCCGGCTGAGCCGCCGCGACGCCTCACCCCGCTCGCGCCGCTCCCCGCTCCCAGGCGGCGGCTCGCTCGTCTGCGAACGGCATGCCGCACGCGCGCAGCGCGGCCGCGACCTTGCGCGCGTCGAACGCGACTCGGCGTAGCTCGAGCCGCATCCCCGCCTCGTCCGTCGTGACGACCGCGTACGACGCCCACGGGTCGAGCGCGAAGCCGTCCTCCGGCTGCTCGTGGTCGTAGCCGAAGCCGACGCTTCCGGGGTTGACGAAGGTCGTCCCACCCAGGCGGCGCACGAACTGCAGGTGCGTGTGCCCGCCGGCTGCCACCGCCGCGTCCACCGGGCCCACCGTCGCCCGGAGCTCCTCGGCGGTGGCGGTCGGGAACAGGAGCGGGTGGTACGAGCGCGGAGTGGCGTGGAAGGCGAGCAGGCGAACGCCGTGCCCGAGGTCGAGCCCGATCGAGAGCGGCCAGGCGGTGACCACCGCCGCCTGCTCGTCGCTCAGCCGAGCGCGCGTCCAGGCACGGGCAGCGAGCTGCTTCTCGGTCACGGGCTCGGAGGAGCCTTCCGCCGTCGCCGGGTCGAGCAGGAACGCGTCCGCGTTGCCGAGCACGGTCGGCACCGCGCGGGCCTCGAGGAGCTCGAGGCAGGCGACCGGCTCCGGTCCCCCCTGGAGGGCGTCGCCGAGGCACACGACCTGCTCGATGCCCTCCCGCTCGAGCTCGGCGAGCACCGTCTCGAGCGCGAGCAGGTTGCCGTGGAGGTCGGAGATCAGCGCGGTGCGCACGGATCGGCCTTCGGGCGCCCGGCCTCAGGACTCGGGCGGCGCGCCGCCCTCGGCCGTGCGGCGGGCGACGAACTCGTCGAGCTCGGCCGCGATCGCATCGTCGAGCGGCGGGGGCTCCCAGTCGGCGAGGACGCGCTTCCAGACCTCGTTCGCCCGCGTGGTGGCGTCCCGCGAGCCGCCCTCCGTCCACTGCCCGAAGTTCGACCAGTCGGAGACGAGCGGGGTGTAGAACGCGGTGCGGTAGCGCTCGAGGGTGTGCGCCCCTCCGAAGAAGTGGCCTCCCGGCGGGGTGGCAGCGATCGCGTCGAGCGCGATCTCGGCCTCGTCCACGACGAGCGGCTGGAACGTCTCGGCGACCATCTGCAGGGCCTCGACGTCGAGGATCAGCTTCTCCTTCGAGGCGGTCAGCCCGCCCTCGAGCCAGCCGGCTGCGTGGATGATCACGTTGCCGCCCCCGAGCACCGCCGCGAACAGGCTCATCATCGTCTCGGTCATCGCCTGGGCGTCGACCGCGTTGGACGCGTTCGGGGCGGAGGTGCGATACGGCAGTCCCACCCGGCGGGCCAGCTGGCCGCCGGCGAGCGCCGCCTTGAAGTACTCCGGCGTTCCGAAGGCGGGGGCGCCCGAGCGCATGTCGACGTTCGAGGTGAAGGCGCCGTAGACGACGGGTGCGCCAGGGCGGACGAGCTGCGCGAGCACGACGCCGGCGAGCGCCTCCGCGTGCTGCAGCGTCAGGGCGCCCGCGAGCGAGACGGGCGCCATCGCGCCGGCCAGCGTGAACGGCGTGATGATCGAGAGCTGCCCGGCCCGCGCGAAGTCGATGATCCCCATGCACATCGGGATGTCGAGCTGACGCGGTGAGTTGGTGTTGATCACCGTGTACGACCGCGGGGCCGACTCGAACGTCTCCCGGTCGACGCCGTAGCCGATGCGGAACATCTCGAACCCGTCCGCGACCTGGCCCCGCCCGCGCGCGTAGATGTACGGCACCTTGTCGGTCAGGGTGAGGTACGCGTGACACGTCGCGTAGTGGCGCACCGGGAGCGGCACGTCCTGCGGCTCGACGCAGGGGCCCGCCACCTGGAGGACGTCGAAGGCCTGGGTGAGGCGGACGAGGTCGCGGAAGTCCGCGAGGTTCCCCGGCCGCTTGCCGCCGTCGAGGTCGCTCACCGCCGGCGGGCTCGAGACGGGCACGTTGACGACGCTGCGCCCGCCGATCGTGACCGTCCGCTCCGGCGAGCGGCCGAGGAGCTCGAACCGCGCCGGGGCGGTCGCGAGCGCGTGCTCGACGAGCTCCGGGCCGAGACGGACGAGCTCGGTCTCGTCGTCGACGAGCGCGCCGCCGCCCCGGAAGAGCTCGCGTGCTTCGTCGAGCAGCACCTTGACGCCCTGGTCGCGGAGCAACGCGAGCGCAGACGCGTGGATCTGCTCGACCTGCTCGGGTCGGAGCAGCTCGAGCGGCGGGAACGGATTCTCGAGACGGCGGTAGGCCCGCGAACGACCTGCGTCGGCCGCTGCGGCGGGCACGCGCCTGCGCCGGCGCCCCCGCGCCCCGCCGGTCGCGGCCGGGTCTCCCTCGACCTGCTGTTCCTCCACCTGGCCTCCCTTCGCGCCTCGCAGCATCCTACGCGGCGCCCGTGTCCACGACGGGCTCGCCGAGCGCCTCGACGTCGACCTCGATCCCGAGCCCCGGCCCGTCGGGCGGTGCCTGGGCGCCGTCGACGCTCGGCGGCAGACCCGTCCCGTGGTCGACCGACACCCAGCGGTGGAAGTCGACCATGTGCGCGCGGTGGCGCTCGGGCGTGCCGAGCCCGAGGTGGACGAAGGCGGCCGTCGCGAGGCTCGAGCCCCCGGCGTCCTCGATCGTGACGTCGAGCCCGTGCTCGACCGCCACGTCGCGGTACAGCAGTGCGCGCGACACCCCGCCGATCCGCTGGAGCTTGAGCGTCACGCCGTCCGCGACCCCCTCGCGCGCTGCGCGGAGCAGGTCGTCCAGCGCGACGATCGACTCGTCGAGCACGAGCGGTCGGTCGCAGTGCGGTCGGAGCGACGCGCACTCCGCGTACGTGCGGCAGGGCTGCTCGAGCACGTACTCGAGCTCCCGCGTCGCGCGCAGGAAGCGCCGCGCGTCGGCCGTGGTGTAGGCCCCGTTCGCGTCGGCGTAGAGCACGACGTCGGCGCCGACGAGGTCTCGCACGGCCATGAGTCGCTCCGCGTCGGCACGTGGCTCCGTGCCCACCTTGACCTGGATCCGACGGTAGCCCTCTGCGAGCAGATCGCCGGCGAGCGCCAGCGCCTCCTCCGGCGGCGCGACGATCACGACGTTGTACAGCGCCACGCGATCGCCGTGACGCGCGCCGAGCTCCCGCCACAGCGGCCGGCCCGCGGCTCTCGCCTTTGCGTCCCAGCAGGCCATGTCGATCGCCGACTTGGCATAGGGATGGCCGCGCAGCGCCCCGTCGAGGAGCGCGCGCACCGTGCCCGGCTGGGCCGGGTCCGCTCCGACCAGCACGGGGGCGAGCTCGGCGATCCCGGCCCGGGCCCCGCCGGCGAAGGCCTCGGCGTACACGGAGTTGATCAGGCTCGTCTCGCCGTGGCCGACGATCCCCTCGTCGGTGTCGAGGCGGACGACGAGCGAGTCGAAGCCGGACGAGACGCTCGAGCCCATGCGGTACCCGCCGCGCCGGAAGGGCTGCAGCTGTCGGTAGGCGCGCACGCGCGTGATCCGCATGGGGCCGAGCATAGTCCGGCGGCGCGAACGCCCCTCGCGGCCGGCCGCTCGTTCCTGTCCGGGCTCCGGTGCCCAGTGGCGCGCGTGGGGCGTCAACGCTGCCGCTTCCCCGCTCGGCCTGGCCGCGGCGCGGTGAGGCTCGACGCCACGAGCTCTTCGAGCAGCGCGGCGTACGCCGTCGGCTCCCAGCCGCACTCGTCGACGAGCCGGAGGAAGAGCGACGGGGAGCCGAGCAGCGCGAAGAGCACGTCCGTCGCGTGGTCGACGTCCATTCCGGGGCGAAGCAGGACATGGCGCTCCATCGCCTCGGCCACGACTCGGAGGTCGGAGCGCGTCGCCTCGTGTCCTCGATCGCGCAGGGCTGCGAGCCCCGGGTCGGAGAGGGCGGCCGCCTCCGCGACCGCGATCAGGTGTGCGGTCCTCTCCCAGAGCATCGTCGTCGCGCGCGCCAGCCGCGCGACGAGCTGCTCGGGCGGGCCGTTGGCGATCGCGCGCCACGTGCCCTGCTCGAGCAGCGGGATGTCGTCCCCGTCCTCGGCGCGAACTGCTGCTCGGATCGCCTCCGCCAGGAGTGCGGCTTTGTGGGGAAAGGCGAGGTAGACGGTGCGCTCGGACACGCCGGCCGCCCGTGCGACGGCCCGCATCGTCGTGCCGGCGTAGCCCTCGTTGACGAAGAGCTCGGCCGCGGTGACGAGGATCCGCTGCCGCGTCGCAGCGGCGCGATCGGCGCGCAGTGGCGACCGGTAGGCCCGCGAGCCGTCACCTTGTCTGTCGACCGCCATTTCGTTACAGTACTACTGAAATCAAAAAAGGAGGATCTGATGATCGCACGTGTCGCAACCTTCGACTCCCTGCCGGACGACCTCGACACCGCAGCCGTCGATCGGCTCCGCGAGATCGTTCGCACGACGCCGGGGTACGTGGCCGGCTTCCACCTGCGCAGCCCGGAGGGAGGCAAGGCGATGAGCATCGTCGTGCTCCAGAGCGGCGAGGTCGCGCTCGAGGTGGGGCGGCGGCTCGCGGCACGTGCCGGAGGCGAGCGGATCGGCATCGATCCCGACGCGACGGAGATCTTCCTCGCCGAGCCGTTCTGAGACGCCGACGCGCGCAGCTCAGGTGCCGGGCCGCGGACCCGGCACCCCCACGCCGAACCAGCGCTCGAGGCGCTCGCTCTCGAAGCGGCGCTTCTCCTCGGCGTGCTGCGTCGACGGCTCGGCGAGGACGATCTCGGGCTCGGGGTCGGCGAAGAACCGCCCGCGGATCAGCCCCGCCAGCTCGGCGCCCATCTCGATCGGGCAGAAGCCCTCACCGTCGAACGGCTCGGCGTCGAGCTCGCCGCGCACGCCTGCGGCGATCGCGCGCGCCGCCGCGAGCCCCTCCAGCTCGGCCATCAGCCCGGCCTTCGGCAGCGGCAGGCCGTTGCCGAGTCGGATGAGCACGACGTCGCCGACGGCGTAGACGCCCGGGACGGGCGTCGCGAGCGTCGCGCGATCGACCGCCACCCACCCGTGCTCGCCGAGCAGGCCGCTCCGCGCCACGACTGCGGGCGGGCGATGCGGCGGAACGGCGAGCAGGAGGTCGAACGCGATCGCCTCGCCGTCGTCGAGCACGACCCGACCAGCCTCCACGCGCTCCACGGCGGCGCCGACCCGATGGGCGACCCCGCGCTCGGTCAGCCGGTCGGCCATCCAGGCCGAGCCGGTCCTGCCGGCGTTCGGCATCAGCATCGGCTGGACCGTCACGAGCTCGATCTCGGCGCTCCCGCGCAGATCTCGGCCACGGAGGTGCTCGTCGAGGTGGAACGCGCACTCGAACGGCCCGGGCGGACAGGGGTACGGCGCGCCCGCGACGAGGACGACGATCCGGCCACCGTCGAAGTCGCGCAGCGCGGCGGTGGCCGCGGGCACGCCCCCGAACGACCACACGTCATGGCCGTGCTCGGCGAGCCCCGGGACGAGGTCTGGACGCGACTCGGCGCCGAGCGCGATCACGAGCTGGTCGCCGGTCAGCCGTCCGGCGCCGGTCTCTGCAGCGCGGTCGGCAGCGTCGATCTCCGTGACCTCGGTCTGGACGACTTCGATCCCGTGACGCCCGAGCAGCGCTCGGTCGCGGCTGCCGTCGGCCAGCTCCCCGATGCCGACGAGCTGCCACAGCTTGCGCAGGCCCATCGTGAAACGCGGCGCGCGATCGACGAGCACGACCTCGTGCTCGTCGCCGAGCAGGCGCTTCAGCTCCGTGGCGGCGGCGATCCCGCCGAAGCCGCCGCCGAGGACGAGCGTGCGACCGCTCATCCGGCGGTCACCCGACGGACGACCTCGGTCTCGGTGGGGGAGAACTTGTCGACGTGCTCCTGGACGCGGCTCATCCGCTCCTTGAACTCCGGATGGGTCTTCCAGGCTCGCACCGCGTCCATGCTCTCCCAGGCCATGAAGCTGACGAACCGGTCGGGATCGCGGAGATCCCGCACGAGGATCCCCTCGCCCGCCCCGGGGAGCCCCGCTGCCCAGCTCGCGAAGCCCTCCCAGGCGTCGAGGAACGCCTCCTCCCGACCGGGGAACGGAACCCAGGAGCCCGTGGTGTAGACGGGGGCCATGCCGACCGCAGCTGTCGTCATCGCGGCTCCATCGACTGGCTCACGAGCCGGCCGATCCGGCGACGTAGGCGGCTACCGCTGTGATCTCGGCGTCGGACAGGTCGCCCTCGAACGAGGGCATTGCCCCCGGGCCGCCCCGGACGGCGGCCGAGACCGCGTCCTCGTCGGGCTGGAGGTCGTCGAGGTTCGGCCCGACCGACCCCGAGGTGTCGGCGGCTGCGAGCGTGTGGCAGCCTCCGCACCCGGCGGAGGCGAACACGGCCGCGCCGTCGGCCCCTCCGTCGGGGGCCGTGGTCTCCCCGCCCTCCGTCGTGGTCTCGTCCGTCGTCGCGGACACGGCGGTTCCGTCACCGTCCCCGCCGCACCCGACCAGGCCGACCGCCAGCAACGAGGCGAGCAGCACGATGAGGGCGGTGCGTCGCACGACGCCATCATCCCATCCCGGCGGGTGCGACGAAAGCCTGCCTACCCGAACGCGTTGTCGAGGGCCATCATCACCGCGAAGCCGACGACCACGCCGAAGGTCGCGACGCGCTCGTGGCCCCGTGCGTGGCTCTCCGGGATGAGCTCGTCCACGACGACGTACACCATCGCCCCGGCGGCGAGGGCGAGCCCCAGCGGGAGGATCGCCTCCGAGATCCCGACCGCGCCATAGCCGAACAGCGCTGCAGGCGGCTCCACGAGCCCGGTCGCGGCAGCGACGCCGAGCGCAGCCCAACGGGACACGCCGACGTCGAGCAGGGGTGCCGCCGCCGCAAAGCCCTCGGGGACGTTCTGCACGCCGATCGCGATCGCCACCGGCAGCCCGAGGTCCGTGCCGCCGGCCGCGAACGCGACGCCGACGGCGAGCCCCTCGGGGACGTTGTGGATCGTGAGCGCGCTGAGCAGGAGCAACGCCCGCGAGCCCTCGGCGACGGGGCGGCGCTCGACGAATCGCTGGTGCACGTGCGGGATCACGACGTCGAGCAGCGCGATCACGAGCGCCCCGAGCGCGAAGCCGACGAGCACCTCCGACAGCGACCCGAGCTCGAGCGCGGGGACCAGAAGGCTGAAGACGGAGGCGGCGAGCATGATCCCGCCGGTGAAGCCGAGCAGCCCCGCGATCAGGCGCTCGCCCGGATGCGGGAAGGCGAGCACGCCGAGGCCGCCGACGGTGGTGGCGAGGCCGGGAAGCACGAGCCCGGCGAGCGTCGTCGCGTCCACGCCCGGATTGTTCCCGCGGCCGTGCGTCCGCGAGGCGGCGTTCTCCCGCGCCGCCCGTCCGGTCACCGCCGGACAGGGCTCAGCAGTTTCCCGCGATTCACCTCGGTCGAATGCACCCTACGATGGACCTGGTCTCCGAGAGAGGTGCGTGATGAAGAGCCGAGACCTGACCGAGTTCGCCGCCATCCCGGTCGTCGCGGTCGTGCTGGGCGCGCTCGCGGTGATCATGCTGGCGTTCGACGCCGGGCTCTGGGCGTGGCTGCTCGTCGGTCTCTCGGCGGCGGTCATCGCCGCCGTGGTCGTCCGGATGGCCGCCTCGCGCCGCGTGCACCCGCCGGCCTCGGCGGCGCCGCCCACCCGGCCGCGCCGGACGGCGCCCGGGCCGGGGGAGAGCTTCCGCGTGCTCGTCGTCGCCGACGACTGCGCCACGAGCAGCGGGTTCGTCGAGGCGATCGTCGCGCATGCCGACGGCCGACCCGTCGAGGCGCTGGTCGTCGCGCCCGCGCTGGGCTCACGGCTGGCCCGCTGGACGTCCGACGACGGCGCATACGTCGACGCGCAGCGGCACCTCGACGCGACGCTCGCCGCGCTCCAGGCTGCCGGGATCACCGCGACGGGACACATCGGCTCGCACGATCCGGTGCAGGCGGCGGACGACGGCCTGCGCGAGCTCCCCGCCGACGAGATCGTGTTCGTGACGCACCCGCCCGCGTCGGCGAGTCGTCTGGAGGCCGACGTCGTCGAGGCGGCGCGGGCGCGCTACGCGCTGCCCGTCACGCACCTCGTCGTCGAGCACGGCGACTGACGCGCGAGCAGGACACCACTCGGGTGCACCAGCGTTCGGGAATGATGCTCCTATGACTTGTCAGGCCATCAGTGGCTCCTCGGCCGGCGGGGCGGTTCGCCACCGGCAGCCCGCTCGTGCTGGACGGCGGCTGGA
>CAZUVW010000047.1:13047-16180 GCA_964623875.1 uncultured Gaiellales bacterium
CGGCCGGCGGGGCGGTTCGCCACCGGCAGCCCGCTCGTGCTGGACGGCGGCTGGATCGCACGCTGACGGCAGCGCTCGCGTGCCTTGCTCGAGGGGGAGACGGGGATGCCGTCTCCCCCTCGGGGACCTGATCGGGCCGCCGGCGGGAGCTGCTACTCGCCCGGTGGGCGGTAGTCGGCGATCGTGCCGATCGCCTCGTCCACCTCGGCCGGGGTGAGCAGCTTGACCGTGTTGATCGAGGCGACCCCCGATCCGCCGACCGCGAGGCTCGCCGCTGTCACGGCACGGTCGTCCGGCGCGTCGAGCAGGACGTACGCGTCGTAGTCGCCCAGCGCGAAGTGGAACGACTCGACGGTTCCGCCGAGCCTCTCGGCGAACTCCGAGATGTAGGCGGCGCGGTTCGCCGCGCCCTCCTGCGTCAGACCACGCAGCCCGGTGGACGTGTAGTTGACGCGGAGCAGGTACTTGCCCACTCGTGGATCCTTTCGATCGGGAACGGGCGGCGAGCATACGACACGGTCTCACCCCGGGGCCAGAGCCGGGCCGGAGGGCGCCGGCGTCGGCGAGGGGGCTCCCTCCCAACAGCGCGCCTCGTCGCTCAGTCCTCGGCCGGGGTTGCGGTCGCGCGCACGAAGACGAGCATGAGCGCGACCGCGTCGTCGTTCGAGCAGCCCTGACCGCGGAGCGACTGCCACGCGCGGAAGTCGAGCGCGTGACCGATCGCGCGTCCCAGGCGGACGCGGGTCGTCGGAGTGACGGGCCAACCCGGGAGCAGGACCTCGCGCACCTGCTCGACGTAGCGGGCGCGATACGCGCCGACCTCGCGCACGATCGGCAGCACCGCCGCGTCGCGGAGGACGTTCTCGAGCAGCGGCTCGAGCCGCGTGTAGTAGGCGTACAGCTCCTCGAGCGCGGTGCACAAGCGGGCGGCAGGATCCTCGATCGAGCGCCAGGGCTCGAGCTCGGGCGGTGGCACCGTCTCGCGGACGTGACCCGAGCAGGCGCGGAAGAGGGCGTCCGCGTCGGGGAAGTGCGCGTAGACCGTCGGGCGCGTGACGCCGGCCCGCTCCGCGATCGCCGCCACGCTGGTGCGAGCAGGGCCGATCGTCGTGTGCAGCTCGACGGCGGCCTCGACGATCCGGCGCCGCGTCTCGTCCTGCCGCTCGGCGCGCTTCTTCAGCTCGTAGGTGCGCGTCTTCCCCATTTCGCTTGACATCACTGTAGACGATGTCGTACAGTCCTATCAGCTGACGCTACTGTAAATCGAAAGGAGACGCACCATGTACGCAGTCCAGCTCGCAGACCGTGATCTGCTCGAGGTCGGCTCGGCGACCGACGAGACCCGGCGGATCCGGTTCGACTTCGCGCTCTCGAGCATGACGGGTGCCGCCAGCACGGCGCTCGTCTACTTCGAGCTCGAGCCCGGGGAGCACACCGGCATGCACACCGACAGCGCCGAGGAGATCGTCCTGATCCTCTCCGGGACCGTGGAGGCGACGGTCGGCGACGAGCACGGCGTGCTCACCGCCGGGGGCATCGGCCTCGTGCCGGCGCTCGTCCCGCACGACGTCCGCAACGTCGGCGACGAGACCGTGCGCGTCGCCGGGTTCTTCTCGAGCTCGACGGTGGTCAGCGTGTTCGACGATCCGTTCACGCCGTTCGGCAAGAGCGTGGTCGGGACGCCGATCCCCGAGGACGTGGCGGCCTCGGCGGCCGCCGCGAGCTGACAGCCGGCGGCCGTCGCGGGCTGAGGCCCGCAGCGCGCAGACGGCGGAGGGCGCCCGCGTCGCGCCCCCTGCCGTCTGCGGTGCCGATGATCGACGGCTGCGCGTCGCGTCTGCGGACGGCCTCCTGCTCAGGCCTCGTCGCTGCGTCCAGGTGACGGCCCGTCGAGCGCCTCGCGCACCTCAGCGAGCCAGGCGCGATGGGCGGCGAGGAGGCGCCGGGCGAGCGAGAGCTGCAGGGTGATCCCGCGCGTCCGGTGAGGGATCGCCACGGCCCGTTCCTCGAGCTCGTCGACCTCGCGCTCGAGCCCGTCGATCCGCTCGACGAGCGCCGCGAGACCGGGGAGGACGTCGCGCGCGTCGGCGAGCAGGTCGAGCGCGAAGACGCGCAGGCTCGCCTCGTGTTGGATGCGCGGATACGGCGCCGGGGTCGCCGCCCACGCGCGGAAGGCCGCGAGACCTCGTTCCGTGAGCTGGTAAGCGGTGCGCGGGCGGGTCTTCGACGGCTCGCCGTGCGCGGACAGGTAGCCGAGCTCCGCCAGTCGCCGCGCCTCGGCGTAGACCTGGCTCGCTGCCCCCGTCCAGAAGAACGGACTCCCGCGCTCGGCCATCTCGACGAGCTCGGGGGACGACGCGCCGCCGCGGCCGACGAGCGCGAGCACCGCGTACGAGATCGGGCGCAGCTCGGTTGACAGCGGTGAGTCCATCCTAGAAACTCTCTTCCAGAGTATCTAGGGAGGAGGATGGCATGACGATGAACGAGACTGCGGTCGCGACGGCGGACTACACGGCCCTCGCGATCGACGAGGTTGAAGCGATCCACGGCGGGCTCTTCAAGCGAGCACGGGCGAGCCTCGGGGTGACGTCCTTCGGCATGAACATCCTCGACCTCCCACCCGACTCCGACGGGCTCTACCCCGAGCACACGCACGGCTTCGACGGGCAGGAGGAGGTCTACCTGGCGCTCGAGGGCTCGGTCGACCTGATCCTGCCCGACCGCGCGGTGCCGCTCGACCCCGGCGGGATGCTCGTACGGGTCGCGCCCGGCACGAGGCGCGGTCTGCGCACCGGCCCCGACGGGGCACGCGTGCTCGTCGTCAGCGGCCGACCCGGCGCGGTCTACGTCCCGGCCCCGAACTCCGAGCTCGGCGGCAGCGAGGCGCCCGGCTCGCCCGACGCCGCCTCGACGCTGATCCCGGGAACGACCCAGACGCTCACTGCGCGACTGCGCTACTGAGCGCGAGCCTCAACGACCGGCTCCTGCCGAGGGGGCGGCAGCTCCTCCGCTCCTCCGCACGTACGCCGCCACGAACGGTGGCGACCCGGCCCCCGAGCTGGCCGCAGCGTCCGGAGCGCAGGCCGCCGAGATCGTGCTCGACGCCGTCGCGTGCTCCGACGGGACGCGCAGG
>CAZUVW010000048.1:0-16049 GCA_964623875.1 uncultured Gaiellales bacterium
GACGAACCACACCAGGCCCGCCATCGCCACCGTCGCCCCGGCGTGGACGAGCAGCAGCGCGGTCACGCCAGGTCGGCGAGCACGGCCTCCGCCGCCCGCCGGCCCGAGGCGAGCGCGCCGTTCAGCGACGGGTGCTCGCGATGGTCGCCACAGGCGTACAGGCCGTTCGCCAGACGCGGCTCGCGTGCGGGATCCACGCCGACCGGCCAGCGGGGCAGCGCATGGGGGACGGAGACCGTCGCCAGCCTCGACCAGCGGCCGACCGAGCCCCCGAACCAGCGGCGCAGCTGCGCGTCGAGCGCGTCGGGATCCGGCTCTGCCTCGCCGAGCGTGGTCACGGACACGAGCGACCGTCCCGGCGGGCCGTACGACGGGGCCACCTCGGTTGGAACGCACAGGTTGTCGACCGGCCCGTCGATCGCCGCGCCGAGCACGAGCCAGGGGCCGGGCAGCGGGGGCGACGGCGCGGCGAAGTAGGTGCAGCAGACGCCCTGCCAGCCCCACTCGGCATCGTCGAGCAGCCCGGCGGTCGCCACGATCACCGCGCCCGCGCGCAGGCGACCCCCGTCCGCGAGGGAGACCGTGCCGGGCCCGACGGCTGAGACCTCGCTCCGCACCCGCACGTCGAGGCCTTCGGCGAGCTGCTCGGGGATCGCGCGCATCCCACGTGCAGGCAGGGCGCCCGGCCCGCCCGCGAACGTCCGCAGCACGAACGAGAGGAAGCGGCTCGAGGTCGTCAGCTCGGGGTCGAGCGTGATGCCCCGGAGGAACGGGACGAGGAAGGCGGAGCGCGCCGTCTCCGACAGGTGCGCCCGGTCGAGCGCTTCGGCGACGGTCGTCTCGCGGCTCTCGCGCAGCAGCGCGAGCCCGGCTCCGACGTCGCGGGGACGCACGACGCCGTCGGCCAGCCCGCGCACGGCGCGGAGCGGCATCCGCCGCGGGTCGGCGATGCGCCGGAAGCGTCCCTCGTGCCTGACGATCGCGCCGGAGGCGAACCGGTGCAGGTCGAGGCGGTCGAGGTCGAGCGCAGCCTGCGCCTCGGGATAGGCGGTGGGCAGTACCTGGAAGCCGCGGTCGAGCTGGTACCCGTCGACGTCGTCCGTGCGCACGCGGCCGCCCACGCCGTCGTCGCGCTCGACGACCACCACGTCGAGGCCGTGCTCGGCGAGCAGGCGCGCGCACCGCAGGCCCGCGACCCCTGCCCCGACCACCACGGCGTCGAGACGCTCCGTCATCCCGGCGAGCGTAGCGGGGGAGCCTGGCGCACGAGTGCGGTTCGGCGCCGCCGCACCGGGGGCCGTCAGGCGGCCAGCGCGGCCGCCATGGCCGCGTCGAGCGTCGGGTGCGCGAACTCGAACCCGGCTTGCGTCAATCGCTCGGGCAGGACGCGCTGACCGTCGAGCAGCATCTCACGGCCCATCTGACCGAAGCCGAGCGAGACGGCGAAGGACGGCAGCGGGAAGATCGACGGACGGCCGAGAGCCCGTCCGAGCGCCTTCACGAAGTCGGCGTTGGTGGCGGGGTTCGGCGCGGTCGCGTTCACGGGGCCCTCGAGCTCTCTGTCGAGGACGAAGCGATAGGCGGCGACGGTGTCGTCGAGGCCGATCCAGCTCCACCACTGCTTCCCGCTGCCCACGCGACCGCCGACGCCGAGCTTGAACGGCGTCAGCAGCCTCTGCAGGGCTCCGCCGCGACGGGACAGCACGATCCCCTGGCGCAGGTGGACGACGCGCGCACCCGCGTCGCGGGCGGGTTGCGCAGCGTGCTCCCACGCCTCGACGACGTCGGCGAGGAAGCCGGTGCCGCGCGCGGAGGCCTCGGTCAGGATCTCGTCGCCACGGTTGCCGTAGAACCCGACCGCCGACGCGCAGACGAGGACGGGCGTCGGATCGAGCGCGGCGACCGCCTCGGAGATCGCCCTCGTCCCGTCGACGCGGCTCTCGAGCACGGCGCGCTTCCGCGAGCTCGTCCAGCGCTGGCCGATGGTCTCGCCGGCGAGGTGGACGATCGCATCGACGCCGGCAAGCGCCGCGACGTCGACGATCCCCGAGCCGGGGTCCCACGACGCCTCGTCGCTCGCCGTGGCCTCGCGACGCACGAGCCGGACGAGCTGGTGGCCGTCCTGCGCCAACGCGGCGACGAGCGCGCCGCCGATCAGGCCCGAGGAACCGGTGACGGCGATCTTCATGGTCTCATTCTATACATAAGTTGGACAGAGTGCAAACAGGCTGGGCGGTCCGCGACCGCCACCGGTCGCCGGACGGGGATCCGGCCCGACCGGCGCGTCGACCGGTCCTTCTCGCTCGGGGATTTGCGAGGATCAGGCCATGCGGGCGGAGGAGATCGTCGAGCGGGTCTGGCCGGGCCGGACCGCGACGATCGAGATCCTGGGCGGCCGGATCACGAACTACAACGCGAAGGTCGTCCTCGACGACGGCTCCGCCTACGTCGTCCGGCTGGCGCGCCCCGACACCGAGCTGCTCGGCATCGACCGGTTCGTCGAGCACGAGGCGACGCTCGCCGCGGCCGCAGTCGGGGTCGGTCCGCCGGTCGTCGCCTACCTCGAAGAGGAGGGCGTGCTCGTGACCGAGTTCATCCCCGGTGAGGTCGTCCCGCCCGAGCGCATGCGGGAGCCGGACACGATCCGACGGGTCGCGGTGTCGCTGCGCGCGGTGCACCAGGGGCCACCGCTGCCCGGCCGGTTCGACAGCTTCCGCGTGGTGGAGGAGTACCGGACCGTCGCCTTCGCGCGCGGCGCGTCTGTCCCGGCCGCCTACGTCACGGCCCGCCAGATCGCCCGCCGGATCGAGCAGGCGCGCGGAGCGGTGCCGGAGCGGCCGTGTCACAACGACCTGATCAACGCGAACTTCATCGACGACGGGCGCCGGATCAGGATCGTCGACTGGGAGTACGCCGGCATGGGGGACATCCACTTCGACCTGGCCAACTTCGCGACCAACCACGACCTGGACGAGCACGGCAGGCGCGCGCTCCTCGCGGCGTACTTCGGCGGCGTGCGCCGCAGCGACGAGCGTGCGCTCGAGCTGCTGCGGTTCATGTCGGACTTCCGCGAGGCGATGTGGGCCGTCGTGCAGAGCGCGGTCTCCGACCTCCCGTTCGACTTCGCGGCCTACGCCGCCGAGCACTTCGAGCGCCTCGAGCAGACTGCCGCATCGCCCGGGTTCCGCGCAGCCCTCGAGTCGTAGGGGCCGGGCGAGCCCGGCCCCTACGCGGGCGGCCGCAGCGCCGCGAAGGGGTCGGTGATCTCGAGCTGGGCCTCGCGGAAGCGGTACACCTCGGCCGGCCGCCCGCCCGCGCTCCCGGGCGAGCGGCGCTCCCCCGTCGGCTCGATCAGCGCGCGACGCTCGAGCACGCGCCGGAGGTTCGTGGCGGAGACGTCGTGGCCGAGCGCTGCGGTGTAGACGGAGCGCAGCTCGGCGAGCGTGAACGAGCGCGGTGCCAGCGCGAAGCCGACGTTCGAGTACGAGAGCTTTCCGCGCAGGCGCTCGCGCCCCGCGAGCACGATCGCCCCGTGGTCGAAGGCGGTGCGAGGGAGCTCGTCGACCGGGTGCCAGGCGGTGTCGTCCGGGACGGCCGGGTCGACGCCGAGCCGGACGAGCCCGAGGTAGGCGGTCGCCAGCTCCCGTCGCCCCGGGATTCGGTCGGGGGCGCTCCAGGTGCCGAGCTGCTCGAGGTGGGCGACGTCGCGCAGATCGACCTTCGCCGCCAAGTGCCGTCGGATCGACCGCTCCAGCGACTCGTCCGGCCCGAGGGTGCCGCCGGGGAGCGCCCAGGCACCCTCGTCGGGCTCGCGCCCCCGTTGCCAGAGCAGGACCCTGAGCGCGCCGTCGCGCACCTGGAACACCGTCGCCAGGGTCGTATGGGTCGGTCTGGTAGACTCCGGCTCAGGTTTGTGTCTCATAGTCGAAAACTACACGAGTCCGGAAGGGATCACATGACGAAGCGCTTCGGGCGTGCGGCGGCAGCCGCGACGCTCCTCCTCGCACTCGCCGCCGCCGGGTGCGGCTCGTCCGACGACGCGGGATCGGGGGGAGAGGACGGCGGCGATGCGCTGCGCGTCGGCCTCGTCGCCGACGCGGGGCAGCTCAACGACAACGGGTTCAACGAGCTCGCGTACGCGGGGCTGACCCGCGCCGAGGAGGAGCTCGGCATCGAGGGGCGCGTGCTGGAGGCCAAGAGCGCAGCCGACTACATCCCGAACATGACCACGCTCGCCCGTCAGGGCTACGACCTCGTGATCGGCGTGGGATTCGCCCAGGGCGACGCGATCGCCAAGACCGCCGCCCGGTTCCCCGAGACGAGCTTCGCGATCGTCGACGTCGATCAGGCGTCGCTCCCTGGTGCGCCGGCCAACGTGCAGGGGCTCCTCTTCCGGGAGGAGCAGGTGGGCTACCTCGTCGGCTACCTCGGCGCGCTCACGGCGAAGCGGATGGGCGGCGCCGCGATCAGCGCCGTCGGCGGGTTCAAGGAGCCGCCGGTCGACCGCTTCATCGCCGGCTACCGGGCCGGTGCGCAGGCAGCCGTCCCCGACGTGAAGGTGGCCTGGAGCTACTCCCAGGACTGGGAGGATCAGGCCAAGTGCAAGGAGCTCGCCCTCAACCAGATCGCCGCCGGCTCGAAGGTGGTCTTCCAGGTGGCCGGGGGCTGCGGGCTGGGTGCGCTGTCCGCCGCGAAGGACAAGAAGGTCTGGGGGATCGGCGTGGACGGCGACCAGTCCTTCCTCGGCCCCCACGTGCTGACCAGTGCCCTCAAGGGGGTGGACACCGCGGTCTTCCTGACGATCCAGGCGGTGCAGGACGGGACCTTCGAGGGCGGGCAGAACGTCGTCTTCGGCCTCGACCAGGAGGGCGTCGGCCTGGGCACGCTCAGCCCGGAAGCGGACGAGGAGGACGTCGCCGCGACGGAGGACGTCGAGCAGCAGATCGCCGACGGCGAGATCGCGGACATCCCCACGACGCTGCGCTGACGCAGCAGGGCGCGAATCCGCCGACGGCGGATTCGCGCCTATGCGGTTCGCACGGAGTAGACGGGCGGCAGGTGCTCGCCCACGCGCGCCCAGCTGGCACCGGCGTCGCACGAGCCGTACACGTCGCCCGAGGTGGCGCCGAAGTACAGCTCGAGCGACGCCCCTGCCGAGGCGGTGTCGAAGGCCTCGCGCAGGACGGTGAGGTAGGCGTCGCGCTGGGGCAGCCCGTCGGACCGCGGCGACCACGACGCGCCCGCGTCGCGCGTCTCCCACACGCGCACGGCGCCGCCCGGGGTCGTGCGATCCTCGGCGCCGACGAGCGGGATCACGTAGGCGCTGTCGGCGTCGGCCGGATCGACGACCACCGGGAACCCGAAGTCGGACGACAGGTCGGTGCCGCTGCCGATGTCCGTCCAGGTCGCCCCGCCGTCGTCGGAGCGGTAGACGCCGTCGTGGAACTGCATGAACAGCCGCTCGGGCCGCGCCGGTGAGCGGCGCACGTGGTGGACGCAGTGGCTGATCACCGCCGTCTCCCGTGCCTCCTCCGGGAGGTAGCGGGGCACGATCCCCGTGTTCGCATGCCTCCAGGTGGTGCCGCCGTCCTCGGTCAGCCACACGCCGACGGCCGAGATCGCGACGAGCAGCCGCTGCGGGTCGCCCGGCCACGGGACGATCGTGTGCAGGCAGAGACCGCCCGCCCCGGGGTTCCACTCGGGACGGGTGGGCTCGTCCCAGAGACCGCGGTTGAGGCTCCACGTGAGCCCGCCGTCCGTGCTCTCGAACAGGCAGCCCGGATCGCCGCCGGCGTACAGCAGGCCGTCGGCCTCCCCCGGGGCGATCACCCAGAGCCGCTCGAGCGTCGCGTCGCCGTCCTCCGGGAGCGTCGTCCCCTCGGCCTGCTCCCACTCCCCGGCCGGGTCGTCCGTGACCCAGATCCGCGCGCCGTAGAACCACGAGGTGACCGACGCGAGGTAGCGCCCGCTGCGCGGGTCGCGCATCGCGTACTCGACCGACTGCCCGGGGAACGCCCGGGCATCGACCTCGAAGCCGTCGAGGACGTCGCCGCGCAGGACGAACAACCCCTTCTTCGTTCCGACGAGGAGCTCTGTCATCTCACCCTCCCGTGATGGCGGGGAGCACGTGCACCCGGTCGGTCGGTCCGACCGTCGTGTCCTCCCGCGCGAGCTGACCGTTGACGTAGACGTTGACGTGGCGGCGGATCGCGCCCTGGTCGTCGAGCACCCAGCCGGCGATCGCAGGCGTCCGCTCCTCGAGCGCGCGCAGGGACTCCTGCACCGTGCCGCCGTCGAGCGCGTGCTCGCGCCCCCCGGCCAGCTCCGAGAGCGGGGCGCGCAGGATCACGAGCGCCATCGACCGATCCTAGTCCTTGTCCCACGGGCGGGAATCCACCGAGTGGATTCCCGCGCGGGGATCCCCGGGTCCGGCGGCGCCGGACGCGGGGCACACCCCTGAAGGGGCCCGCCCGCGGGCCCGCGTGGAGCCAAGCGTGCGCTCGCCACTGACGCAGCCGAATGGGGGTTCCCGCGCGGGCCATCGAGGGCTCGCGATGCGATTCGTCCTCATGCTCAGACGACGAACGGGAAACGGCGAGATCGACAGGTCAGCGGGTGTCTGCCTGAAGTCAGACACCAGGCGCGCCAGACGTCGGACACCAGTGACCGGACACCTGGGCGCCCGGTCGAGCGGGGCAAGCGCGCGCTTCCGTCCCGAGCGGGCCGGCGGGCCGGCCCTCTTCAGGGATCTGCCCCGCTTGCGGGACGAGCTAGAGCTCGAGCACGCCGTGCGGGGCGCCGTAGGCGGCGAGCAGGTCGAGGAACGGCTGCGGCTCGAGCGCCTCCGGGCCGACCACGCCGGTGGCCTGCCACGTCCCGCTCGCGAGCAGCTCGAGCGCGATCACCGGGTTGATCGCGGTCTGCCAGACGACGGCCTGGGAGCCGTACTCGCGCATCGACCACTCGTTGTCGACGACGTGGTAGAGGTAGGTCCTCCGCGGCTGGCCGTCCTTGCCGAGCCCGGTCACCAGCGTCCCGGCGCAGGTCTTGCCGACCATCCGGTCGCCGAGCGTCATCGGGTCGGGCAGCGTCGCAGCGACGACGTCGCGCGGTGCGACCTCGACGTCCCGCACGCGCACCTTCTCCGTCGAGTCGAGCCCGAGCTTGTGCAGCGTCTTGAGGATGCCGATGAACTCGTCGCCGAGCCCGTACTTGAAGGTGACGCGCCTGCAGTCGACCCAGCGCGGGACGAGGAGCACCTCCTCGTGCTCGACGTTGACGCACTCGACCGGGCCGATCCCCTCCGGGAAGTCGAACACCTCCGGCTCGGAGAACGGCTCGGTCGTGAACCAGCCGCGGCCCTTCTCCCAGATCACGGGTGGGTTGAGGCACTCCTCGATCGTCGTCCAGATCGAGAACGTCGGAGCGAAGTCGTAGCCCTCCACGACGAGGTTCGCCCCGTCGCGGATCCCGACCTCGTCGATCTCGGAGAACAGCTCGTCGGCTGCGTGGCGCGCGAAGACGTCGGCCGCGCCGGGCTCGATCCCGATCCCGACGAGCGCGAGCAAGCCGGCCTGACGCCAGTTCTCGTCCTGCGCGAACTGGTAGTCGCCGAGCTTGACGTGCGTCTCCTCGTAGGGGTGCGTGGGATGCGGCTCGGACAGCGTCGCCGCCATGTCGAGGTACGTCACGCGCGCCCGAAGGCACGCGTCGAAGATCTGCGGGTTGAAACGGGGGTCGGTCGCGTTCAGCACCGCGTCGGCCTTGACGTCGCGGATCAGGTCGACGATCGCGTCCTCGTCGGAGGCGTCGAGCCGCGCCGACCCGAACCGGTCGTGCTCGCCCAGGCGGTCGACGATCGCCTGCGGGCGCGACGGGTCGAGGTCGGAGAGGACGATCCGCTCGAAGAAGTCGCGCCGTTGCGCGATCGCGGCGAAGGCCGAGCCGACGCCGCCGGTGCCCACCACGAGGATCCGCATAGCGCGGTTCTACACGAATCCGACCCCCGCGAGGACGGTGGTAGGCTCGGACCGAGGTTCCCGTCTCTGGAGGCAGACATGAGCGTTTCGGTGACGCAGCACAAGATGTTCGTCGGCGGCGACTGGGTCGACGCGTCGTCCGGCGAGACGATGGAGGTCCTCAACCCCGCGACGGGCGAGGTGATCGCCGAGGTGCCGCGCGGCACCGCGCAGGACGTGGACCGCGCCGTCGAGGCGGCGAAGGCGGCCTGGGAGACCTGGCGGGACAAGACGCCGAAGGACAGGATGGAGCTGCTGCTGAAGCTCGCCGACCTGATCGACGAGCACGCCGAGGAGCTCGCGCGGCTCGAGTCGCGCAACGTCGGCAAGCCGTGGTGGGTCGCGGTCGACGAGCCGGGGATCATGTCGGACAACCTGCGGTTCTTCGCCGGCGCGGCGCGCACGCTGGAGGGCAAGTCGGCTGGCGAGTACGTCGAGGGGTACACGTCGATGATCCGGCGCGAGCCGCTCGGGATCGTCGCCGGGATCTGCCCCTGGAACTACCCGCTCTTCATGGCGGTGTGGAAGATGGGGCCCGCGCTCGCGGCCGGGAACGTCCAGATCCTCAAGCCCGCCGAGCAGACGCCGCTGACCCTGCTGCGGTTCGCCGAGCTCGCGCAGGAGGTGCTGCCGCCGGGCGTGCTGCAGGTCGTGACCGGCGACGGCGAGCCCGTCGGCGACGCGCTCGTGCGGCACCGCGACATCGCCCTCGTCTCGCTCACGGGTGACACGTCGACGGGGAAGCTCATCGCCCGCAACGCCTCCGAGAGCCTCAAGCACGTCCACCTCGAGCTCGGCGGCAAGGCGCCGATGGTGGTCCTCGACGACGCCGACCCGGCGACGGTCGCCGAGGCGATCAAGGTCGGCGGCTACTTCAACTCGGGGCAGGACTGCACCGCCTCCTCGCGGCTGCTCGTCCACGAGCGCCTGTACGACGACGTCGTCGGCAAGGCGATCGAGGCGGTCGAGTCGCTCACCGTCGGGGATCCGGGCACGGACGACGAGATCGGGATGGGCCCCGTCATCTCCGCCGACCAGCAGGAGCGCGTGCTCGGCTTCCTGGAGCGCGCGGTCGATGCGAAGGCGACCGTCCTCACCGGCGGGGAGCGGGTCGGCGATCGCGGCTACTTCGTGAAGCCGACGCTCGTCGCGGACGTCGCCCAGGACTCCGAGATCGTCCAGAACGAGGTCTTCGGGCCGGTCGTCACCGTGCAGCCGTTCGCGTCCGACGAGGCGGCCATCCGGATGGCGAACGACGTGCGCTACGGGCTCGCGTCCTCGGTCTTCTCCGAGAACGTCGGCCGGGCGATGAAGGTCGCCGCCAGGCTCGACTTCGGCTGCGTGTGGATCAACGAGCACCTCTTCCCGCTCACCCCCGAGATGCCACACGGCGGCTTCAAGGAGTCGGGCTACGGGAAGGACATGTCGCTGTACTCGATGGAGGAGTACACGCGCATCAAGCACGTCTGCGTGAAGCTCGCCTGAACGACCCCAGCCGCGATCGCGGTCGCTCGTCCGCGATCGCGGCTGGTCGTCGGCGCTCCCCGCATCCCGCTCGGAGCGCCGCGGTGCCGGGGAGCACCTCGTGCCCGGCGCGTCGCTCGGACGGGATTGAAGCTCCGGCCGCGGAGCGTTACGGTGCCGCGATGGCCGCTGAGCGTCACGACCCGCCGGTCGCCGCCGAGCTCGAGCACGACGCGATCGGCTTCCGCGATGCGCTGGTGATCGGCCTCGCGTCCACCGCGCCGGCGTACTCGCTCGCGGCGGTGATCGGGACGGTGACCGTGATCGTCGGGTTCCAGGCGCCGGGGGCGCTCCTCACCGCGTTCGTGCCGATGTTCCTGATCGCCGGGGCGTTCTACTACATGAACCGGGCGGATCAGGACGCGGGAACCAGCTTCTCCTGGGTCACGCGCGCAATGGGGCCCTGGCTGGGCTGGATCGCGGGGTGGGCGATCTGCACGACCGGCATCCTCGTGGTCGGCTCCCTCGCCGACGTGGGCGCCCGCTACACCTACGAGCTGGTCGGCTGGGACGCGGCGGCCGGGTCGAAGACGGCGGTGATGGTCCTCGCGGTCGCGTACATCGTCGTGATGACGGCGATCTGCGTGCGCGGCACCGAGCTGGCCGCGGAGCTGCAGGACGTGCTGATCGTCGTGCAGATCGGGTCGCTGCTCCTGTTCGCGGGCGTGGCGCTCGCGAAGGTCTACGGAGGGGACGCGCCCGAGGGCGCGAGCAGGCCCCAGCTCGACTGGTTCTCGCCCACGGCGTTCTCGAGCTTCTCGGCGCTCATCGCGGCGCTGCTGATCGGCGTCTTCATCTACTGGGGCTGGGAGAGCGCCGTGAACCTGACCGAGGAGACGCGGGACTCCAGGCGTGCGCCCGGGCTCGCCGCGGTCGTGAGCACCGTGATCCTGCTCGTCACCTACGTCGGCGTGACGACGGCGGTGCTGGCGTATGCGGGGGTCGAGGCGCTCGCCGAGTACGACGACGACGACGCCATCTTCGCCGTGCTCGGCGCCGACGTGCTGGGCTCCCCGTGGGACAAGCTCGTCGTGCTGGCGATCATGACGTCGGCCATCGCCTCGACGCAGACGACGATCATCCCCTCCTCGCGCACGTCGTTCTCGATGGCGCGCCAGTCGGCGCTCCCCCAGGCGTTCGCGGCCGTCCACCCACGGTTCCACACTCCCTGGTTCTCGACGGTGGTGATCGCCGTGCTCGCGATCCTCTGGTACGTGCCCGTCAACGCGCTGTCCGAGAGCTTCCTGTTCGACAGCCTGTCCGCCCTGTCGCTGATGATCGCCTTCTACTACGCGCTCACGGGGGTCGCCTGCGCGATCTTCTACCGCCGCGAGCTGACGCGCTCGGTCAAGAGCTTCCTGTTCATCGGTGTCGGGCCGCTCGTCGGGGCCGGCATCCTCGGCTTCCTGCTCGTCAAGTCTGCGATCGACCTGTCCGATCCCGAGAACTCGTACACGGGACAGGCGGTGCTCGGGCTCGGGGTGCCGTTCGTGATCGGCATCGGCTTCCTGCTGCTGGGCGTGGTGCTGCTCGTGGCCTGGCGCCTCGCCGGCAACGAGCGCTTCTTCGGTCGCCGCGCCTTCGAGGCGGTCGACCCGGCCGTCGCCGCCGGCGAGGCGGTGCCGGCGGTCGGGGTGGGTGAGGCGTGAGCCGTGTGATCGTGGTCGGGCTCGACGGCTCGGCGTGCTCCGACGCCGCGCTGGCCTGCGCCGTCGAGCTGGCGCGCGGGCTCGGCGATCGCCTCGTGGCCGCGTTCGGCGTCGAGCCACCGAATCGAGACGTCGGCGAGGAGTGGGGAGAGGCGCGGGCGGCGCTCGAGGAGCTCGGCGGGTCGATCGTGGACGCCGCCGTCGAGCGTGCGCGTGAGGCCGGTCTGGAGGCGGACGGCGCGCTCGTGCCGCGGCGGCCGGTCGACGCGCTCCTGACGCTCGCCGAGGAGCTGGACGCAAGGCTGATCGTCGTCGGCACGGCGAGCGAGCGCCCGCTGGCGGGCCTCGTCCTCGGCTCCGTGCCGTACAAGCTGCTGCACCGCTCCGCGGTGCCCGTGCTCGTCGTGCCCGTCTCGTCCGACGCGTGAGCAGCAGCGGCCCTGGGTCGACGCGGTTGCCCCTCGCAGATTGCGCCGATCTCGTTGACGGAATGTGTCGATCCATGGTAGGAACAGCACGCAATGCGCAGCGGCGGCGTTCACGAGGGGGACGGTCACGGCCCGACGCGTCGCGGTGCCGTCCAGCGACCCCGCCGGCTCGACGCGGTCGACACGAGGATCATCCAGGCCCTGCAGCGCAACGGCCGTGAGCCGTTCCGGCGCATCGCCGCGCAGGTCGGCGTCTCGGAGGCGACCGTGCGGGCCCGCTACGCCCGGCTCCGCGACGACGGCATCCTCCAGGTCACCGGGGTGACGAACCCGCTCGGCCTGGGCTTCGACGCGCAGGCGATGATCGGGATCCGCACGGCCGGCCCGCCGACCCCGGTCGCCGACGAGCTCGCTCGCTGGCCCGAGGCGGAGTACGTCGTGCTCACCGCGGGCCAGTTCGACATCCTCGTCGAGCTGCTGTGCGCCGACCGGCGCGCGCTGCTCGAGCTGACCAACCGCATCCGCTCCCTCGACGGCGTCCTCTCGACCGAGACGTTCCTGTACCTGGAGCTGTGGAAGCAGCTCTACGACTGGGGTGCCCGCGAGCTCGCCGCGGGCGAGGAGGTGCCCGCGTGACCACGACCACCGGCTCGTCACCCGACGTCCGTCTCGTCGAGGTCGTGAAGGAGTTCGACGAGGTGCGCGCCGTGGACGGCGTCTCGGTCGAGATCCCGAGCGGCTCCTTCTTCGCGCTGCTCGGGCCGTCGGGCTGCGGCAAGACCACGACGCTGCGGATGATCGGCGGCTTCGAGGAGCCCACCTCCGGACAGATCTTCCTCGGCGACCGCGACGTGGTCGGGCTCCCGCCGTACAAGCGCGACGTCAACACCGTGTTCCAGAGCTACGCGCTCTTCCCGCACATGACGATCTTCGACAACGTCGCCTTCGGGCTCGAGCGCAAGGGCGTGGACAAGGCGCAGCGGCGCACGCGGGTGCTCGAGGTGCTGGAGCTGGTCGATCTCGCAGGACGCGAGAACCGCAAGCCGAAGCAGCTCTCCGGGGGGCAGCAGCAGCGGGTCGCGCTCGCCCGCGCGATCGTCAACAACCCACGCGTGCTGCTGCTCGACGAGCCGCTCGGCGCCCTCGACCTCAAGCTGCGCAAGCAGATGCAGCTCGAGCTGAAGCGCATCCAGCACGACCTCGGCCTCACGTTCGTGCACGTCACGCACGACCAGGAGGAGGCGATGACGATGGCCGACACGATCGCCGTGATGCACGACGGTCGGATCGAGCAGCTCGGCACGCCCTCCGAGCTGTACGAGCGCCCGCGAACCGCCTTCGTGGCGAGCTTCCTCGGCAAGTCGAACATGCTCTCGGGCACCGTCGCCGGGGCTGGCGTCGTGCGCCTGACCGACGGCACCGAGGTGCGCGGCGACACGGTCGGCCTGCAGGGCGCGGTGGCGGCCGGGGTGCGCCCGGAGAAGGTGAGCCTCGGCGAGGGAGGGGCCAACCGGCTGGCCGGCACGGTGAAGGAGAGCGCGTACTTCGGCGTCGCCACCGAGGTGATCGTGAGCACCGCCGCCGGAGACCTGACCGTGTTCCACCAGAACGTCGAGGCGGGGGGCGTCGCGCCGGCGCCCGGCACCGCCGTGACGCTGTCCTGGTCGCCCGAGGCCACCTTCGTGATCCCGGGTGAGAGCGTCCTGGAAGCCACACGCACGAATGGAGAGGAGAGTCCCGAATGAACACCCCGATCACCCGTCGTCAGCTCGTCCAGCGCGGCGCCGCCGGCATCACGCTCCTCTCGCTGCCCGGCCTCCTCGCAGCCTGTGGCGGGGGTGGCGGGGGTGGCGCGGAGGGAGGGGGCAGCTCCGAGACGCTGCGCTTCGCGAACTGGCAGCTCTACATCGACGTCGACGAGGCGACCGGGAAGAGCCCGACGCTGCAGCAGTTCACCGAGCAGACCGGGATCGAGGTCGAGTACTTCGAGGAGATCAACTCGAACGACGAGTACTTCGGGAAGATCCAGGGCCCGCTGTCGCAGGGGCAGGGCATCGACCGGGAGATCATCGTCCTCACCGACAACTCCCGCTACCCCGGCCTGATGATCGGCGAGGGCTGGCTGGAGAAGCTCGACAAGGAGCAGATCCCGAACATCTCCAACCTGATCCCCGCGCAGGCGAGTCCGCCGTTCGACCCGGAGCGCGAGTACTCGCTCCCGTGGCAGTCGGGGATGACGGGCATCGCCTACAACGCCAAGCTGACCAGCACGCCGATCACGTCGATGGAGCAGCTCCTCGAGGATCCGAAGCTGAAGGGGAAGGTCACCCTGCTCTCGGAGATGGCCGACACGCTCGGCTCGGTGATGAAGCTGAACGGGGACGACCCGACGAGCGTCACCGACGAGACCTTCGAGGCGGCGCTCGCGCGCGTCCAGAAGGCGGTCGACTCCGGCCAGATCCGGCAGTTCACCGGCAACGAGTACACGGGGCCGCTGGCCAAGGGCGATCTGATCGCGGCGATGGCGTGGTCGGGCGACGTCGTGCAGCTGCAGGCGGACAACTCGGACCTGAAGTGGGGGATCCCCGAGAGCGGCGGGATGATCTGGACCGACAACATGCTGATCCCGCTCGGCGGCGACGTCGCGAAGGCCTCGCAGTTCATGAACTTCGTCTACGACCCCGTGATCGCCGCGCAGATCGCCGCCTACGTGAACTACGTGCCGCCGGTGGCGGGCGTGCAGGAGGAGCTCGCGAAGATCGACCCCGCACTCGCCGACAACCCGCTCATCATCCCCGACGACGCGACGCTCGCTCAGGTGTCGGGATTCGACGCCGAGGCGCTCAACAACCCGGACTACATCGAGCAGTGGCAGCAGCTGCTGGGGGCATAGGCCCCCGGCAGCGCCACCGACGAGCGTGGGCTTCCTCCACCGGCACCCGTCCCTGACGCCCTGGCTGCTGCTGCTGCCGGGGATCGCCTGGCTGGCGATCTTCTTCGTGGTCCCGCTCGGGTACCTGGCCTACCAGTCGCTGCAGAGCGGGCTGTACCCGAACTACGAGTTCACCTGGGCGTTCGAGAACTACTCGGAGGCGCTCTCCGAGAACAGCGAGCAGCTGATCCGCTCGTTCGTCTACGCGGGGATCGCGACCCTGCTCGCCCTGGTGGTCAGCTACCCCCTGGCCTACTGGATCGCATTCCGCGCCGGCCGCTGGAAGAACGTGTTCCTCGTGCTCGTGATCGCCCCGTTCTTCGTCACGTACCTGATCCGCACGATCGCCTGGCAGACGATCCTCGCGGACGAGGGCCCGGTGCTCGACCTGCTCAAGGCGATCGGGCTCGTGGCCGAGGATGGACGGCTGCTGGCCACCACCGTCGCCGTCGTCGCCGGGCTCACGTACAACTTCCTCCCGTTCATGGTGCTGCCGATCTACGTCTCCCTGGAGCAGATCGACCGGCGGTTGGTCGAGGCGGGCGGCGACCTGTACGCGAGCCCCGTGCAGTCCTTCCTGCGGGTGACGCTGCCGCTGTCGATGCCGGGTGTGATCGCCGGCACCCTGCTCACCTTCATCCCCGCGAGCGGAGACTTCATCAACGCCGAGCTGCTCGGCGGTCCGAACCAGCAGATGATCGGCAACGTCATCCAGTCGAAGTTCCTCGCGCTCGTGGACTACCCGGCCGCAGCCGCGCTCTCGTTCGTGCTGATGACCATCATCCTCGTCGTCGTCGCCCTGTACGCACGCGCGGTCGGCTCGGAGAGGCTCACGCAGTGAGGTTCGTGAAGCGCCACGCGCTCGGGGTGTTCGCGATGCTCGCGTTCGCCTACATGCTGCTGCCGATCGCCGTCGTCTTCCTGTTCTCGTTCAACGACCCGGCGGGGCGGTTCAACTACGTGTGGCAGGGGTTCACGCTCGACAACTGGCTCAACTGGAACGCTGCTCCCGGGATCCAGGACGCGCTCGAGACGTCCCTCGTGATCGCGGTGCTCGCGAGCCTCGTGGCGACGATGCTCGGCACGCTGATCGCGCTCGCGCTCGTGCGCTACGCGTTCCGCGGTCGCGGCGGGCTCAACTTCCTCATCTTCCTCCCGATGTCAGCCCCCGAGATCGTGCTCGGCGCCTCGCTGCTGACGCTCTTCCTCAACCAGACGGTCTTCCAGCTCGGCTTCTGGACGATCTTCATCGCCCACGTGATGTTCAACATCTCGTTCGTCGTGGTCACCGTGCGCGCCCGCCTGGTCGACTTCGACCGGCACGTCGAGGAGGCCGCCGCCGACCTCGGCGCCAACGGGTTCGTCACCTTCCGCAAGGTGACCCTGCCGCTGCTCGCGCCGGCGATCCTCGCCGGCGCGCTGCTCGCGTTCGCGATCTCGGTGGACGACTTCGTGATCACGTACTTCAACTCCGGCAGCACCATCACGTTCCCCGTCT
>CAZUVW010000049.1:0-15903 GCA_964623875.1 uncultured Gaiellales bacterium
GCCGAGCCCGAGCCCGCCGTGGGGCTCTCGACCGCAGAGACCTTCGAGAGGACGTCGAGCGTGCCCCAGTCCGCCAGCGGGATCTGCGTCGCAGCGGTGGCCGGGAGCGCTTGCCCCAGCACCACGAGCCCCGTGATCGACGCCGAGGAGGCGTCCGTCGTCGAGCCTCCGGGACCTGCAGCGGCACCCGCCCTCACCTCGACGGAATCGACGGTCACCTCGCCCCCGAAGAGCGAGACGCCGAGGGTGCCGACCACGGCCTGCGCGCTGGAGGACACACCGGGCTGCGCCGTGACCGTCACGGTCGACGACCCGACGCGAACGACGGAGCCGTCGGCCGGGTAGGCGAACCCCCCACCCCCCTCGCCGTTCGGCGGAGCGCTGACGGACGGCGTCGCCCCGCCGGGCTGACCGGGGACGGTGACGAGCGCCGCCTGACCAGAGGCGTTCGCCGAGGGAGCGGGAGGGTCGCCCGTCGCGGCAGCGGCGATGCCCGCCAGGGCGACGACGACGACACCCGCGAGCACGACGATCAGAGCGCGTCTCACGACCCACCAGGGTAGCGACGGGCGTCTCGCAGGCACCGAAGGGCGAGCTGGACGGCGACCACGAGCAGGAGCGCGCCGAAGAGGCGTCGCAGCAGCGACTCGTCGAGTCGTGTCGCCACCTGGATGCCGACCTCGACGCCCGCGAACGAGGCGATCCCGATCACGAGCGCGTCCTTCGGTCTGAGCAGGCCCCTTCCTCGCTGGCGCAGGACGCCGACGGCCGCGGTCGGCACGATCGCGAGGAGCGACGTGGCGCCGGCCTCGACCTGTCCGAGGCCGAGCGCGAGGAGCGCGGGCACGAACAGGATCCCCCCGCCGACGCCGAACGTGCCCGCGAGCACGCCGGCGGCCAGGCCGAGGGAGATCGCGAGGATCACGGTGCTCGTGCTCATCCGACGAGCAGCCAGACACCGATCGCCGCCAGCAGTCCGGCGAAGGCAAGCGTGAGCGCGCGGCCGGAGAGCCGGTGCTGGAGCCCGGTGCCGAGGACGGCCCCGGCGACGGCAGGGATGCCGACGAGCGCCGCGTAGGCCGGCCGCACGTCCCCCCTGAGCCCGTAGAGCAGCGCGCCCGCGACCGAGGTGAGCAGGATCGCGCCGAGCGAGGTCGCGGCCGCGGCGTGGGGCGTGTACGCCGCGAGCAGCAGGAGCAGCGGCACGAGGATGATGCCGCCGCCGACGCCGAAGAGGGCCGAGAAGGCGCCTGCGGTGAGGCCGATCGCGACGAGGCGGGGCACGGCCGCCCCATCGTACGGGCGCCCACAGATGGGCTGCCGGGCCGGCCGCGCGCGGCCGGCCCGGCAGCGGGACTCAGCCGCGGCTCAGCCGGTGGCGACGGGCGCCGGCTCGGCGACCGCGGCGAGATCGCTGCGGCGGACGAACACGGCGATCGCGACCATCCCGACCAGCGCAGCGCCCGCCGCGAACCACATCGCGGTCGCGAAGCCGTCGACGAGGGCTTGCGGCTGCGCGGTCCCCTCGCCGATCGCATCGGTCGTCACCGACGTCGCGATCGCCGAGAGCACCGCGATGCCGAGGGCGCCGCCGATCTGCTGCGAGGTGTTGATGAGGCCCGAGGCGAGCCCGGCTTGATCGTTGCTGACGCCCGCGACCGCGGCGATCGTGACGGGGACGAACACGAACGGCATGCCGGCACCGACCAGCAGGAAGCCGGGGAAGAGGTCCGTCCAGTACGAGCCGTCCACGGAGATCTGGGTGAAGGAGAGGAGCCCCAGACCGAGCAGGGACATGCCCGCGAGCATCACGGGCTTCACCCCGATCCTGTTGGCGGCGAACGCCGCGACGTTCGCCCAGATGATCGCGGTGCCGGCCACGGCCAGGTAGCCGAAGCCCGTCTCGAGCGGTGAGAGACCGAGCACGTTCTGCATGTAGAGCGTGAGGAGCAGGAACATCGAGAACAGGATCGTCCCGAGGATGAAGCCCGTGATGTTCGCGCCGAGCACCGTCTTGACGCTGAAGATCGACAGCGGCACCAGCGGCTCCTCGCGGCCGCGCTCCCAGGCGAGGAAGAGCACGTGGAGGACGGCGGAGATCGCGAACACGACCCACGTCGTCGCCGACCCCCAGCCCCACTCGTTGGCCTGGGTGATGCCGAGCACGAGCACGACCAGCGCCGCCGTGATCAGCACGGCGCCGGGCAGGTCGAATGTCTTGGTGCGCAGGTCGCGGCTCTCCTGCACCCAGAGCGGGGTGAGGAACAGGGCGAGGACGCCGACCGGGATGTTGACGAAGAAGATCCACTCCCAGCTCAGCAGGTCGGTGAGGATGCCGCCGAGCAGCACCCCCGCGGCGGCGCCGAACCCGCCGGTCGCCCCCCAGACGCCCAGCGCGATGTTGCGCTCGCGGCCCTCGGCGAAGGTCGCCGTGAGGATCGCGAGAGCGGCCGGCGAGAGCATCGCCGCGCCGAGCCCCTGCAGCGCGCGCGCCACGATCAGCGACTCCTCCGACCACGACAGGCCCGCGAGGAGCGAGGCGACCGTGAAGAGCAGGATCCCCGCGAAGAAGACGCGGCGACGGCCGAGGCGGTCGCCGAGGCGCCCACCGAGCAGCAGGAAGCCGCCGAAGAAGAGCGCGTAGGCGCTGATCACCCACTGGAGGTTCTCGGGCGCGAAGCCGAGATCGGCCTGGATCGACGGCAACGCGACGTTCACGATCGCGATGTCGAGGATCGTCATGAACTGCACGAGGCAGATCAGCCCCAGTGCCCACCACCTGCGGTCGCTCGTCGCTGCCATGTGCCCGTCCTCCTGGTCTTCGCTGTCTCCCGGAACGGGGCGACGGTAGCACGTCACGCTTGCATTTTGCAAGTCATCACTTGTTGAAATGCAGTGATCGCGGTAGGATCACTCGGGTGGCGCGGACCTACAGCCAGTACTGCCCCATCGCGCACGCGCTCGACCTGGTCGGCGAGCGCTGGTCGCTGCTCGTCGTGCGGGAGCTGCAGCACGGCCCGCTGCGGTACACGGACCTGCACGCTCGCCTCCACGGCGCATCGACCAACGTGCTCGCGGCACGGCTGCGCGAGCTGGAGCAGAGCGGCGTGGTCCGGCGGTCGCGTCTGCCGGCGCCGTCTGCGACGACCGTCTACGAGCTGACCGAGCTCGGCGCGGGCCTCGCACCGGTGCTGCGCGCGCTCGCCCACTGGGGCGCCCGCTCGCTCGGCCCGCCCCCCGACGACGTCGAGCTCCAGCCGGGCTGGCTCGAGCGAACGCTGCGGACGGCTCTGGGAGAAGGCGCACCCGACGGCGCGTACGAGCTCCGCGTCGACGACGAGGTCGCCTGCGTCGTCGACGGCGACGTGCGGCCCGGCCCCGCCGACGACCCCGACGTCGTCATCCACTGCGACCCGGCCGGCGTCTACCACCTGCTCGTCGCCGGCGTCGTCTGCGACGGCGCCGTGATCGAGGGTGACCCCGCGGCCCTCGCGCGGCTCGCGGCGGCCGCGCCGAGCCGCGTGAGCACCGCCGAGACGGCGACGAGGGGCTAGACGCAGCGACGGGCGGCGTCGCGCAGCGCCTCCCAGGCGAGGCGGACGTCGTCCTCGGTCGTCCGGTAGCTGCCGATCGCGAGCCGCAGGGCGAGGCGGTCGTCGAGCCTCGCATGTGAGAGGAACATGCGGCCCTCCTCGTTGACCCGGTGCATCAGCGCCTCGTTGTGGTCGTCCGAGCCCTCGTGGCGGAAGCAGACGAGCGAGAACGGATGCGGCGCGACGACCTCCCAGCCCGGTTCCGCCTCGATCCAGGAGGCGAACAGGTCCGCCAGTCGCACGTGCTCCCTGATCCTGTCCTGCAGTCCCTGGCGGCCGAAGGCGCGCAGCACGACCCACAGCTTGAGCGCGCGGAAGCGACGGCCCAGCGGCACCGACACCTCGCTGAGGTTGACGGCGTCGTCGGGAGAGCGCAGGTACTCGGGCACGAGGCTGAACGCGCGGCGGAAGTCCTCGATCCTCCGTGTCCAGAGGGCGGAGCAGTCCATCGGCGTGGCGAGCCACTTGTGCGGGTTGACGACGATCGAGTCGGCCCGCTCCCAGCCGGCGAACAGCGGCCGGAGCTCGGGGCAGATCGCGGCCGGGCCTGCGTACGCGGCGTCGACGTGGAGCCAGACGTCGCGTGCTGCGCACACGTCCGCGATCGCCGGCACCGGATCGATCGCGGTCGATGCGGTCGTGCCGATGGTGGCGACGACCGCGCAGGCGCCGTCCAGTGAGAGCCGATCCGGCCGCAGGGCGTGCGCCGCGTCGCCGGGCACCTTGCGGAGCTCGAGCTCGAGCAGCCGGCAGGCCTTGTCGACCGAGGAGTGCGCGTGCTCCGACGCGACCACCACCCGCCGACCGGGCGCTGCGGCCCGGGCGGCGGCCAGCGCGGCGATCGTGCTCGTCGACGCGGTGTCCTCGATGTGCCCGACGAGGTCGCCCGGCAGCCCGAGCAGCTGTCGGAGCCAGTCGAGCGTGAGCTCCTCGAGCTCCTGGAGCGCGGGCGACGTCCGCCAGAGGATGCCGACCTGGTTGAGCCCGGCGATCAGCAGCTCGGCGAGGATCCCGGGCTCCGAGGCCGTCGTCGCGAAGTAGGCGAAGAACCGGGGGCTCTGCCAGTGCGTGAGCCCGGGCAGCAGCACGTGCTCGAGGTCGTCGAGCACGGCCGAGAACGGCTCTGCGGCGTCGGGCGGCGAGGCCGGCAGCGCGGCTCGGATCTCCCCCGGCTCGACCTGCGAGAGCACGGGCAGCTCGCGGACGCGCTCGAGGTAGGCGGCCACCCACTCGAGCGCGGCGGCGCCGTCGTCGCGGAAGTCGCTCATCCGCGCAGTCTCACGATCTCGTCCCAGGCTCGCGTGTTGAGCACCTGCTCCTTCGTCAGCCACGCGCGCCGCGCCTGCGCGACGCCGTACTCGGCGAGCTCGAGCTCGCCCGCGGCATGGGCGTCGGTGTTCACGGGCACGAGCACGCCCGCCTCGCCCGCGAGCCGGGCGTGGACGTCACGCATGTCCAGCCGGTCGGGATGGCTGTTGATCTCCAGCGCCGTGCCGGTCTCGGCCGCGCGCGCGACCACCCGCTCGACGTCGACACGGCCTCCCTCGCGACGACCGATCTTGCGGCCGGTGAGGTGGCCGATGCAGTGGACGTGGGGGTGCTCGATCGCCGCGAGGAGCCGCTCGGTCGGGCTTCGGTCGAAGGCCGAGTGCAGCGACGCGACGACCCAGTCGAGCTCGGCGAGGAGCTCGTCCGGCACGTCGAGCTGGCCGTCGACCCGGATGTTCGCCTCGACCCCACGCAGCACGCGGAACGGCTCGACGCGCTCGTTGACCGCGGCGATCTCCTCCCACTGGGCCTCCATCCGCCCCTCGCGCAGGTAGTGCGAGTGGTCGGTGAGGCACAGGAACCCGTAGCCGCGCTCGCGTGCGGCGGCGGCCATCTCCTCGATCGTCGAGCGGCCGTCGGCCGACCAGGTCGAGTGGCAGTGCATCTCGCCGACGAGGTCGGTGAGCTCGACGAGAGCCGGCAGACGGCGTGCGCGGGCGGCCTCCAGCTCGCCGCCGTGCTCGCGCAGCTCGGGCGGGATGTAGGCGTAGCCGAGGAAGGCGTACAGCTCCTCCTCCGTCCGGAAGCTGTGGACGACGCCGGTCTCGACGACGGTGACGCCGTACTCCGACACCGACAGCCCGTGGCGCTGCGCCTCCTCGCGGAGCGCGACGTTGTGCTCCTTCGAGCCGGTGAAGTGCTGGAGCAGGTCGCCGTAGCTCTCGGGCGGCACGACGCGCAGGTCGAGGCGAAGCCCCTGCTTCGTGATCACGGTCGCCTTGCTCTCGCCCTGCGCGACGACCTCCAGCACCCAGGGCAGGCCGACGAAGTGCGCGATCAGCGCGCCGGGGTCCGTCGAGGTGGCGATCACGTCGAGGTCGCGGAACGTCTCCTTGCGCCGCCGGGTGCTGCCCGCCTCGGAGACGTCGACCGCGGCCGGGTGCGCGCGCAGCGCCTCGACGACCTGCCGCACGACCGGGAGTCCCTTGCCGAGCAGGCCGCGCCGCTCCGGCTCGGCACCGATCCCCTTCTCCAGCGCCTCGAGGATCCGCTCCTCGCTGCGCGCGCCGAGCCCCGGGAGCGAGCGCAACCGCTGCTGCTGGGCGGCGGCCTTCAGCTCGTCGAGCGTCGTCACGCCGAGCTCCCGCCAGATCCGCGCAGCGGTCTTCGGGCCGAGCCCCGGCAGCCGCAAGAACGCCGTCAGCCCTTCCGGCACCTGTGCCTTCCGCTTCTCCAGCGCCTCCATCGAGCCGGTCCGGGCCAGCTCCACGATCTTCGCCTCGATCGTCTTGCCGATCCCCGGCAGCTCCTTCGCCTGTCCCGCGAGCGCGAGCTCCGCAGCCGAGGCCGCCGTGTCGCGCACGCGCGTCGCCGCGCGCCGGTACGCCTGCACGCGGAACCCCTCCTCGCCGAGCAGCTCCGACAGATCGGCGAGCAGGTCGAACGCGTCGGCGACCTCTTGGTTGTCGGGGAGCGACGCCACGCGGCCGATCATAGGGGCGTCTCCTCGCCGGTCGTCGCGCGGCGCTCGGGCCTCCTGGACGACGTTCGGGTCGTGCACGCCCTCGGGGGCGTGGGGGCCGGGGCCGTCCCGGGAGCCAGCGCCGCACCCCTCCGACGCGTGCGGCACGATCCAGCGATGCCCCGGGCCGTCGTCTGCCTGCCCACCTACAACGAGCGCGAGAACCTCGAGCCGATGGTGCGTGCCCTCGGCGAGGTGCTCGACACCGGACGCGACCGCGTGCTCGTGATCGACGACGGCTCGCCCGACGGCACCGGCGAGCTCGCCGATCGGCTGGCCTCCGAGCTCGCCTGGGTCGACGTCCTCCACCGTGCGACGAAGGAGGGGCTGGGCCCGGCCTACCTCGCCGGGTTCCGCCGCGCGCTCGCAGACGGTGCCGAGCTCGTGCTCGAGATGGACTGCGACTTCTCCCACGATCCCGCCGACGTCCCACGGCTGATCGCCGCCTGCGAGTCCGGCGCCGATCTCGCGCTCGGCTCGCGCTACGTCGCCGGCGGCGACACGGTCAACTGGGGCCTCGGCCGGCGCATCGTCTCGCGTGGCGGGTCGCTCTACGCCCGGCTCGTCCTCGGGGTGGGCATCCGTGACCTCACGGGGGGCTTCAAGTGCTTCCGCCGGGCGACGCTGGAGGCGATCGACCTCGACGCGATCTCCGCACGAGGCTATGGCTTCCAGATCGAGGGCACCTACCGCGTGCTGCGCAGGCGCCTGCGCGTCGTCGAGGTGCCGATCACCTTCACCGACCGGCGCGTGGGCGAGTCGAAGATGAGCGGCGGGATCGTCGCCGAGGCGATGCTCCAGGTGCCCCGGCTGCGGTGGCGTGCGCTGCGCGGCCGACTCTGATCGCACGCGTACGATGCCCTCGATGCTCCACGCGGTCACCGACGGGACCTTCGACGACGAGGTGCTCCGCTCCGAGCTCCCCGTCCTGCTCGAGTTCACCGCCCCGTGGTGCCGGCCCTGCCGCACGATCGAGCCGATCCTCGAGGAGCTCGCGGTCGAGCACGAGGGACGTCTGCGGCTGGTGGCCCTGGACGTGGACGACAACCTCGGCGTGCCGTCGCGCTACGGCGTCCTGACCGTGCCGACGGTGATGCTGTTCGTCGGCGGCGAGCCGCAGGTGACGCTGCTCGGGGCGAACCCCAAGCGCCGCTACGCGGAGGCGATCGCGCCTCACCTCGCCTGAGCCGACGCCGCTCGGCGCGCGAGCGGCGATTCGATCCGTGGGTCGACTCGCGCGTAGAGGATGTCGAGCACGAGGCTGCAGAGGACGATCACCGCCGCGACGACGATCGTCACGCCGAGCAGCACCGGGAGGTCCCGGCGCGGGATGGCGCTGACGACGAGGAAGCCCAGCCCTGGGATCCGGAACACCGTCTCGATGAACATCGTCCCGGAGAACGCGATCCCGAGATCCATCGTCAGCATCGTCACGATCGGCAGCATCGAGTTCCGCAGCGCGTGCGAGCGGACGATCGTGCGCTCGCCCACGCCGCGGGCGCGGGCGGCGGTCACGTAGTCCTCGCGCAGCGCCTCGATCAGGCCGGAGCGGAGCATGCGGGCGTAGAGCGCGGCGTACGCCGCGGCGAACACGACCCACGGGAGCACGAGGTGGTAGGCCCACTGCACCGGTCCGCCGCACTCGGCCGACTCGTTCGGGCGGAAGACGTCGCAGTAGCCGTAGATCGGCATCCAGCCCAGGACGAACCCGAAGAGCCACGCGAGCACGAGGCCGAGCCAGACGGGGTGCGCGCTGACCCCGAAGAGGACCAGCATGCCGCCGAGGCGGTCGACCGGGCCACGCGGGCGCATCGCCGAGCGGATCCCGACCGTGAACGCGGTGACGAGACCGAGCAGCATCCCCCCGACGACGAGCGAGGCGCTCGCCGGAGCCGCCTGACCGATCATCCAGGCGACGTCGTCCTCGGTGCGCCAGGAGGTGCCGAGGTCGCCACGGAGCAGCGCTCCGACGAAGTCGAAGTACTCCGACAGGGGCCGGTCGCCGTCGAGGCGTGACTGTCCCCCCGCGTCCTCGAGCGCGGCCGCGTTCTCGAGCGAGCCCGAGAGCGAGAGCTGGTTCCCGGGCGCGAGGAAGAACAGCACGAAGAGGACGAACGTGACCGCCACGAGCAGCAGCGCGGCCCACACCAGCCGACCGACGACGAAGACGAGCATCCCCGACAGCGTGGCAGCCACGTCAGCGTCAGGGCAAGCGCACGCGATACGCTCGGACTCGTGGACGATCCCGCGCGCGCCCTGACGGTTGCCTCGGCGCTCCTGTCGGGGATCCGGGATCGCGACCGGGCGGTTGTCGCCGCGTGCTTCGCCCCGGACGCGCGGCTGCGCGTCCTCACCCCGCGGACCCTCCGGGAGGAGGAGGGACCGGAGGCCATCGCCGGGCGCTACGCGCAGTGGCTGGCCCTCGAGCCCTTCTTCCTCCTCGCCGCAGACGCCGAGCTCGTCGCCGACCGCGTCCGGGTGCGGTACCGCTTCCACGGGCTCGACCGCGATCGGGGCTGGCAGGAGAACGAGCACACGGGCTACGCGACGATCGTCGGGGGGCTGATCGCTGCCCTGAACGTCTCCTGCGCCGGGTTCCGCCCCGCGGAGCCGCGCTGACCGACGCCGGCGTCGGCGCCGCCTGGGAGCCCCTCCTCGCCGCCGAGGAGGTCGTACACCGCGCGACCGAGGCCGCCCGTTCGGGACGCACCGCGCCGATCCCGGCAGGGCTGGACCCGCGAGTCGCGGATGCGCTCGCCCGCCGGGGGATCACCTCGCTGTGGGCGCACCAGGCGGAGACCTGGGAGACGGTCGCGGCGGGGGGTCATGCGATCGTCACCACCGGCACCGCCTCGGGCAAGTCGCTCGCGTTCTCGCTGCCCGTGCTCGACGCCCTGGCCCGCGACGTCCACGCGCGGGCGATCCTCCTCTTCCCCACCAAGGCGCTCGCACAGGATCAGGCGCGCTCGCTGGCCTCGCTCCGCTCACCGGGGGCGCGCGTCGGGATCTACGACGGGGACACGCCGACCGAGCAGCGCCGCGACGTCCGCCGCAGCGCCAACGTCCTGCTCACGAACCCGGACATGCTCCACGTCGGCGTCCTCCCGCATCACGATCGCTGGGGCGACGTCCTCCACAACCTGCGCTTCGTCGTCGTGGACGAGGCGCACGTCTACCGCGGGGTCTTCGGCTCGCACGTCGGCAACGTGCTGCGTCGCCTACGACGCCTCGCGTCGGCGTACGGATCCGAGCCGCAGCTCCTGCTCGCGTCCGCCACGATCGCGAACCCCGGCGAGCTCGCGCGGGCGCTCACCGGGCTCGACGTGCGGGTCGTCGACGTGGACACGGCCCCCAGGCCCGAGCGCGAGGTCGTGCTCTGGAACCCGCCGCTCACCGACCCTGACCTGGGCACCCGCGCCAGCGCGCTCGCCGAGGCGTCGCGGGTGATGGCCGAGCTCGTCGAGCGAGGACTCCGGACGATCTGCTTCGCCAAGAGCCGGAAGGCGGCAGAGCTGATCCACCGGTTCACCGCGGAGCGGGTCGGCCGGGAGACCGCGCACCGGCTCGCTCCGTACCGGGCCGGCTACACCCCGGAGCAGCGCCGCGAGATCGAGCGCAGGCTGGTCGAGGGAGACCTGCTCGGCGTCTCGGCCACCGACGCGCTCGAGCTGGGCATCGACGTGGGCGAGCTCGACTGCGCGATCTCGGTCGGCTTTCCCGGCACCGTGGCGTCGCTGCGCCAGCAGTGGGGCCGCGCAGGCCGGCGCACCCGCGGGCTCGCGGTGCTCGTCGCCGGCGAGGACGCGCTCGACCAGTACTTCATGCGTGAGCCGCAGGCGCTGCTCGGACGCAGCGTCGAGGCGGCGATCCTCGATCCGGACAGCCCGCGGATCCTCGACCCGCACGTGCTCGCGGCGGCCTACGAGGGCCCGATCACGGACGCAGACGCCACGACCCTCGGGCCGGCGGCCGTCGCGCGCGCCCAGGTGCATCCCGAGCTCGTGCGCACCCCCGCCGGGGTCGTGTGGCGGGGTCGCGACCACCCGGCCGCCCGGATCTCGCTCCGCTCGGGGGACACCGAGGCGTTCGCCGTGGTCGAGGAGGAGACGGGGACGCTGCTGGGGCTCGTCGAGCGGGAACGGGCGTACTCGACCGTGCACGAGGGCGCCGTCTACCTCCACCTCGGCGAGCAGTACCTCGTGAGCGCCCTCGACGAGGCGACGCGCGTCGCGCTCGTGCGCGCCGCGGAGGTGGACTGGTACACGCAGGTGCGCAAGGAGACCGACACGACGATCGACGAGGAGCTGCGCCGCGCGCGCGTGACCGGCGTCGAGCTCGCCCTGGGACGGGTGACCGTCACCGAGCAGGTCGTCGCCTACCATCGCAAGACGATCGCGGACGGGAGCACGATCGACGTCGTCCCGCTCCTCGTGCCACCGTCGACGTTCACGACCGAGGGTGTCTGGTTCTCGCCCGACGACGACCTGCTGGTCGGGCTGGACGAGATGCCGACGCTGCTCTCGACCCTCCACGCCGCGGAGCACGCGCTGATCTCGATGCTGCCCCTCTGGGCGATGTGCGACCGCTGGGACATCGGGGGCCTCTCGACGAACGCACACCCGCAGACAGGTCGGCCGACGATCTTCGTCCACGAGGGCCACGCGGGGGGCGTCGGGCTGGTCGAGCGCGGGTTCGAGCGATTCGGGGGCTGGGCGGCCGACACGGCGCGGCTCCTGCGCGGGTGCCCCTGCGACGACGGCTGCCCGTCGTGCGTCCAGAGCCCCAAGTGCGGCAACCTCAACGAGTGGCTCGACAAGCGCGGCGCTGCGACGCTGCTCGCCCGGATGGTGGATGCGGGCTGAGCACACCCCCTGTCGATCTCGGCACGGCGCGTTCGTCGTCATGGTGCGACCATCAGCGATCAGAAGGGAGACACCATGGAGTACCTGGCCCTGATCCACGCCGACGAGGCCGCCTGGCTGGGGCTCGGGGAGGAGGAGCGGAGCGCGGTGTACGCGCAGTACCGCGCCCTGTCCGAGGACGCGCAGGCCGCGGGCGTGCTCGTCGACGGCGCCGAGCTCGCACCGGTCGCGAGCGCGACGACGGTGCGCGTCCGCAACGGGCAGACGCTCGTCTCCGACGGTCCGTACGCGGAGGTGAAGGAAGCGCTCGGCGGCTACTTCGTGTTCGACTGCCCGACGCTCGACGAGGCGCTCGACTGGGCGGCTCGCATCCCCGCGGCCGCGACGGGTGCCGTCGAGGTTCGACCGGTCCACGTCGACCCGGAGGCATGACGATGCGCTACGCCCTGCTCGTCTATGGCGACCAGAGCGCGTGGTCGGCGCTCTCCGAGGAGGAGGCAGCCGCCGCCCGTGCGGAGTCGATGCCCGCGTGGATCGCGCTGTTCGAGGAGATGGCCCGCATCGACCCGTCGTGCACGGGGAAGGAGCTGGAGGCGGCTGCGGAGGCGAAGGTCGTCCGCGTCCGCGACGGCGAGCGGCTCGTCACCGACGGCCCCTACGCCGACACGAAGGAGCAGCTCGGCGGCGTCTTCGTCACCGAGCTGCCCGACCTCGACGAGGCGATCCGCATCGCGTCGCTCGTGCCCGCCGCGGCGTACGGCTCGCTGGAGATCCGTCCGATCGCGGGGCAGTGACCTCGATCGACCGCGTCTATCGCGACGAGTGGGCGCGCTCCGTGGCGATCCTGGCCCGCGTCCTCGGCGATCTGGAGCGCGCCGAGGACGCCGTCCAGGACGCGTTCGAGATCGCCATGACCCGCTGGCCGCGCGACGGGCTGCCGCGCAATCCCGGCGCGTGGATCGTCACCGCCGCGCGCAACAGGGCGCTCGACCGCATCCGGCGAGAGCAGACGTTCGCGCGCAAGGCGGAGCTGCTCGCACGGCTCGAGACGCTGCCCGCCGAGGAGGACGAGATGACGGCGATCCCCGACGACCGCCTCGCGCTCGTCTTCACGTGCTGCCATCCCGCCCTGGCGCTCGACGCCCAGGTCGCGCTGACGCTGCGGGAGGTGGGTGGGCTCACCACCGCGGAGATCGCGCGCGCGCTCCTCGTCGCGGAGCCCACGCTCGCGCAGCGGCTCGTGCGGGCCAAGCGCCGCATCCGCGACGCGGGGATCCCGGTGCGGGTGCCTCCCGACCATCTGCTGCCCGACCGGCTGCCTGGCGTCCTGCGCGTGCTCTACCTCGTGTTCAACGAGGGGTACGCCGCAAGCGGAGGCGAGGAGCTCGTGCGCACCGACCTCTGCGCCGAGGCGATCCGGCTCGCCAAGCTCCTGTGCATCCTCATGCCCGACGAGCCTGAAGCGCTGGGACTGCTCGCGCTCATGCTCCTTCAGGACTCCCGGCGGGCGGCACGGGTCGGACCCGGCGGCGAGCTCGTCCTCCTCGCGGAGCAGGACCGCCGCCTCTGGGACGCGCGCGAGATCGACGAGGGCCTGCGCCTGCTCGAGCGGGCCAGGCAGCGCCGCTCGCCGGGGCCGTACCAGCTCCAGGCGGCGATCGCCGCCGGGCACGTCCAGGGGAGCGATCCCTCGCTCATCGCCGCCGTCTACGCGCAGCTCGAGGCGATCGACCCGTCGCCGATCGTCCGGCTCAACCGCGCGGTCGCGGTGGCGCTCGCCGGCGACGTCGAGCACGGGCTTGCGCTGATCGACGCGATCGAGGGACTGGAGGGCTACCACTACCTCCACGGGGCGCGGGCCGACCTGCTCCGCAGGCTCGACCGGCGCGACGAGGCGATCGCCGCCTACGACCAGGCCCTGGCGCTCACCGGCAACGAGACGGAGCGCCGGTTCTACGCGGGCCGGCTGGAGGAGCTGCGCGGCTGAGCGCCCCGGTCGACGCCGAGGGCCGCGAGCACCTCCGCGACGGCTGCCTCGACGGTCGGCGCGCGCGGCACGCCCTCGACGACGAGGCCGCCGTGGAGGATCACGCACGGGCGGCCGAGCCGCATCGCGTACCCGATCTCGGAGAGCGTCCCCCAGCTGCCGCCGACGGCGATCACGGCGTCGGCGGAGGCTGCGACCGCGAGGTTGCGCGCATGACCGACACCCGTGCACACGACGTGGTCGGCCCAGGGGTTCGCCGCATCGCGCGTCTCGCCCGGCAGGATCGCGATCGTGGTGCCGTCCACGCTCTTCGCGCCGCGATGGGCAGCGGCCATCACCTCGTCGAGCCCGCCCGTGACGACGACGCAGCCGGCGAGCGCGAGCAGGCGACCCGTCTCCTCCGCCGCCAACTCGTGCTCGGCGCCGCTTCCGATCACAGCGACCTGCACGGCCATCGCCGCCGATGGTACGACGCTCCTCGCGACGACGGGGCGGGAGGCGCGCGGGGCACGCTCGTGTTCGGCAGCGGCTTCGCCGGCGCCTCGGTCGCGCGCAAGCTCGGCACGCGCCAGCAGCCCCGCAGCCTCGGCGACTCAGGGAACCGCTCAGCCCCCGAGCGAGCGGAGCGCCCGCGTGAGCGACTGGCCTCCGGCCAGCGCAGCGGCTGCGAGGTCTCCCTCGCGGGCCACGCGCTCGAGCACCGCGTCCATCGTGAACGCGGCGGGATCGAGCCCCGGCCCCACCTCCGCCCAGCGCAGCGGGGTCGAGACCGGGGCACCCGGACGCGGGCGGACGGAGTAGACCATCGCCGTCGTCCGGCCGGCTCCGTTCTGGTTGACGTCGATCAGGACGCCGTGGCGCTTGGCGCGCGACCACTCGCGCGTGACGAGCTCCGGATGGGCCCGCTGGAGCGCGCCCGCGACGATCACCGCGAACTCCCGTGCCTGCTCGTGGGTGTGTCGCCGCGCGATCGGCACGAGGACGTGGAGCCCACGCGATCCGCTCGTCTTCGGGACGCTCTCCAGCCCGAGGGCCGTCAACGCGTCACGCACGTGCAGGGCGACGGTGGCCACCTCGGCGAAGCCGGTGCCCTCGGCCGGGTCGAGGTCGAACACGACCCAGTCCGGTCGGTCGAGCCGGTCGACCCGCGCGGCGCCGGCGTGGAGATCGATGCAGCCCATGCTCACGGCCCAGAGCAGCGCCAGGTCGTCGTCGAGCACCGCGTAGGAGACGGTTCGCCGCTCGCCCGAGCGGGTCGATGCCGGCAGCGACACGCGACGGATCCAGTCGGGCGCGTGGGAGGGCGCCTGCTTCTGGAAGAAGTGCTTGCCCTGCCACCCGTCCGGATACCGCTTCATCGTGAAGGGCCGGCCACGCAGGTGCGGCACGAGCGCGGGTGCCACGTCGCGGTAGTACGCGAGCAGGTCGCCCTTCGTGATGCCCTCCTCCGGCCAGAACGGCTTGTCGAGGTTCGAGAGCCGCAGCGTCCTGCGCCCACGGCGCACCTCGGGCGGCATCGCCAGCCGCTCGACAGCGCCCCCGCTGTCCGGGGTCGATCGTGCGGAGTCCCCGGCTGTCCCTTCCCCGTCTGCGAGCCCGAGGAACACCGGCTGGCGCAGACGGCCCGCGCGCGTCCACTCCGCGAACCCGACCTCCACCTCGCGCTCGGGGCGCACCCACTGCACGCGGCCGCGGAGAGCACGTGGGAGGACGGGACGCTCCGTCAGCGGCGGCTCCTCGGTCTCGAGCGGTCGCAGCAGCGCGCGGAGGTCGTCGCGATCGCGATCGCTCAGACCCGAGCCCACGCTCCCCGCGTAGCGCAGCCCGTCCCCCGCGGACACGCCGAGCAGCAGCGAGCCGACCGCGCCCGCCAGTCGTCCCTCGCCGCGCGCCCAGCCGACGACCGGCAGTCGGGCCCGCCCCGTGACCTTGATCTTGCGCCAGTGCTGCACCCGCTGGCCAGGACGGTACGACGCATCCGTGCGCTTCGCCACGACCCCCTCCAGGCCCTGCGACCTCACCGCCTCGAGCAGAGCGTGTCCGTCGTCGAACACCGGCGAGAGCACCACGGGCCCGGCGGTCGGATCGACGACGCGCTCGAGCGCCTCGCGGCGCTCGCGGAACGGCAGCTCGTCGAGAGGAGCGCCGTCGAGCTCCAGCAGGTCGAATGCGACGAGCACGACCAGTCCCTCGCCACGCTGGAGCAGCTCGAAGCGCGACCGCCCGCGCTCGTCGAGGGCGCAGACCTCGCCGTCGAGCACCGCGTCGGGCGTCCTCAGCGCAGCGGGCAGCGCCTGCTCGAGCGAGGGGAAGCGGTCGCCGAGATCGCGTGCGCCTCTGCTCGTGATCGTGACCTCACCACCACGCACGGTGACGAGCGCGCGGTAGCCGTCCCACTTCGGCTCGAACGCCCAGTCGGCGCCGACGGGAGGCGATGTCGCCGCGGTCGCG
>CAZUVW010000050.1:0-15424 GCA_964623875.1 uncultured Gaiellales bacterium
GTACCGGCAGCGGAGGTACCAGCGGGTAGAGGCGTGCCCCCGGGACCACCGGGAACCGCCTAGCCAGCGTGGGGGGCTCGCGCGACCGTGCGCCGCCGATCGTGATCGGCCGGAAGCGTCTCTACCAATCCACCGCTGGTGTCCGACTCGAGGGGCCGTCCACGGACGGCCCCTCGTCGTGCGCGGAGCGCGTCGAGGATCCTGGACGACAGCCCGACGCGTCGTGCGTCCCGCTGTCCGCGCACCTGCGCCGCCACCCGGGCGGCGTGGTCGTACGATCACCAGTAGGCGGAGCTCCAGCTGCAGACGAGGAGGGGGTCGGGCTCGCGCACCGCTCTCAGTGTGCCGGTCGCTCGCGGGTCGAGGCCACCGCGCGGCGGAGCTGCTCGTCGAGTGGCACGAGCTCCGTCAGGCCGAGCTCCCGCATCGAGGCGCCTCCGTCTCCGACGACGTTGTCGGGCCCCTCGAGCATCCGCAGCTGGTCGCGGGTGAGCACCGCGTCGGGGAGCCGCTCGAGCAGCGAGGCGGGCCCGCGGGCGAGCCAGAACGGCACGTGCACGTGCGGGCGTCGGGTGCCGAGCGCCGCGGTGAGCCGCCGCCAGAGCTCGTCCCAGGTCACGGCCTCGGGTCCCCCGAGCTGAACGGGCGGGCCGACGGCACCCTCGCGGTCGTGCGCGAGGAGGATCGCGGCGACCGCGTCGTCGATCCAGATCGGTTGCACGCGCTGCGTTCCCGGGCCGAGGACGAGCGTCACCGGCATGGCGCGGGCCAGGCGCAGGAAGCGCGGCAGCGCTCCGCCGTCGGGCCCGAACACGAAGCTCGGGCGGAGGATCGCATGGCCGATGCCACCGTGGACGATCGCGCGCTCCGCCGCCCACTTCGCCCGGTAGTACGGCACGGTCGCGTCCGGACCGGTGCCGAGCGCGCTGACGTACACGAGGTGGCGCACGCCGGTCTCGCGGGCCGCCTCGACGAGGTTCCCCGTCCCGGCGGCCATCACGCGCTCGAAGGCGGCCGGCTTGCCCTCGATGATCGACACGAGGTGGACGATCGACCGGCACCCGCGGGCAGCGGCCCGGAGCGAGGCGGGGTCGCCGACGTCGCCGGTGACGAGCTCGCAGTCGATGCCGCGCAGCATCTCCGCGGATCGCGCGCTGCGCACCATCGCCCGCACCCGGTCGCCGCGTGCGGCGAGCGCCTCCGTCACGGCGCGGCCGATGAACCCGCTCGAGCCGGTGACGAGGACCGTCATGGGCGCTCGAAGTTCTTCCAGTACCGGCTCGGCGTCGGTCCTCGCTGCCCCTGGTACTTCGAGCCCATCCCGTCCGTCCCGTAGGGCCGCTCGGCCGGCTCGGCGAGCTGCATGAAGGACAGCTGCCCGATCTTCATCTCCGGGTAGATCGTGATCGGCAGGTTCGCGACGTTCGACAGCTCCAGCGTCACGTGCCCGTCGAAGCCCGGGTCGATGAACCCGGCCGTCGAGTGGATCAGCAGCCCGAGCCTCCCGAGACTCGACTTCCCCTCGAGCCGAGCCACCAGATCGTCGGGCAGCCGCACCCGCTCGAGCGTCGAGCCGAGCACGAACTCGCCGGGGTGCAGGATGAACGCCTCGTCGCCGACGACCTCGACGAGCTCCGTCAGCTCCTCCTGCTCGCGCTTCACGTCGATGTAGGGGTAGCGCGAGTTGCGGAAGACGCGGAACAGCCGGTCGACGCGCACGTCGAGGCTGGAGGGCTGCATCAGCGCCGGGTCGTAGGGGTCGATCCCGATCCTGCCGTCCTCGATCAGGCGGCGGATGACGCGGTCGGGGAGCACCATCGCGGGGCCATCGTACGCCGTCCCGGAGGTCGCAGGCGCGTCTGGAGTGCGCTACCCTCCTGGACCCGGTGTCCATGCTCTACCCATCGATGGACCCGAACGAGCGCTTTCGCGCTCGCCGGGACGAGATCCGACGCCGCAAACGCCGCCGCCGAGCGCTCGTGCTCGGGACAGCGCTCCTGGCCGTGCTGGCGCTCGCGGGGGGGATGACGCTCGCGGGCAGAGGGCTCCAGTCGGACACGGCCGCCGGGTCGGAGCAGGAGGCCGCCGAGGTGGTCGTCACGACCGCGCCCGTCGGGCTCCCCGCGACGGGGCGGCCACGGCCGCTGCCGGTGGAGGTGCGGGGCGTGCACGTGACCGGAGCGCTCGCGTCGCTCCCGGGCAAGCTCGACGAGTACGTGGCGCTGCGCAAGCACGGGCTGAACACGATCCAGCTGGACGTGAAGGACGAGGGCGGTGAGATCGGCTTCCGTCCAGCCGGCGTCCCGCTCGCGGCGAAGGTGGGCGCCGTCCGGTCGTACTTCGACCCGCGCGCCGTGGCCCGCCGGCTGCATGCCAAGGGCATCTACCTGATCGGCCGGGTGGTCGTCTTCCAGGATCCCGTGCTCGCACGGGCACGACCCGACCTCGCGGTCCGCCGCCCGGACGGGTCCGTGTGGACGACGAGCGCCGGACTCGGCTGGCTCAACCCGTACGACCGTCGGAACTGGGACTACGCAGTCGGCGTCGCCGCGGCCGCCGCCCGCGCCGGCTTCGACGAGATCATGCTCGACTACGTGCGGTTCCCCTCGGACGGCGACGTCGACAGCGCGGTCTACCCCGGCAGGACGTCGGTGAAGCGCGGCGAGGTGATCGCCGACTTCGTCGCGTACGCCCAGCGCCGGCTGCGCCCGCTCGGCGTGCGCGTCTCGGCTGCGCTCTTCGGGCTCGCCGCGACCCGCAACCTCGGCATCGGCCAGGTGCCGGCGTGGATCTCGCAGCACGTCGACCACGTCAACCCGATGTCCTACCCCGCGCTCTACGGCGGTGGCGAGCTCGGCATCACGAGCCCGTCGGCCGAGCCGGGCGAGACGGTGTTCCGGACGCTCGTCGACTTCAAGACCCAGCTGCGCGGGAGCCGCGCACAGCTGATCCCGTGGATCCAGGACTGGGGCTACGGGCCCAGGCAGCTGCGCCAGCAGGTGGAGGCGACGCGCCTGCAGGGGGCGAAGGGGTTCCTCCTCTGGAACGCCTCCGGGCTCTACACGCCGAGCGCGCTCGCGCCTGCCGCGACGCCGTAGTCCGGCCGCCGCGCCGACGTCAGGGAGCGAGCCGGGCGCGGCGCCAGGCGCCGCCGTCCCGCGTGTACCGGGCGCGATCGTGGAGGCGACCGTCGCGTCCCTGCCAGAACTCGAACGCCTCGGGCACGACCCGGTAGCCGCCCCAGTGCGGCGGCAGCGGGAGCTCCTCCTCGGCGGCGAAGCGCCGCTCGACGTCGGCCACCAGGCGCTCGAGCTCCTCGCGGCTCCCGAGCGGCCGGGACTGCGGGGACGCCCAGGCGCCGAGCCGGCTCACGCGGGGGCGGGTCGCGAAGTAGGCGAGCGAGTCCTCGTCGCTCATGCGCTCGACACGACCCTCGACCCGCACCTGCCGGTGCAGCGGCGGCGCCCAGTGGAACAGCAGCGCCGCTCGTGGGTTCACCAGCAGCTCGCCGCCCTTGCGGCTCTCGCGATTCGTGTAGAAGGCGAAGCCCCGCTCGTCGTGGCCCTTCAGGAGCACCATGCGGGCCGACGGGGTGCCGTCCGGGGTCGCGGTGGCGAGGGCCATGGCCTCGGGCTCGTGGATGCCGGCCGCTCGAGCCTCGGCGAACCAGCGCTCGAACTGCACGTCGGGATCGGCGTCGAGGCCCTCCAGGAAGGCGTCCATCGCGTCACGGTACCGGGCGGCACCGCCGAGGTGATCGTCTACCCTGAGCGGTCGTGGCCGCGACGAAGGCGATCGAGATCCGCACGGAGATCCCCGGGCCCCGGTCGCGGGCGCTGCTCGAGCGCGAGGCGCTGGCCGTCGCGCAGCCGCTGATCGTGCATCTCCCCGTGTTCGTCGCGGAGGCGCGGAACGCCACCATCGTCGACGTCGACGGCAACGCCTTCGTCGACTTCGCCGGCGGGATCGGGGTCATGAACGTCGGGCACTCCCACCCCCGCGTGCTCGAGGCGATCGCCGAGCAGGCGACCCGCTTCGTGCACACCGACTTCACGCTCGTCCCGTACGAGGGCTACGTCGAGCTCGCGGAGCGCCTCGGCGTCCTCGTGCCGATCAGCGGCGGCACGCGAGCCGCCTTCTTCAACTCCGGCGCCGAGGCCGTGGAGAACGCGGTGAAGATCGCGCGCCTCGCCACCGGCAGGCCGGCGGTGGTCGCGTTCGAGGGAGGCTTCCACGGGCGGACGCTGATGGCGATGACGATGACCTCGAAGGTGCACCCCTACAAGACCGGGCTGGGTCCGTTCGCGCCCGAGGTCTACCGTGCCCCGTTCCCCGACGCCTACCGAGGGCCGAGTCCCGCCGAGGCGCTGGGCCGGCTCGAGGCGATGCTGGACACGCACGTGCCCTCGTCGCACGTCGCCGCGGTCGTGTTCGAGCCGCAGCTCGGCGAGGGCGGCTTCGTGCCCGCCGATCCGGCGTTCGTCCGCGGACTGCGGTCGCTCTGCGACGCGCACGGGATCCTGCTCGTCGCCGACGAGGTGCAGACCGGGTTCGGCCGCACCGGCCGCATGTTCGCGATGGAGCACTTCGACGTCGAGCCCGACCTGCTGATCGTCGCCAAGTCGATCGCGGCGGGGCTGCCGCTCTCCGGCGTGATCGGGCGTGCCGCGGTGATGGACGCCGGCCACCCCGGCGCGATCGGCGGGACGTACATCGGCAACCCGCTCGCGCTCGCTGCGGCGCTCGCGGTGCTCGACGTGTTCGCGGAGGAGGATCTCGTCGCCCGATCACAGGTGCTCGGCGATCGGATCCGCGAGCGCATGCTCGCCTGGCAGGCCCGTCATCCGCGGATCGGCGACGTCCGGGGCCTCGGGGCGATGCTCGCGCTCGAGCTCGTCGACGACCCCGTCACGAAGGAGCCCTCTCCTGCGCTCGCGGAGGCGGTGATCGCGGCGGCCCTCCAGCGCGGGCTGATCCTGCTCAAGTCGGGCGTCTCGGGGAACTGCATCCGCGTGCTCTGTCCGCTCACGATCGGCGACGCCGAGCTCGACGAGGCCCTCGAGGCCTGGGAGGCAGCGCTGGACGAGGTGCTCGGCTAGGTGCGCCGCCTTCGGCGCCACGCCTAGAACTGCAGCGTGCGCCGCCGCTCGTGGCGCTCGAGGGCGAGCTCGACGAGACGGTCGAGCAGCTCCGCGTACGGGATGCCGCTCGCGGCGAAGAGCTTCGCGTACACGCTCGTGGCGGTGAAGCCCGGGATGGTGTTGAGCTCGTTGACGACGACGGTGCCGTCCGGCCGCACGAAGAAGTCGACCCGGGCCATGCCCTCGCAGTCCGTCGCGACGAACGAGTCGAGCGCGAGCCGGCGCACCCGCTCGGCGGTCTCGGGGGGGATCCGCGCGGGCACGACCAGCTCCATCCCTCCGTCGGCGTACTTCGCCTCGAAGTCGTACCAGTCCGCGTGCGCGACGATCTCGCCCACCTCGGACGCGACAGGGTCGCGGTTGCCGAGCACGCCGCACTCCACCTCGATCCCCGGTTGGAACTCCTCGACGAGCACCTTCTCGTCATGGCGTCGTGCGAGCTCGACCGCACGCTCCAGCTCGTCCGCGCTCGTCACCTTCGAGATCCCCACCGACGACCCGAGTCTGGCGGGCTTGACGAACACCGGGTAGCCGTACGGGTTCTCGACCGGGTCGCCGGGGCGCAGGGTGACGTTCGGGGCGACCGGGACCCCGCGGTCGCGCAGGACGGCCTTGAACAGGTCCTTGTCCATGCAGAGCGCGGACGCGGCCACCCCCGAGCCGACGTAGGGGACGCCCGCCAGCTCGAGCAGGCCCTGGACGGTGCCGTCCTCCCCGAACGGCCCGTGGAGGATCGGCAGCACGACGTCGACCGCGCCGAGCGTCGCCGGCGCCGAGTCTGCCGGCACGGGGAGCGTCTCGGCCGGTGCCGCGCCGATCGCTCCGCGGTCCGCGGCAGGCAGCGCCCAGCGCCCGTCGCGGCCGATCTCGATCGTGGTCGCCTCGTAGCGGGCCGGGTCGAGCGCCGCCACGACCGACCGGGCCGACGCCAGCGAGATCTCGTGCTCGCTCGACCGTCCTCCTGCGAGGACCGCCACGCGGACCCGGCTCACGGGACGGGGATCGTCGCCGTGGGATCCGTCTCGGTGCCGGTGGTGTCGACGGGGGGAACCTCCGTCGGCGGTGGCTCGACGTAGCGTCCGACGGTCAGGGTCACCCTGGAGCCCGGCTCGGCCTGGGCCTCGCCGGCGGGATCCTGCGAGATGACCACGCCGTCGAGCGACGGGTCGTCCGTGTCCTGACGGGCGACCGAGACCCGGAAGCCGGCGGCCGTGAGGGTCGTGCGCGCGTCGCCGACCGGCAGCAGCGTGACGTCGGGCACCGCGGCCGTCGTCGGGCCCTGCGAGACGGACAGCGAGATCGTCGCGCCCTGGGTCGTGGTCGAGTTGCCCGGCGGATCCTGCGCCACGACCTCACCCTCGGGCCGGTCGTTCTCGACCTGGGTGGGCAGCACGGGGAAGCCGGCCGTGTTGAGCTGCGCGGTCGCGATGTCGATCTGCAGTCCGACGACGTTCGGCACGGCGACCTGCTTCGGGCCCTTGGACACGTTGATCCGAACGGTCGAGCCGGCGACGAGCACGGTGCCCGCGGCCGGATCCTGGGCGGTGACGGTGCCCCCCGGCCGTGACGAGTTCACCTCGGCGACCGTCACGTCGAGCCCCAGTGCGGCGAGCTCCTGCACGGCCTCGTCGCGCGTCTTGCCGACGAGCGGCGGGACGGTCACCTTCGGCTTGCCGGTGGAGACGACGATCGTCACGATCGAGCCCTTGGGCAGCCGGGTGCCGGCCGCGGGCTCCTGCTCGTAGACGTAGCCCTCCTCGACCTCCCCGTTCGGCTCGCGCTGGACGAGCTCCTCGAAGCCGTCGGCGCGGATCAGCTCGATCGCCTTCGCCTCGATCAGGCCCTCGTAGTTGTCCACCGCGACCGGCTCGTTGGCGTCGATCCGGTCCTGCAGGCCGTCCCACACGAAGTAGCCGCCGATCCCCAGTACGAGCGCGGCGCCGAGCGCGAGCAGCCACGGCCACCACGGCCGCCGCGCGCGAACCTCGCCGTCGTACGCGCGGTAGCGTTCGTCGCCGTTCCCGCCCGCGGCCGTCGGCCGGGTCGGCGCCACGACGGCGGTCACCGCCGTCGTCTCGCCCCGCAGCACCATCGTGGCCGCCTCGGCGGTCTCCGTGCCGACCGACTCGCCGCGTGCGACGAGCTCGAGGTCGTGATCCATCTCCTGTGCCGAGCGGTAGCGGTCGACGGGCTCCTTCGCGAGGGCGCGCAGCACGACGAGGTCGAGGTCGTGGGGCACCTCGTGCCGGTGGGTCGACGGGGGCTCCGGCGGCTGGGTGAGGTGCTTCATCGCGATCTCGACCGGGCTCTCGCCGGTGAACGGCACCTTCCCGGTGAGGAGCTCGTAGAGGACGATCCCCGTCGAGTAGAGGTCGGAGCTCTCGTCCACGACGGAGCCCCGTGCCTGCTCCGGCGAGAGGTACTGCGCCGTGCCGATGATCGACCCCGCCTCGGTCATCTGGCTCGATCCGGCCCGCGCGATGCCGAAGTCGGCGACCTTCGCCCGCCCCTCGCGGTCGACGATCACGTTGTGCGGCTTGATGTCACGGTGGATGATCCCCTGGCGGTGCGCGTAGCGCAGGGCCGCGAGCACCTGGCGCACGTACGAGATGGCAACCGGCACCGGGCAGGCGCCCCGCGTCACGATCAGCTCCTTCAGGGTGCGCCCCTCGACGTACTCCATCACGATGTAGTAGGAGCCGTCGATCGTGCCGCGGTCGTAGATCGAGACGATGTTCGGGTGCGAGAGCCCGGCGGCGTGCGTCGCCTCGCGCCGGAAGCGCTCGACGAACTGCTCGTCGTTCGCGTAGCGCTCGTGGAGGATCTTCACCGCCACGCGGCGGCCCAGCTCCTGGTCCTCGGCGAGCCACACGTCCGCCATGCCGCCCGAGCCGAGCCTGCGCTCGAGCACGTAGCGGCCCGCGAAGAGCGCTCCCTGCTTCTGGCCTGTGATCGACATCGGTCTGGGGAAGGGTACTGGCGGTGCCCGTCAGGGAGTCTTCGACGTGGTGGGCAGGAGTGCCTCCAAGACGGCACGTGCGATCGGCGCGGCGGTCTGCCCGCCGGTCGAGGCCTGACGCTCGACGACGACGGCGATCGCCAGCGTCGGGCGCTCGTCGGGACGGCCGGCGAAGCCGATGAACCAGACGTCGTTCACGCCGGGCACCCCGGTCTCGGCCGTTCCCGTCTTGCCTCCGACCCGGTAGCCCGGGATGCGGGCAGCGGTGCCCGTCCCGGCCTCGACCGCGCGCACCATCATCTCGCCGATCGCACGGGCGTTGACCGGCCCGACGGCGCGGGAGAGCCGCTTGCGCTCGGTCTTGGCGACGGTCGTCCCGCGGGGGGACACCACGCGGTCGACCGCGTACGGCGTCATCACGATCCCGGCGTTGCCGACCCCGCCGGCGACCATCGCCATCTGCAGCGGCGTGACGAGCATTCGCTCCTGCCCGAACGCCATGCGCCCCGCGTCGACCTCGGGATTGCGGCCCGGGTACCAGAGCTCGCCCTGCTTGTAGAGACCGCTCGGCTGGCGCTCGCCGTCCGGCGTCTCGAGCGGCGGGCGCTCGTAGAAGCCGAACTTCTTCGCCTGCTCGAGGATCGCCTTGGCGCCGAGCGCCTTGCCGATGTTGCAGAAGACGGAGTTGACGGAGTACTGGAGCGCCGTCGCCAGGTCGACGTTCCCGAACGGGCTCGACGTGTCGAAGTTGTTGACGGGCTTCCCGTAGACGGTGCAGTAGCCGGGGTCGTAGAAGGTCGAGCCTGGCTCGTATCGACCCGTGCCGAGGGCCGCCGCGGCCGTGACCACCTTGAACGTCGAGCCGGGCGCGTAGAGGCCGGCGGAGCCGCGGTTCAGCAGCGGGGCCGCAGGGCGGCAGTCGGCGGTGATCGACTCGATCTCGTCGAACCGCTCCTCGACGAGGTTCGGGTCGTAGCTCGGCGACGACGCCATCACCAGCACGCGTCCGCTGCGCGGGTCGAGCACGACCACGGCCCCACAGCGCGATCCGAGCTGCTCGAGCGCCACCCGCTGACCGACGAGGTCGAGCGTCGTCACGACCGAGTCGCCGACGATCGGCTCGCCTCGGAGCTCGTCGAGCTGCTGCTGCACGAGGTCGTCGAGACCCCGGTCGGTGCCGGTAAGGACGCCGTTGAGGGACTTCTCGAGCCCCGCCCGGGCGCGCCCGACCGTGGAGTACCCGACGAGGTGCGCCGCGTACCGGCCCTGCGGGTACTTGCGGAAGTACAGCGTGCGGGCACCCCGACGCTCCGCGACGTTCCGGGCGAGCACGCGCCGCGGCGCGAGGATGAGCCCGCGGCGCACCTCGAACTCCGCGACGCGCTGGATCTCGTTGTCCTGGCGCGCCGCGAGCCCGGGCCGGGCCCAGGTCTGCCAGTAGGTCGTCGCCACGACGAGCGCGATCACGAGCCCCATCGCGACGTACGTGACGCGCACGATCTGGCGGTTCATCGGCCTCCCGCCGTCGCCACGGAGCGGTGCGAGACCAGCAGCAGCAGGGCGAGCATCACGAAGTTCGCCACGATCGACGACCCGCCGTAGGAGACGAACGGCATGGTGATGCCCGTCAGCGGCACCAGGCGGAGCACGCCCCCGACGATGATGAAGGTCTGCAGCGCGAACCCGAACGTCAGCCCGGCCGCGAGCAGCTTCGAGAACCCGTCCTGCGCGAGCAGCGCGACACGCATCCCGCGCGCGATCACCGCGAGGTAGCAGAGCAGCAGCGCGGCGGCGCCCACGAGCCCCAGCTCCTGCGCGATCGCCGAGTAGATGAAGTCGGTCTCCAGGTACGGGATCAGGCGCGTGCCGTCCACGGTCTCGAACGTGCCCTGCCCGATGCCCGTGCCGCCGTAGCCGCCGTTCGCGATCGAGTAGAGGCTCTTCACGAGCTGGTACGAGTCGCAGCTCTGGCGCAGCTCCAGCTCGCCGTTGATCGAGCAGTAGACCTTCTCGTCGGTCCAGGGCTCGAGCCAGACGGTCACGCGTTGCTGGACGCGGTCGAGCGCGTTGTAGAGGAGCGCCGCGCCCCCGGCGAACAGGACGAGCCCGACCCCGACGAACAGCGCCCTTCCGGTCGCCACGTAGAGCATCGCGAGGAAGATCCCGAAGTTGAGGAGCGCCGACCCGAGGTCGCTGGTCTGGACGAGCACGAGCATCGCCGCTCCCCAGATCACGAGCAGCGGTCCGAGGTCCTTGAGCCGCCCCTGCGCGAGCGACTCCCGCTTCTCCCGCAGGTAGCCAGCGAGGAACACGACGAGGAACACCTTCGCGAGCTCGCCAGGCTGGAACTGGAGCGGGCCGACCTGCACCCAGAGCTTCACGCCGTTGATCCGCTCGCCGAGACCCGGCACCGACGGCAGGAGCAGCAGCGCCACCGCGGAGACGCCGAACAGGTACCGGTAGCGCTCGAGCGCGCGGTAGTCGTAGCGCAGGAGCCACAGCACGCCGCAGAAGACGCCGACGCCGACCGCGACCCACAGCAGCTGCTTGCGCCCGAGCTCGGGGTCGATCCGGTAGACGAACACGAGGCCCAGCGCGCAGAGCACCCCGGCCAGCGGCAGCAGCGCGGGATCCGCGAGCGGTGCGATCGCGCGGGTCGTGACGTGCGCGACGAGGAAGACGCCGGCCAGCAGCGCCACCGGGACCACCCAGGTCGTGCCCAGCTCGCCCTCGAGCGCGAGCCACGCGCTGGCGAACGCCGCGGAGCCGACGAGCGCGGCGAGCAGCAGCACCGCGAGCTCGCGGTTGCGCGCGCTCACCGCGTGAGGCCCCACCAGAGCGCGAGGGCCGCGACGAGCGCCAGGGCCGCGAGCAGGAGCAGCGCCGGCCAGCGGCTGCCGTCGCCGGCGCCGTGGCGCCGGACGGCGTCACCCGCTGCGCCGGTCGCCGACCCAGGCGCCGGTGCCGGCTCCGCGACGGAGCCGTCGGAGGTCGGATCGGGGGTCGGCGTCCCGGACGACAGCGGCTCCGTCGTGGGGCGCTCGGGCGGCTCGCCGTCGACCAGCTCGAACGCGACGACCGTGATGTTGTCCTCGCCGCCGGCGTCGTTCGCTGCTGCGACGAGCGCCTCCGTCGCCTCCGACGGACCGTCTGCCGCTGCGGCGAGCGCGGCGATGGTCGGGTCGGGGAGCATGGACGAGAGGCCGTCCGAGCAGAGCAGGATCAGGTCACCCGGCTGCACGGGGATCGTCGCCGTGTCCACGTCCACGTCGGGCTCGGTCCCGAGCACGCGGGTGATCACCGACCGGGCAGGATGGACGGCGGCCTCCTCCTCGGTGAGGCGTCCACTGCGGACGAGCTCGGCGACGAGCGAGTGGTCGCTCGTCAGCCGCTCGAGCGCTCCGGCGCGCACGCGATAGGCCCGGGAGTCGCCGACATGGCCCAGCGTGAGGCTGCCGGCCGCCTCGTCGACCACCACGACGGTCGCGGTGGTGCCCATCCCCGCGGCGTGCGGGTCGGCGGTCGCGCGTTCGAAGATCCGTGCGTTCGCGGTGCGCACCAGCTCGGCCAGCTCCTGCTCGGTGCCCGGAGCGGCGCCCGCGGTCTCGAGCGCCGTGGCGGCGAGGCGGGACGCGATCTCCCCGGCCTGGGCTCCTCCCATCCCGTCTGCGACCGCGAACAGCGGCGGATGGCAGACGAACGCGTCCTCGTTCTGGAGGCGTCGCCTGCCGGTGTCCGTCAGACCGGCCGCTCGACCGATCCTCATGGCTCGACCACCAGGTCCGTGTGCCCGACTCGGATCACGTCGCCGGGCAGGAGCAGGCGCCAGCCGTCGATCCGCGCGCCGTTGACGAAGGTGCCGTTGGTCGACCCCGCGTCCTCGACCCAGAGCCCGTCGGCGCGTCGCTCGACCACCGCGTGCCGGCTCGAGACGGTCGTGTCGCCGTCGAGACGCACGCCGTGCTCCGAGCCCCGGCCGATCGAGGTCGCGCCGGTGACCTCGATCGTCGTGCCCGGGGCGATCACCGGGCTCGCCATCACCACCAGCCGGGCGGTCGTCGGCCCGAGCTGGGCGCGCAGCGTGGCCGCCTCGCCGGGAGAGAGGATGATGCTCTCCTGTGGCGCAGCCACGACGTTGCGCGTCGCGGTGCGCACCACGACCCAGACGAAGAGGTAGAGCAGCACGAGGAACGCGACCTTCAGACCGAGCAGCGCCTCGTCGGTCGTCAGCGCGACGCTCACGCCAGCGAGCGGTCGAAGAGGATCACCGTCCCGCCGACGGTGATCCGGTCGCCGTCGGCGAGCGGCGCGCGATCGACGCGGCGGCCGTTCAGCTCCGTGCCGTTCGTCGAGCCGAGGTCGATCACGGACCAGCTCGCCGCGCCGTCCTGCACGACCTCGCAGTGGCGGCGCGAGGCGTTCGCGTCGTCGAGCTGCACGTCGCACTCGCGCGAGCGCCCGATCACGACGCGAGCCGTCTCGACGGGGACCACCCGATCCCCGATCACGAGGCTGACGACCTCGCGGGCCACCTCGGCGGGCGGCCCGTCGTCGGGCGCGAGCGGCTCGACGGGGCGGTAGACCATCGTCACCGGCGGCGGCTCCTCGACGGCAGGCACGACCGGCGCCACGACCGGCGGCATCACCGGCGGGACGGAGGGGGTCGGCTCCACGGGCGGGAGCGCCCCCGGTCGCCCTTCCGCGGGCTCGCTCAGGCGCGTGGCGATCCCGAACTCGCCGATCGCCAGATCGGCGTCGGTGGTCACGAGCACGCGTGGCGGCGTCAGCAGCGCGTACCCCTCACGTCGTGCGTGCTCGGCGAGGTACTCCTGCAGCTCTCCGACCAGCGACCCCTCGTAGGAGGCGAACTGGGCGCGGTCGTCGGGCGACAGGTAGAGGGTGTACTCGTTCGGGACGTACACGCGGGAGACCGAGACGGAGCGGTGCTCGTCCATCTCCTTCGCGAGCTTGCGCGCGAGCTCCACCGGCTGGACGTGCGTCCTGAACGCGCGTCCGAAGACCCCCTCGAACAGGCCCTCGATCTTGCTCTCGATGCTCCGCAGCACGCTCATCCGTGTGTCCTCGTGACCCGACTCGACCGGCGATCACGCCCCGCGTGCGGGGCGTGTCGTGCGACCAGTGTGCCCGACGGACGGGCTCGACTCGGTGGCGGCCTCGGGCCCCGCGGTCGCGGTCGCGCGCGCTGCGGCGATCGCGGTGAGGGGACGCGCCGCCAGGATCGCGCAGCAGAGCAGGGTGCCGAGCAGGATCCCGAGCCAGGGCGCGCTGGGCGCCCACAGAACGATCAGCCCGACCTGTGCGACCCCCAGGGCCGCGATCCCGCTGAGCCCGCGCGCGACCGCGAACGGGAGCGCGGCAGCGGCGAGGCCGAGCGCGAGCGCGGTGGTCGCGATCGGCGTCTCCGTGCCGAGGAGCATCGCGAGGGCGTGCGTGACGTCGGTCGGGCGCTCGGAGCCGGCGATCCCGAGGTCGCCGACCACGGACCCCGTCAGCGGCAGGGGATCGCCGGCCAGCCCGGCGAGGCCCGCCGCGGCCAGCGTCCCGACGCCGGCGTGGAGCGCGCGGCGCCAGGCGCCAGCGGCGGGTTGGACGGCGAGCGGCAGCAGCGCGAGCAGTCCCACCCCCGCGAGGATCGGCCCCGCGACGAACGCGAGGCCCGCGCGCGCGTCGCGCCACACGACCGCGAGCCAGGCGAGGGCGAGCACGCCGTAGACGAGCGCGGCGGCGAGGGCGACGTTCCCGAGCGGGAACACCGGCGCCGCGAGAGCGAGCGCCAGTCCGAGCCGGGGCGCCCGCAGGGTCGCGATCCCCGCAGCGATCGCGATCGCGGCCACGAGCCCGGGCGGCCAGAAGGGCAGGATCGAGGCGCCGACGGCCGCCGTGAGCGCTGCGAGGCCCGCCGGCACCGCCCGGCGCTCGAGCGGCACGAGGGCTGCCTTGGACTGCGGCTTCGGCACGCGTGCCGTCCGGCGAGCGGGGCGCTCGGGGCGCTGGCGGCGGGCGACGACGTACGCCTCGCGGAGCTCTGCGGCGAGCTGCACCGCCGTCGGTCGGCGCTCCGGGTCGACCGACAGGGCGGCGTCGACAGCCGCGGTGAGACGGCGAGGCAGGTCGGGCCGCTTCGCCGAGCGCGGCGGCGCGCCGTCGGCGATCGCTCCGGCGACCTGCGGCATCGGCACCCCCCAGAACGGGTGCGATCCGGCGAGCGCCTCCCAGAGCATCACGCCGACTGCCCACACGTCGCTGCGGGCCGAGGCGTCGCTGCCCGCGAGCCGCTCCGGCGCGATGTAGGCGAGCGTCCCCGGCACGTCGCCGACCGCCGTCAGCGTGTCCGCGTCGTCGAACTGGGCGAGCCCGAAGTCGAGGAGCTTCGTCGAGAGCTCGGGGAGGTCCTCGACGATCACGTTGGAGGGCTTGACGTCGCGGTGGACGATCCCCTGGCGGTGGGCGTGCGCGAGCGCGTCGAGCACCTGCGCTGCGGTCTCGACCGCCTCACGGTCGGTCAGCCGGCCCGTGCGGATGCGCTCGCGCAACGTCTGGCCGTCGACGACCTCGTAGACGATGTACACGTGACCGGTGTCCTCGCCGAAGTCGAGCGCGCGCACACAGCGGTCGTGGCGGAGTCGCGAGGCCGCCTCCATCTCGCGCAGCGCCCGGGCGGCGCGCTTCCCCTCCCGTGGGACGATCTTGAGGGCCACGTCCAGCCCCGTGCGCTCGTCGCGGGCGAGCCAGACCGACCCCGAGCCGCCGCGGCCGAGGGGTCGGAGCGGTCGATAGCGCTCGAGGACGAGCTCGCGATCGGGGAGCGCGGAGGGGGCGACGGACACCGGTCAATCCCTGTTCTCCGGGAGAGGGAAAGGTCCTTCACCGCCGAAATCTCCCGTACACTCGCCTGGCGAGAGGCCAGGAGGCTGCTGCATGAGCGCCAGAGACGACGACATCCTCGACTTCGATTTCGACTTCGGGGACGAGGTGACGCGTGAGGCCCCCGTGCGCGGCGGCGGCTCGGGCGGCAGCGGCTCCGGGAGCGGGTCGGGCGGTGGAGGAGCCCGCAGGCCACGGCTCTCCGCGCCGAAGGGCGGCGCGCCGCTCCTGCGGCTGATCGGCCTCGTCGCCTTCGCGATCCTGCTGATCGTGCTGCTCGCCGTGTGGGTGCAGGGCTGCGCCGAGGACGACAAGCAGTCGGCCGTGGACGACTACTACGCCGAGATCGGCGCCGTCGGCGCGGACTCCGCCAAGATCGGCGAGGACCTCGCGACGCTGCTCACCACGCCCGGGCTCCCGCAGGCCGAGCTGGAGACGA
>CAZUVW010000051.1:0-15264 GCA_964623875.1 uncultured Gaiellales bacterium
TGGAGCGACCCGCCGGCCCCGGCGCCGACCGCCCGCTCGATCGCGTCCGCCGTCTCGGGCGCGACGTTGACGGCGATGATCTGGCCCCCCTCGAAGGCCACCTCGACGCGAACCGACTCAGGGCTGGACATGCGCAACCACCTCCGTGAGGACACCGTGGACGGAATCGGGATGGACGAAGGCGACCTGCAGGCCGAAGAGGCCCTGCCGCGGCCGCTCGTCGACGAGCAGCGCCCCGGCGGCGGCGAGCTCGGCGAGCGTCGCGGCCACGTCGGACACCTCGTAGGCCACGTGGTGCATCCCGGGGCCGCGCTTCGCGAGGAACCGCCCGACCGGCGTGTCGGCACTGGTCGGCGCCAGGAGCTCGACGCGTCCGCTGCCGAGCAGCACCGACGCCGCCTCCACCCCCTGGTCGGGCACGGTCGCGCGGTGCTCGACGGTCGCGCCGAGCAGGCCGGTGTACGTCGCGAGCGCCTCGTCGAGATCGGCCACCGCGACGCCGAGATGGTGGATGCCGCGAGTGGTCACCGCCCCGATGCTACTCGCGCGCGGTGGGCACGCCGCTCACGGGCGGTGTCGCCGCGGTGACGGGGTAGCCCCTGGCCCGGCGCGGGGGAGCGTCGCCGTCAGACCGTGTCCGCGGCCCGCTCGAGCGCGCGGATCGTGCCGACCGTCTCCGACGAGGCGGACTCCCTCGGCACGTCTCCGAGAAGCGCCAGGTACTCGACGCGATCGATCGTCTCCTTCTCGAGCAGCGCGTTCGCGAGCCGGTCGAGCGAGGCGCGGTGCTTCGTCAGGAGGCGCTGGGCCTCGTGGTACGCGTCGTCGGTGAGGCGCGCCTGCTCGGCGTCGCGCAACCGCTTGGTCTCCTCCGAGAGCGCGTAGTTCTCGGCGCGCATCGTCCGCGCGGGAGCGATGTCGGACATGCCGTAGTCGAACACCATGCTACGCGCGATGTGCGTGACCTTCTCCAGGTCGTTCGCCGCGCCGTTCGTGACACGACCGAACACCACCTGCTCCGCCGCGCGGCCCGCGAGGGCGACCTTCATCACGTCGATCAGCTCCTCCTTCGTGTGGAGGAAGCGCTCCTCGGAGGGCAGGTAGTAGGCGAGGCCGAGCGCGTCGCCGCGACCGACGATCGTGACCTTCTGCACGGGCATCAGCTCGCCCATGAGGTACGCCATCAGCGCGTGCCCCGCCTCGTGGTAGGCGAGGATCCGCTTCTCCTTGTCGGTGACGACGCGCCGCTTCTGGAGACCCGTCAGCACGCGCTCCATCGCCGCCTCGAAGTCGGCCATGTGCACGTGCTGCCGCCCGCGGCGCGCGGCGAAGATCGCAGCCTCGTTGGCGATGTTCGCGAGCTCGGCACCCGTGAGCCCGGCCGTCCGGCTGGCGATCACGGCGAGGTCGACGTCCGTCGAGAGCGGCTTCGACCGCGTGTGCACCCCGAGGATCGCCTCGCGGCCGACGAGATCCGGCGGGCTGACGTGCACCTGCCGGTCGAAGCGGCCGGGCCGGAGCAGCGCCGGGTCGAGATCCTGGAGCCTGTTCGAGGCGCCCATCACGATCACGTCCTCGCGGCCGCCGAAGCCGTCGAGCTCGACGAGCAGCTGGTTGAGGGTCTGGTCGTGCTCGCGGTGGAAGCCGCCCCCCTGCCGTGCCGTGCCGACGGCGTCGAGCTCGTCGATGAACACGATCGCCGGGGCGTTCTTGCGCGCCTCGGCGAAGAGCTTGCGGATGCGCGCCGCGCCGAGGCCGGCGAACATCTCGACGAACGCGGAGGCGCTCGAGGAGTAGAAGTTCGCACCGGACTCCGCCGCGACCGCCTTCGCGAGCAGCGTCTTGCCCGTGCCGGGCGGGCCGTAGAGCAGGATCCCCTTTGGCACCACCGCGCCGAGACGCTCGAAGCGCCGCCGGTCGCGAAGGAAGTCGACCACCTCCGCGAGCTCCTCCTTCGCCTCGTCCACGCCGGCGATGTCCTCCCAGGAGACGGAGCCGGCGGACTCCCGCTCGACGGGCGCCGGCTTGATCCGCGGCATCGTCCTGATCGTCATCAGGAGCAGGATCACGATCACGAGGAAGAAGAGGAGCGGCGTCCACAGCAGGATGAGGTCCTGGATCTGCTCCCAGCTCATGGTGCGACTATCGGCAGGGCGCCCGGGCCGCTGAAGCGAGGACGCTCAGGGGCCCACGACGGCCACGAGCGCGCGAGCGCAGCCGCCGGTGCCGACCTCGACCGCGACCACTCTCCGATCGCGAAGCCACAGGGCGCGACGGGCGTCGGCGACGGCACCGTCCGCCGGGACGTCGTCCAGCACGAGCGTCGCCCCGGGAGCGGCGATCCCGAGCACCGCGTCGAGGTCGTCGCCGTGGTCGCAGGCCACCCGCACGAGCTCGAAGGGCGCCTCGGGCACGAGCACCTCGCGCCAGTCGCCGTCGAGCACGTGGACGTCCGGATCGGCGGCGAAGAGCGCCCGGGCGGCCGCTGCGCGCCGAGGGTCGGGCTCGGCCGTGAACAGCGGGACTCTCGGTGCGAGGGCCGAGGCCAGACACGCGGTCCTCACGCCGTCCCCCGTCCGGGTCTCGGCGACGCGCGCCACCCCGCGACGGGCGGCGAGCACGTGGAGCAGCCGCCCGTCCTCGTCGTCCGAGCTATCGTCGAGTCCGAGCTGGGTCGCCGCCGCACGCGCCCGGGCGACGAGCGGCGGCACGATCATGCGTCCGAGCGCGCTCGCTCCGCGGCCAGGCAAGCGGCCAGCGCGGCCTCCGCCACCTCGAGCTGGTCCGCGGTCGGCTCCTCGGTCGAGAGCCGGGACTGGAGCTCGTATCCGGGCCGTGCGAGCGCGCGGGCGAGACGTCGTCCGGGATTGCGGCTCATCCAGCCGAAGACCTCCACCGAGGCTCCGAGGGCAGCCACCGCACCCGCGGCCCTGGCGACGTTCCTCGTCCCCGCCGGGGCTCTGCTCGCGAGCGCGCTGGCGATCGCGGAGGTCACGAGCAGCGGCCCGACGAGATGCGACCCGCAGCGCTCGTGCTCCTTCGTCACGGGCTCACCCGCCTCGTAGCTGCCGATCGAGACGTGCTCGGCGCCGTGGTAGCCGGCGATCTCGCCCCCGCGGAGCGAGAGCGCGGCGGGGACCAGCGAGGCCAGGGCGGCGCCGGTCTCCCGGAGCCCGACCGAGACCGGCGCGCGCCGGATCGCGGCTGCGCCGAGCGCGCCGCCGACGAGGGCGGCGGCGACCGACGGCCGCTCGAACGAGAAGCGCGCCTGGGGCAGCGCACGCCGCACCGCGGGGATGAGCGCTAGCGACTCGGCGAGGCTGACCGGCCCTCGGACGAACGGCGTCGAGACTCCCGGGGCGAGACGCGGAACCGCACCGGTGGCGGTGCGGATGCCGCCGTCGGGCTCCCGGATCGCGGCGGCCCAGCTGGTGGGGCCGTGGACGAGCACGCCGTTGGCGAGCGCCATGCCTCCCAGTCGGATCGTCGGCTGCACGCCGAGAGGGTACCGTCGGGTCGTGGACGTGATGCCGGTGCTGGAGCTGATCGCCGAGCGCGGGAGCCCCGGCCGGCTCGTCCTGGTCGGGATCGGCGGACACGGCGGGGCCGGGAAGTCGACGCTCGCGGCGGCGATCCCTGCGGCGCAGGTCGTCCCGACCGACGCCTTCTGGGACGGCGAGGGCTTCGCCATCGACCGGATCCGGCACGAGGTGCTCGACCCCCTCCTCGCCGGGGACGAGGCCCGGTTCGAGACGTGGGACTGGGCTGGACGGCGTCCGGGCGGGGTCGTGCGGGTCACCCCCGGCGGCATCGTCGTGGTCGAGGGCGTCTGCGCGCTGCACCGGACGCTGCGCGACGCCTACGACGTCCGTCTCTGGGTGGACGCTCCCCGGGAGCTCCGGCTCGAGCGGGGCGTGGCCCGGGACGGGGAGGCCGCGCGGCGCACGTGGCTCGAGGTCTGGATGCCGCGCGAGGATCGCTACGTCGCGACCGACGACCCGATCGCGTGCGCCGACCTCGTGGTCGACGGCTCGCGGTCGCTGGAGGATGACGGCCGGTGAGCGACCGACGGCCCCTGCTCCTCGCCGGTGGGGATCTCCTCGCTCTGCTCGTCTTCGCGCTGGTCGGGCTCGCCTCGCACGACGAGGGGCTCACCGCCACCGGCCTGGCGCGAACCTGGCTGCCGATCGCGGGCTGCTAGCCGGCGGAGGGACTAGTCCCAGCCTGCCGCGACGCGCAGCGCTTGCTGCAGCGCCAACGCCGCCTCCCCCCGCGGATAGCGCGCCTCGTCGAGCGCGACGACGGGCATCACCTCGCGGACGGACGAGGACGTGAACACCTCGTCCGCCGTGAGGAGGTGCTCGAGCGGATACGCGCCTTCCATCGTCTCGTACCCGACCCCCGGCGCGAGCTCGAGGAGGGCGGCCCTGGTCTCGCCCGCCAGGATCCCGAGCTCGAGCGCCGGCGTGAAGAGGGTCGTGCCTCGCCGCCACCAGACGTTCGTGACGGGGCCCTCGAGCACGTGGCCCTGCTCGCCGACGAACAGCGCGTCGTCCGCGCCCCGGCGCTTGGCCTCCCGCTCGGCCGCCACGTGCACCGCATAGCTCGTCGACTTCGTCGCCGGCAGGAGCCATGGCACCGCTCTGCCGGGCACGGGGAGCGCGACGAGTCGCTGACCGCGCAGCCGCGTCTCCTCGATCCACCCGGGGATCTCGGAGACGAGCGCGATCGCCTGCGGCTCGCCGCCGGGCGCTCCGGGCGTCCAGAAGAGGCGGAGCACCGCCTCTCGCCGCCCTGCGGACTCGAGGGCGAGGCGAGCGAGGTCTCGGAGCTCGGCCGGCTGCGGCTCGGGGAGGCCGATGCGCGCAGCGGATCCGACCAGTCGCGCGAGGTGCTCCTCCAGCCGGAACGGGACGCCGGCGTACACGCGCAGCGTCTCGAAGGCCGCCCGGCCACGGGCGAATCCCTCGTCGTCCGCCCGGATCGTGGGCTGGCTCGGATCGACGAGCCCCCGACCGGAGACGGCGACCGCGAGCGGCCCGCTGGTCATGCGCCGACCTCGGTCGCCGGCTCGCGGCGCTCGACGGTCGAGCCGGAGCGCGAGCTGCGTCCCATCGCCGGTCGGGCTTCGTCGAGGACGAGCGGCGGCGCGGGCGCCTCAGGTCGACCCGCAGCGTGCAGGGGCGCCCCGATCGCCGCGAGCAGCGGCTCCGCCTTGGTCAGCGACTCGGCGACCTCCGCCGCAGGATCGGAGTCCCAGACGACGCCGCCGCCGACCCAGAGGTGGATCGTGCCGCCCGCGATCGCGAACGTCCTGATCGTCAGCGCGAGCTCGAGGTCGCCGTTGCCGTGCACGCGCCCGAGCGCGCCCATCGACGCGCCGCGTCCGACCGGCTCGAGCGCCGCGATCGCGTCGACGGCGGCGATCTTCGGCGCCCCGGTGATGGAGCCCCCGGGGAACGTCGCCTCGAGCAGCTCGGCGAGACCGACCTCGTCGCGCAGTCGCCCTTCCACGAGCGAGACCATGTGCTCGACTCCCGCGAGCGGCTCGGTGGCCATCAGCTGCGGCCAGCGCACCGTCCCGGCGCGACACACCCGCGAGAGATCGTTGCGCTCGAGATCGACGATCATCACGTGCTCGGCCGCGTCCTTCGCAGAGCCGTGGAGCTCCGCGCCCCAGCCGGCCGGTCGGGTGCCCTTGATCGGCATCGTCCAGACCCGGTCGCCACGCCGTGCGAGGAAGAGCTCGGGCGATGCCGACACGATCGCCCAGTCGCGCCCGCGGAGCGTGCGCCAGGCCGGGTCGGCGAGCGGCCAGTCCCGCGGCTGGGTCAGCGAGCCGAGAGCGGCCGCGAGCGCGTGCGGCGCGCCCCGGAAGGGCGCGCACAGGTGCTGCACGAGGTTCACCTGGTACACGTCTCCCCTGCCGATGGCCGCGCGCACCGCGTCCACCGCGGCTCGGTAGCCGTCCTCGCTCCACGTGCGCGACCAGGCCCCTACCTCGAACGTGCCCCTCGCTCCCTCGTCGGGGCGAGCTGCGTCCGCCCGGACGACGCACGCGGCCAGCGGGAGCGGGCAGGGCTCGGGCGGCGCCGGCGTGGTCGTGCGGCGGATCGCGGCCGAGAGCCCGTAGCCGAGGTACAGGTCGGCCACGAGCTCCTCGCCACCGGGGGCGAAGAAGCCGCGCTCGCGCAGCCAGTCCTCGATCCGTCGGAACGCGCCCTGGGGCTCGTGGAGCTCGAGCATCAGGTCGCGGCCCGGAGCTGCCGGTAGCGGGTGACGAGCGCGTTCGTGGACGGGTCGTGGTCGAGGGTCGGCGGGTCCGCGGCGGTCAGCTCGGCCACGATCCTGCCCGCGAGCGCCTTGCCGAGCTCGACCCCCCACTGGTCGAAGGAGTCGACGTCCCAGAGCGCCCCCTGCGTGAAGGTGACGTGCTCGTACAGGGCGATCAGCGAGCCCAGCCCGAACGGGTCGAGGCGCTCGAGGAGCAGCGTCGTCGTGGGTCGGTTGCCGGGCATCACCTTGTGCGGCACGAGCTCGTCCGCCACGCCCTCGGCCCGGAGCTCGTCGGCCGTGCGCCCGAACGCGAGCGCCTCGGCCTGTGCGAGCATGTTCGCGACGAGCTGGTCGTGGTGGTCGCCGAGCGGATGCGAGGGCCGCGCGAAGGCGATCAGGTCGCAGGGGACGAGCGTCGTGCCCTGGTGCAGGAGCTGGTGGAAGCTGTGCTGCCCGTTCGTCCCGGGCTCGCCCCAGAGGATCGGCGCCGTCTCGACGCCGACCGGCGCGCCGTCGACCGTCACGCGCTTCCCGTTCGACTCCATCACGAGCTGCTGGAGGTAGGCCGGGAGGCGACGCAGGTACGCGTCGTAGGGCAGCACCGCGTGCGTCTGGGCACCGAAGCAGCCCCGGTACCACACTCCGAGCAGACCCATCAGCACCGGGAGGTTCTCGGCCAGGGGGGCGGTGCGGAAGTGCTCGTCGACGGCATGGAAGCCGTCGAGCATGGCGCGGAAGCCGGCGGGGCCGATCGCGAGCATCGTGGAGAGCCCGACGGCCGACCCCAGCGAGTAGCGCCCGCCCACCCAGTCCCAGAAGCCGAGGGCGTTGGCCGGGTCGATCCCGAACGACGCGACCGCCTCGAGGTTGGTGGAGACGGCGACGACGTGCCGCGGGACGGCGTCCTCGCCGAGCGCGTCGTCGAGCCAGGCGCGCACGGCGCGCGCGTTGGCCATCGTCTCCGCCGTCGTGAAGGTCTTCGAGACGACGACCGCCAGCGTCTCGGCGGGGTCGAGGTCGCGAAGCGCCTCGACGACGTCCGTCCCGTCCACGTTCGACACGAATCGGAACGTCAGGTCGCGCCTCGAGTGGGCGCGCAGCGCGTCGTAGGCCATCGCGGGCCCGAGATCCGAGCCCCCGATGCCGACGTTCACGACGTTGCGGATCGGCCGCCCGGTCGCCCCTCTCCACGCTCCGCTGCGCACCGCGTCCGCGAGCTGCGCCATCCGGTCGAGCACCTCGTGGACGTCGCGGACGACGTCACGGCCGTCGACGACGAGCGAGCGACCGCGCGGCATGCGCAGCGCGACGTGGAGCGCCGCACGATCCTCGGTGACGTTGACGTGCGCACCGGAGAACATCGCCTCCCGGCGCGCCTCCACGCCTCGCTCGACAGCGAGCGCGAGCAGCAAGTCGATCGTCTCGGCCGTCACCCGGTGCTTCGAGAGGTCGGCGTGGATCCCGGCCGCGCTGTGCGTCAGCCGCTCGACCCGGCCCGGATCGGCCGCGAACAGCTCCCGCAGGTGCAGATCGGCCACGTCGGCGTGGTGCCGCCGGAGCGCTTGCCACGCGAGGCTGTCTGCCAGGGGTGTCGGCACGGTGGGCGCGCCGTGACGCGGGCGCGGTCTCGTAGACTCGGAGGTCACTCTAGACGGCCCGACGGGAGGAGCGATGGCGACGGACAGCCCCATGGAGCTCGGCATGGTGGGCCTCGGGCGGATGGGCGGGAACATCGTGCGACGGCTCCTCAGGGACGGCCACCGCTGCGCCGGCACGGACGTCAGCGCCGACGCCGTCGCCGCGCTCGTGGCGGAGGGCATGACCGGCTGCGCGACGGTCGAGCAGCTCGTCGCGGCGCTCACCCCGCCGCGCGCCGTGTGGGTGATGGTCCCGGCCGGTGCGATCACCGAGCGCACCGTCGCAGCGCTGGGCGATGCGCTCGAGCCCGGCGACACGATCGTGGACGGTGGCAACACCCGCTACCACGACGACATCCGTCGTGCTGCTGCGCTGTCGGAGAAGGGCATCCACTACGTCGACTGCGGCACGAGCGGAGGGGTCTTCGGGCTCGAGCGCGGCTACTGCCTGATGCTCGGCGGCGAGCCGGAGGCCGTCGGGCGGCTCGCTCCGCTGCTCACGACCCTCGCCCCGGGCGTCGCCGCGGCGACGCGCACGCCGGGTCGCGGCGGCCCCCCTGCGCCCGAGGAGCACGGTTGGCTGCACTGCGGGCCGGCGGGGGCGGGCCACTTCGTGAAGATGGTGCACAACGGGATCGAGTACGGGTTGATGGCCGCCTACGCCGAGGGCCTGAACCTCCTCCACCACGCCAACGGCGGCGCCGTCGCCCGCGACCAGGACGCCGAGACCGCGCCGCTCGACGAGCCCGAGCACTACCGCTACGACCTCGACGTCGCGGCGGTCGCCGAGCTCTGGCGGCGCGGCAGCGTCGTGTCCTCGTGGCTCCTCGACCTGACGGCGGCTGCGCTCCACGCATCGCCGGAGCTGGACGGGTTCGCGGGCAGGGTGTCCGACTCGGGCGAGGGTCGCTGGACGTCGATCGCGGCAATCGACACCGGCACGCCGACCCCGGTGCTCACGGCAGCGCTCTACTCTCGCTTCACCTCGCGCGGGGAGGACGACTTCGCCAACAGGGCGCTGTCCGCGATGCGCAAGGAGTTCGGCGGGCACCACGAGAAGCCCGCCTCGTCCTCGTCGTAGGGGCCGGGCTTGCCAGCGCCGCGACCTACCGCGGCGCTATCGCGGTGCGAGCGCGAGCTGACGGAACACGTCGACGCCCAGCGCGAGGTCGTCCACGGCGATCCGCTCGTCGTCGGAGTGGACGAGCCGGGCTGCGAGGTCGAGCTCCATCGCCTTGAGCGGGAAGAAGCCGTAGGCGACGGTGCCGAACGCCGCGCGCAGGTAGTGGCTGTCGGTGAACCCGGCGCCGCAGATCGGCGCCAGGCGCGCACCCGGCTCGAGCCCTTCGACCCAAGCCTCGAGCGCTGCCCAGAGCGGCGTCTCGATCGGCGAGCTGGTCCCTCCGACGTGCTCCTGCTCGAGCCACTCCAGGTCCCATGATCCCGGGATCCCCGCACGCAGCAGCGCCTCGACCTCGGCGAGGCTCGATCCCGGGAGCAGACGACAGTCGACCTCGACCACGCACTCGGCCGGGATCACGTTGCGCTGACGCGAGGCGTCGATCATCGTGGGCGAGAGCGTGACGCCGAGGAGCGGGGCGAGCAGCTCGCCGGCGAGCGGGTCGAGAGCGGTGACTCGCTCGAGCGCCGTCTCGAGCGGCGGCACCTCGCCGAGCACGACGTCCAGGAACGCCGCCACCTCGGGGATCAGTCGCCGCGGTGGCTCGAGGCGCGCGAGCGCGTCGAGCACGGGGCCGGCCTTGAGCAGCGCGTTGTCCGCGGTGAACGGGTCCGACGCGTGACCGCTGCGACCCCGCAGGCGGATCCGGAACGGCGCAGTCATCTTCTCGCCGACGGAGCAGAGGTACAGGACGCGGTCGCCGAGCACGCAGCGCTCGCCGCCTCCCTCGTTGACGGCCCAGTCGGTGCGGGCGACGTCGGGGTGCTCTCGCGCGAGCCAGGACATCCCGTAGTCGTTCCCGACCTCCTCGTCGGCGACGACGAGCAGCACGAGGTCTCCCGGAAGCTCGACCCGCTCCTCCGCGAGCGACGCGAAAGCGACGGTCGCGGCCGCCACGTGACCCTTCATGTCGAGCGCGCCCCTGCCCCAGACCTCACCGTCCACGAGGTCGCCCGACCAGGGCCCGCGCGTCCACGAGTCCGCCTGCGCGAGCACCGTGTCGGTGTGACCCGTCAGCATGAGGCTCGGGCCGGCCCCACCGGGAATCCGTGCGACGAGGTTCGCACGATGCGGCTCCCGTGCGAGGAGGCGGGACGCGACGCCGTGTCGAGCGAGATAGGTGCGGATCGCCTCCGCGGCCAGGGTCTCGTTGCCCGGCGGGTTGACGGTGTCGATCCGGAGGAGCTCGCGGAGGAGCTCGGTCGCCTCCGCGCGGAGGCTCATGCCGGTCCGACACCCCGGGTGGGCGGCGCGACGTCCTCCTCGGGGCGCTCGGCCATGGCGCGGAGCATACTGCGGGCCGTGGGCGACCTCTTCGCCGATGCGGCTGCGGGCCGCGCAGCCGCGCAGGCACCGCTCCCCCAGCGGATCCGTCCGCGGGCGCTCGACGAGCTCGTCGGCCAGCAGCACGTGCTCGGCGAGGGCTCGGCGCTGCGACGCGCGATCGAGGCAGGTCGTGCCCCGTCGATGATCCTGCACGGGCCGCCCGGCGTCGGGAAGACGACGATCGCGCGCATCGTCGCGGAGACGACCGACTGCGCCTTCGAGGAGCTGTCCGCGGTGTCGGCGCGCGTCGACGACGTGCGCCAGGTGCTGCTGCGCGCGCGTGAGCGGCTCGGCGGCCGGGGGGAGCGCACGCTGCTGTTCATCGACGAGATCCACCGCTTCGACAAGCGCCAGCAGGACTCGGTGCTCCACGCCGTGGAGGAGGGCCTCGTGACGCTGATCGGCGCCACCACCGAGAACCCCTACTTCGAGGTCAACCAGGCCCTGCTCTCCCGGTGCGCCGTCGTCGAGCTCGAGCCGCTCGGCGACGACGACCTGCGCGTCGTGCTCCGGCGCGGAGCGAGGGAGCTCGACGCCGAGCTCCCTGCGAGCGTTGCCGACGCGCTCGTCGTGCGCGCCGGTGGGGACGCGCGCACCGCGCTGCAGACGCTGGAGCTCGCCGTGTGGACGGCCCGTGCGGCCGGCGTGGAGCTCGCGCCCGAGCACGTCGAGGACGCCGCCCGCAAGCGACCGCTGCGCGCCGACCGGGCGGGCGACCGGCACTACGACCTCGCCTCGGCGCTGATCAAGTCGATGCGGGGCAGCGACCCCGATGCCGCGGTCTACTACCTGGCGGCGATGCTGGAGGGCGGCGAGGACCCGCGCTTCCTCGCCCGCCGGATCGTGATCGCCGCGAGCGAGGACGTCGGCGACGCCGATCCCCAGGCACTGGTCGTGGCGGTCGCCGCGGCGCAGGCGGTCGAGCACGTCGGCCTTCCCGAGGCCCAGCTCGCACTCGCCCAGGCCGCGATCCACGTCGCACGAGCGCCGAAGTCGGCGGCCGTCGCCCGCGCGATCTGGTCCGCCCGGGCCGACGTGCGTCGCGAGGGGATCGAGCCGCCGCCACCCGCCCTGCGCGACGCGCACTACCGCGGCGCCACGGAACGCGGCCACGGCGGGTACGTCTCGCCGCACGACGATCCGGAGCGCTCGTCCGTCGATCACCTCCCCGAGAGGCTGCGAGGTCGGTCCTACTATCGTCCGTCGGCGAGGGAAGCGACGACGCAGGAGGCAGGGCGTGACGATACGGACGGGTGACACCGCACCCGAGTTCGATCTCGAAGGAGCGTGGCCCGACCGCGTCCGTCTCTCCGACTTCCGCGGCCGGTGCAACGTCCTGCTCGTGTTCCACCCCCTCGCCTTCACGCCGCTCTGCGAGGAGGAGGCGCTCGACCTCCAGGAGAACCTCGACGCCTTCCGCAACGCGAACACGGAGGTCGTGTTCGTCTCCTGCGACACCTCTGCCGCCCGGCAGGCGTGGCGCGCCCAGCTCGGCGCCGAGTACACGTTCGCGAGCGACTTCTGGCCGCACGGGGCGGCCGCGAGGGCCTACGGCGTGTTCGACGAGGAGGCCGGAACCCCCGTCCGGGGCACGTTCCTGATCGATGCGGCGGGCACGGTCGTCTGGAGCCTCGTGAAGGACGCCGACACGCGGCGGACGGAGCTCGTCGAGGGCTCGCTCGAAGCGGTCCCGGCCGAGTGAGCCGGACGCTCCACGTCCACACCTGGGGCCCGGTGGAGGCACCGCGTGTCGTCTGCCTCCATGGCGTGACGGGCTGGGGCGGCCACTTCCGACCGCTCGCAGAGCAGGCGCTCCCCGAGCGCCGCGTTCTCGCACCCGACCTCCTCGGCCACGGGCGCTCGCCGTCCGAGCCGCCCTGGTCGCTCCGCGCGCAGCGCGAGGCCGTGCTCGCGAGCGTGGGCGAGACCCCGGCGGTCTGGATCGGCCACTCGCTCGGCGGGCGGCTCGCGGCCGAGATCGCCTGCGAGCGTCCCGAGCTCGTGGAGCAGCTGGTGCTGCTCGACCCAGCCCTCGTCACCGGTCGCGCGGAGGCGCTGCTCTTCTTCGCCGAGGACGCGCGGACGAGGAAGACGTACGCAACGTTCGACGAGCTCGTCGACGGCCGCTTCCGCGACAGCATGCTCGAGAGCGCGCCGCGCTCGCTGGTCGCCCAGGAGCTGGAGGAGCACGTCGTGCGCGACCCCGACGGCCGGCTCGCGTACCGGTTCGTCCAGTCCGCGGTGGTCGCGACCTACGCCGCGCTCGCAGAGCCGCTGCCGTCGCTCGCGACGCTGCGCGCGCCGACGCTCCTGGTCACCGGCGCCTCGAGCTACCTGCCCGCCGACGCGATCGCCGAGACGCTGCGGGCGACGCTCGGGGACGCCCTCGAGACGGTCAGCGTGCCCGCCGGGCACACGGTGCTGTGGGACGCGCTGCCGGAGGTCGTCGAGGCCGTGGCCGACTTCGTCGGCTGACCAGGCGCTCGCGGCTCAGACGACGTGCTCGTCCGCGATCGTCAGCACCTCGTCGAGGATCGCGACCCCCTCCTCGGCCTCCTCACGCGTGACCGTCAGCGGCGGCACGACCATCACCACGTTCCAGTGCGTCATCAGGTACAGGCCCCGCTCCAGCGCCGCCTTCGCGAGCCGGGCCACCGGCGCGGCAGCCTCACCCGAGGCGTTGAACGGGACGAGCATCTCCTTCGTAGAGCGGTCCTTGACGAGCTCGAGCCCCCAGAAGCAGCCGCGGCCGCGGACGTCGCCGATCGAGGGATGACGCCGTCGCAAGCCGTCGAGCGCCTCGCAGAACCAGTCGCCCATCGCCGCCGCGTTCTCGACGACGCCCTCCTCGCGGAAGGCCTCGATCGACGCGACCGCCGACGCGCAGGCGAGCGGGTGCCCGGCGTACGTCAGGCCGCCGGGGAAGAAGCGGTCGCGCACCCGGTCGACGATCTCCCCGCGCGCGATCATCGCGCCGAGCGGCACGTAGCCGGAGTTGATCCCCTTGGCGACCGTGAGGATGTCGGGCACGACGTCCCAGTGCTCGCAGGCGAACCACCTGCCCGTGCGCCCGAACCCGGCCATCACCTCGTCGAGGATGAGGAGGATGCCGTGGCGATCGCAGACCTCGCGGATCGCCCGCAGGTAGCCGTCGGGCGGCGGGATGATCCCGTTCGTGCCCGTGACGGTCTCCAGGATCACGGCCGCGACGGTGTGCGCGCCCTCGTACTCGAGGATCTCCTCCAGGTGCGGCGCGCCCGTGCACACGGGGCACGGATCGGGATGCCCGGCGGGGCAGCGGTACGTGTAGGGATCGAGCATCCGCACGACCCCGGGCATCCCGGGCTCGACCGCCCAGCGGCGCGGGTCGCCGGTCAGCGTCACGGCGCCGTTCGTCGCGCCGTGGTACGAGCGGTACCGCGCGATGATCTTGTGGCGGCCCGTCGCGAGGCGCGCGAGCTTGACCGCGTTCTCGTTGGCCTCTGCGCCCCCGTTCGTGAAGAACGAGACGGAGAGGTCGCCCGGCGTCACCTCGGCGAGCATCCGACCGAGCCGTGAGCGCGACTCGTTCGCCATCGGAGGGCCGATCGTGCAGAGCTGATCGGCCTGGTCCTTGATCGCCTGGATGATCTTCGGGTGCTGGTGCCCGATGTTGACGTTGACCAGCTGCGAGGCGAAGTCGAGATACCGCTTGCCGTCGTAGTCCCAGAAGTGGCGGCCCTCCGCTCCCGCGACGGGGATCGGGTTGACCTGGCTCGGGACCGACCACGAGTAGAGGACGTACTCCTTCGCGTCGGCGACGATCTCCGCGCCGAGGTTGGGGTTGGTCTCGATGGTGGCCATGTGCCCGCTCCTTCGCTCGCTCCGGTGGTGCCGATCGTACCCGGGCGCACGCCGTGCGGCTGTCCCCGGGGGTCTCAACGGGATAGGCTGACCCGGCATGAGAGCAGCGGTGGTCAGGGAGCTGGGCGCCCCACCCGAGACGGGGGAGGTGGACGATCCCGACGGCGACGTCCTCGAGGTGGTCGCGGCGCCGCTCAACCCGATCGATCTCGCCGTCTCCCGAGGCGTGCTCGCCACGGGCCACCCGGAGCTGCCGTACGTCCCCGGCTGCGAAGCGGTCGGTCGCACCGCGGAGGGGCGACTCGTGTGGGTCTTCGGCGGCAGCCTCGGCAGGACGCGCGACGGCGCGATGGCCGAGCGCGTCGCGATCGGCGACGCCAACGCCGTCGAGGTGCCCGACGGCGCCGACCCGGCGCTCGCCGCCGCGCTCGGCATCGCCGGGCTCGCCGGCTGGCTGCCGTTCGCGTGGCGCGCACCGCTCACCGGCGGCGAGGACGTCCTCGTGCTCGGCGCGACCGGCTCCGTCGGTCTCGTCGCCGTCCAGGCCGCGAAGCTGCTCGGCGCGGGCCGCGTGGTCGCCGCGGGCCGCAGCCGTGCGGGGCTCGAGCGAGCGCTCGAGCTCGGGGCGGACGAGGCGGTCGACCTGACGGCGGGCGACGACCTCGTCGGCGCGTTCAAGGCGGCGTTCCACGGAAGCGGACCGAGCTACGTCTTCGATCCGCTCTGGGGCGCGCCGGCAGCGGCCGCGATCGAGGCCGCCGTTCCCTGGGCGACGCTCGTCAACCTCGGCCAGTCCGCAGGCGCGACGTCCGAGATCGCCTCGGCCGCAGTGCGCTTCAAGAGCATCTCGATCCTCGGGCACACGAACTTCGCGGCGCCTGCGGACGAGCTCGCCGCGCACTACCGCCGGCTGGTCGGGCACGCCGTCGCCGGCGAGATCGTGCTCGAGGTCGAGCGGGTGCCACTCGAGAACGTCGCCGACGCGTGGCGCCGCCAGGCCGA